>DATEKC010000222.1:0-55200 GCA_035277665.1 Terriglobia bacterium
GACCCCTTGTCAGTCCGGATAGAGCAAAAAACGCACCCTTGTCCCGTTCGGCCCGCGCCCGCCCCCAAAACGCCTCCCCAAAACACCGAATTGGCGTCACCCCCGAACAATGCCGCCTATTTGGTGAGAAATCCGGACTAATTCCTGCCCAGCAGCCGCAGCTGCCCCGTCAATGAACGGCCGCCGGTGCTGCCATAGGTCAGATAGGTGGGCGAGTCAATATTGTTGTCGACGGAGTAAGGATTGTGGCGGTCCGTAATATCGTCAAAGCCGGCGCGGAGCTGCCATCGAAAGCCGAAAAGTGAAATGCGCCGCTCGAGCGCCATGTTCAGCGAAAAGTGGGCAGGATAGCGCAGGCGGTCAGGAGCGCCCACCAACTCCTGGTTCTCATTGACGACGCTGAAAGGAAATCCCTGGTACCAGTCCAAGGTGTAGGCAAGATCGAATTCCCTGATCAGAGGCAGGATCCCCCAGGAAACGATGCGGTTGGGCGTGCCCCAGGGCAGCGGGCCACCTCCCTGCAAGCTGAAATAGGGATTGAGCACGTTGAAATCCAGCACCGCATTGGAACGTGAGGTTGAGTGTGTGAAGGCGGCATAAATAACGTGCCCTTTCTGGAAACGGCGACGCACGGCTACGTCCACCGCGTCATAACGGTCGCGGCGCGTACTTTCCATGGAGAATTGGCCGGTAAAGCAGCCCTGCGGCCCCGCGCACGGGTTCACATACGTCCATTGGTCATAGCCGCGCTTCTGCAGATATTCCGTCCGCAAAAAAAACTGGGCAGGAAGTTTGCGCTCGACACCCACGCTCCAGTTCAGGACCCAGGGCTTTTCAAAGTTTTGCCGGTCGATCTGAAAAACGCTTTGGACCGGCGGCCGGACCAGGCTGGTGCCGGTTGGGTCATAGAAATAATCGATGCGAGTCCCGGAGCGCGGCTGGGTGTAGAGGTCGATGTTGGATTCATCGTAATAGACGCCGGCGCCCGCCACGATTTTCGTATTGTCTTCCGCCGAGGGAGTAAAGCTGGCCGCCACGCGCGGTGAAACGCGCGCGCCAGGCGCGATGCGGTCCCACTCAATTCTGAGGCCGGGGTCGAGTACAAGACCGCGCGCGATGGACCAGTGGTCCTGCCCGTAGACGCCGGTTTCAATGTTGGCCTGCTCGATCGTGGGATTTCCAGGAAAGCTGACCGTGCGGGAAAGGGTCCCATCCTGGCGCAGGATCGAAATCCCGTGCCGGTTATAGGATTCCAGATCGGTGACCCGGTCAAAGTCAAGCCCCGTCTTCAGTTCGTGGGCGCCCCATTTATTAAGCGTGGGTGCAATGAGATTGGCGATCACCTGCAGGCGCTGTGAGCGCGCCTCCGCTTGCTCAAAGTAGTTACCGCTCGATCCTTCAGGCGTCAACACATACGTAACGTATCCCTGCGGCATTTCCGCCACATGAAAACGGCTGAAGCCGATTCCATATTCCATCAGGGCGCCGTTTGAAAGGGTGAACTGGTCAATGGCCGAAAAATGGTAGATGGACTGGTTGAGCCGGGTGGTTGTTTCCACCGGGTTGAAGCGCGAAAGTCCGGTGTGATCGCTTCGAAATTCATTGAAAAAGAAATCGGTTGTCAAAATATTTGAAGGGGTCAGGTTGATCTGGGTTTTAGCAAGGTCTCCCCACCGCCACTTTGTGTTGCTGTCAGCTCCGGGCGGAAGCTCGTTGATCAGTTCCAGATCATACTCGCTTTCCGGCGCCACAAGGAACCACGCCTTACCCTTCTTGATCGGGCCGGAAAAACTGCCATGCGGGGTCCACCCGTTGAGGTGGAAACCTTTGTGAGTCGCAATCGACGGTACAAAGTCGGTGCCGGAAAAACGGTAACGGTCATCGCCCATACCCGTCTCAAGGTCAACCACACCTCCGGAGGACTTACCGTATTGCGCGGGGTAACGGCTGCTATAGATAGAAACTGATCGCAATGCGTCTACCGGCACGCGGGCGTCAAAGTTGCCGCTTGCCGGGTCGGTGATGTTGAACCCATCCAACCGGTCGAGGATTTCCCGTGTAGGAGCGCCGTCGATATGGATTTGCCCGGTGGCGTCCTGCACGATACCCGGAATCAAAGGCAGCGCGTAACGAATGTCGCGCGGAACGTTGTACGGAAGGTTCATGATTTCTGTGTCGCTCAGACGACGCGTGGAAGCGGTGCTGGCGGGATTGATGGCTATCGGCGAAGCTACGACATTTACCCTCTGATGGACCTCGCGGACGCGATTCAACGTGACTTCCGTACGCCGGACCGTTCCCACAGCGACATTGTCGGATCGGACAGCGTAGAAACCCTCCTTTTGCACCACCAATTGGTAACGGCCCGGCGCCAGGTCCTTGAAAGTGTATCGCCCGGCGTAATTTGTTTCTCCATTTACGACCCGCTCGGTATCAGGCTGCACCAGGTAAACCCGAGCCAGCGGCACAGCGACGCCGTTTTCGTCATTCACGAGGACGAGCAAAGTATCAGTCCCGCCCTGTTCAGCTTTGTTCTGGCTTGAAGCAGGGTGCGAAAAATGGGGCGCCTGAGACGCGGTTTGTGCCGCAGCCGCACTGGAACCTTGTGCCGGATATCTCCCCGGCTCCGCAGGGCTAGCATGAAAGGGGCAGGGAAGCGCCATGGGTACACCCACGCTGGCAAGCAAGCCGAGGAAGAGCAACGCCCGAGCGTGGAAGAGGCGGCCCCGCTTCCGCTGACTTGCATGTTGGCACATCGGAACTTCCATGAGCGCACATTCCATTCTCTCTCAGTTCGGCGAAAAAGTCGGACTTTTCACCCTGCTGAATTCCGGGTTCTGAGGATTGGCACCTGACCGGCCGCGTTGCTTCAGCTTCTCTTCGTGGGGCCGAGCCCGATCTCCGACATTTGCCGGCCTCTCCAACTACGGGGTTTCCAGCCTCCGAAGCAAGCTCCGGCGGAATTTCTGCTGTTTTTTTGTGCGGCGAATTTGCTCGACAACACTACGCTACCTTGATAGCCTATAAAGTGTCGCGCCGGGCGGGGCGCAGCCCAGAAAAAATAGGCAGTCTGCATGGCCTATTTGAATGTCCGTAAATGGCTGAAAACATTACAGGGCTGGTTTGGCCATTAAATTGTGGGACAAAAACCATGTTTTTGCAGAAACGAAGCCAAGAAGTTATTGAAAACAAAGGGGAAGGCTACACGTGTCAGCCGAAACGAACCCAAAAACGAAGCCGGGAAGTCCTTTAGAATCGCACTTGACAAGAAACGAACCCGAAAACGAACTTGGCCATGCTGGAGAAAACATTTGAAGGCAAAAATCGATTCGGAACCTCCGGTTTACGGCCGCAGGGCACGGCTGACAGCACGGCAACGTTTGTGGCGTGGATACCCGGCGTTGAATTGTTTGTAAGTGAGATAAGCGTTGCGGATTGTCCTGCAAATGATTGACACCGTATGGCCTGCCGACTAGTATAAGGTAGGGTTAACGTGGACAGGGGTGCTTTTACCTGCTCCAGCAATCGAGCAATGCGATCTGAACCGAACCTCGAAAAAAGGCACTGCGAAGTTTTATCGGCGATTGTGCGCCGCTACATCGCAAATGGTCTGCCGGTAGGGTCAAAAGCTGTGGCCAGCGAAACCGGGGAGTCGCTGAGTTCGGCCACGGTCCGCAGTGTGATGGCGCAGCTTGAAAGCGAAGGCTTTCTGGAACAGCCGCATACGTCGGCTGGCCGGGTCCCGACGGACAAGGCCTACCGGTATTATGTTGACCGGTTGATGCAACTGGCGCGCCTGACGCCGGCGCTGGCAAAATTTATCGAGGAAAGCCTCAATGTAGACGATGTGCTTAACGAACAACTTATGGCCCGTGCCTCGCATGTGCTGGCGGAGGTTTCAAGCAATGTGGGGCTGGTAATGGGGCCGGCACTCGAAGAGAAGCTGCTGGAACACATCAAGTTCATCAAATTGCCCGACCTGCGTGTGCTGGTGGTGATTGTTTCAAAGCCCAACCTGGTTGAAAACAAGGTGCTGCGGCTGGATGAAGACATCAGCCAGGAAGACCTGGACCACAGCGCCGCCTATCTGAATGCGGAGTTCCAGGGTTGGTCGTTGAGGACTATTCGGCTGGAGATTTTCAAGAAGATCGAGGAAGCCAAAGAGCTTTTCGATCATCTTTTAAAAAGCGTGGGCAGGCTTTTGATGGAAGGGGCACTGGGCCACGACGAACTTGCTCCTCTGTTTGTCGAGGGGACGGCAAGGATCCTCGATCGGCCCGAGTTTGAAGACGTCCGCAATATCCGGCAGTTGCTGCTGGCTTTTGAAGAAAGGACCAAACTGATCGATATTTTGGGATCGTTCCTGCACTCCTCAAGCACGGGCGTGCAGGTCGTGATTGGAAAAGAAAACCCGGCCAATGAGATGCGTCATTGCGCTCTGGTGATTGCACCTCTCAGGTACGGGTCGAGGATCGTGGGGGCTCTGGGAGTGGTCGGTCCTACTCGGATGGAATACGACCGTGCTGTGACAACTGTTGATTATGTCGCCCACCTTTGTAATCGCTTGTTGAGTGTGAATTGAAGATTCTCTGCTGCGTTCTCCCAAACAAGCTGACAGTGAGCCCATGGAAATCGGGGGTTTCACTGTAATTTGAGACAGGATAAAATAGCCAAGCTATGACAGACGAGAAGAACCTGAACGAAGAGCTCGATAACACCGCGGGCGCCACGGCCGACAGGTCCGGCAAGCCGGAGGTAGAACCTGAAGCAGGCCTTCCCCTCAACCTTCCGGTGGCTTACCGGCAGTTGTTGGAGGAAAAAAAGGAACTTTTTGACCGCCTGGTTCGCAAACAAGCTGAACTGGAGAACATCCGCAAGCGCGTTGAACGTGAGAAGGAAGATTTCCTTCAGCATGCAACCATGGGGTTGATCCGGGCCTTGCTTCCCACGCTGGATGCGCTGGAACGTGGCCTGAAGCATCGCGAGGCCAGCGTTCCGGAAAAGTATTATACGGGGATGGAGTTAATCCACAGGGAATTGCTGGAAGTCCTGAAGCGGGCCGGGCTGGCTCCGGTCGAAAGTGAAGGGAAAAATTTTGATCCGCATGTCCACCAGGCCGTTGAAACGGTTGAAACGGACAAGTTCGAAGACCATGCCGTGGTCGAGGAACTTCAGCGGGGTTACAAGCTGAAGCACCGCCTTCTGAGGCCAGCCATCGTGAAGGTTGCAGTGAACCCGGCAGGGAAGGCAGCGCCGCCGGCAAAAGGCACGCCTGGAAGCGGGCCGGTGGATGTTACAGGCGATTAACAAACCACCGCGTCAAAATGATTGGCGCGTGGCCCCAAAGGGAATGTGCCGAAGAGAATGGTTTCTGATTAAGGGGAAGGTTGAGTGAACCAGAAACGCGATTATTACGAAGTGCTGGGCGTGAGCCGCGGGGCGACAGACCAGGAGATCAAGAGCGCCTATCGCCGGTTGGCTCTTCAGCATCACCCTGACCGCAACCCTGACAATAAAGAAGAGTCGGAAGAGCGTTTCAAGGAGATTACAGAAGCCTACAGCGTGCTTGCCGATTCCGACAAGCGGGCGGCGTACGACCGTTTTGGCTTTGCAGCGGTAGGCGGCGCGGGAGGCGCGGCGCCCGACTTTTCGTCCACCATATTCTCCGGGTTCGAAGACTTGTTTGGCAGTTTTTTTGACCTGGAAGATCTTTTCGGACGTGGACGCAGCCGGCGCGTTCGCGCGGAGCGAGGGGCCGATCTTCGTTATGAACTAGAGATCGCCTTTGAAGAGGCCGCTTCCGGGCTCGATACCAAGATAAAAATTCCTCGCAGCGAAACCTGTACAAGCTGCCATGGATCCGGGTCAAAGAATGGCTCGCAAATGGCGGGCTGTCCCGCCTGCGGCGGGCGGGGCCAGGTGCGTTATTCGCAGGGCTTCTTCACCGTTTCCAGGACCTGCCCGCAATGCGGCGGCACGGGCCAGGTGAATCGAGATCCTTGCCCTGACTGCCATGGTGAGGGGCGCGTGCGGCGCGAGAAAGTTTTGGGGATTAAAATTCCGGCGGGCGTGGATGACGGCACCCGGCTGCGTATTTCCGGCGAGGGCGAGGCCGGCCGTCACGGAGGACCTCCGGGCGATCTTTACGTGGTGTTGCGAGTGCGGCCGCATGCCTATTTTGAGCGTCGCGGCGAGGATCTCTATGTGAGGATTCCTCTCTCCATTACCCAGGCGGCATTGGGAACCGACCTCAAAGTGCCCACGCTGCGCGGCACCCAGAAGATGAAAATCCCAGGAGGGACGCAGCCGGGCGCCGTATTTCGTTTGCGCGGTCACGGAATGCCTGTATTAAATGGGCGCGGGCGGGGCCACCTTTATGTTCTGGTTGACGTCGTGATTCCCCACAACTTGTCGGGTGAACAGCGCCGGATGCTGGAGACCCTGGCGCCGTCGGTGGAAGTGGAAAACAAGCCTGTGGAGCACGCCCCGTCTGAACAAGTCAAGGACGTCTTTGGTTAAATTCTTAAGATTGCGCCCAATGGATTTCTTTCAATGCAATTTTTTCTTGCAGGAAAACGGCAAGTCTAAGGCGCTGCAATTCCTGCAAGATTTTCCTGAGTGGGCCCACTGGAGTTTTTCACCTACCAAAAATGAGGCAGATGGGACTTGCCGCGCTGGAGTGATCCCACCGCGCTGGGGCGTGGCCGCCTGAGCCAGCGAAATCCGACGGTGACCATGCTTCCATTAAAACCATGATTCGGCTCCTGAAGCCCGGCGTTCGACATGTGGAAGTAGTGATACTCCAATACCAGCGCGCGCTGCGGCCGGATAAAGTATTGTATTCCGGCTCCGCCTTGTGAAAGGAACTGGGTGTGGCCTGTAATTTCGGTCGCATTGTTGTCAATTGTGGTGTGAACTGGGCCCGAGCCTGCGTCAAAGTAAGGAAGCACACGGCCGATTGGAGTGAGTCCGAAGCGCATCACGAGCGAAGTTCCGAAGATGCTTCCGCCGGGATGAGGGGAGGCGCCCAGCATCTGCTGGCTGATAAACTCAAAGCGCTTTAGTGGAAGCCGGGAATGCGGAGAGTCCCAGGCAATGAAGCCGATCTGGGGAGCGACAAAAATAAAGTTGATGTGCGAGACGTTGTGTGGGATGTTGTTCTCAAGACCAAATCCCAATTGATAACCGAAAGTAAGCCTGCCATGCTGCGTCCAGAAAGGCTCCGTCGCGTGTTGAGATCCCTGATCGGTGACCGGAGCGGGATCGGACGAAGTGTTATGGGCGGGGTTCTGGGCCTGAACAGGCATTACAATGGAGATCCATGCCGCCCCGAGAAGAGCAAGGATTTGGATCGTGGAGAGTTTTTTCATTTTTTATTGTTTCCGCGCATTCCGTCCCGGACGGCAAGGTGCAGCTGGATTTGTTACCGTATTGCGGCAGGAAAATCAATGATAAAGTTTTTTCGTCGGCGAAATCTGCCGCCTTGTACTCCATGGTTTAGCCAGAGCCGGGTAAAACACCTCAGAGCCCCGGCATTGTTGCCCGGAGCGGCAGGAGACAGCAGCGCAGGATGGTCCAGAGGATTTTTATGCCCGCGCGAAGGCTGCCGAAGACAGTTCCCGAAACCTTCGACTTTCCGTGCATACGCCTGCCATAGCGCACTGGGAACTCGGACACTCTGAGGCCGAGTTGGGCGGCGCGGGCTTGCATTTCCACGGTCCATCCAAACGTGCGGTCGCGCATGTTCAACCGAGCCAGGGAGTCGCGCTCGATAATTCGCATGGGGCCGAGATCTGTGAATTGGACGTGCCACACCATGGCGATCAGATGCGTCGAAAGCCAGTTGCCAAAGCGCTGGAGTGCAGTAAGCGAGCCAGGTTCCGGATTGCCCAGCACACGCGAACCAAGCATCATATCCCACTGGCCTTGGTCAAAGTGCCGGACCATCTGCGCGAGGTCTTCGGGGTTGTCGGAAAGGTCGGCGTCCATGAAAGCAATTGCTGTGATCCAGGGCTTGACTTGCCGGAGCCCGCTCAAACACGCTTGCCCGTAGCCGCGCCGCGGCTCTTGGACGACTTCCGTCCGAGCCTCCGCCGCGCACTCGGCTGTGTGGTCCTGACTTCCGTTATCCACTACGATGATCTGAGAAAACAAGCCGGGAGGGATGCTGCCCAGAAGAATTCCAATGGATTCAGCTTCATTCAGGGCGGGGATGATAAGGGCGTAGGTGCGGCGCATGCGAGTGGAACTGTTGAAAGCGGTATTCTATCATCACCGGCAGAGGCCATGCGGCTATGAGTTGAGCGATCAATGGATTCCGTCCCGAAATTTATGGTGTATAATTTCAGGTTACGAAGCAATGCACAAGACATTGAAATGAGACAACAGTGGGATGAAGGCGCGCATGGTTTATCCCGGCTGGCGCAGAAGGTTGTTTAAAGGCCGCTACTACGTTCTGGGAGACCGGCGGGATTTTTCAAATGACAGCCGCGCGTGGGAAAACGTTGCTCGGGAGTATATTTGCGAATGGGACGTTCACACGTATCAGCCTCCCAGCGACATGGGGTCGATCGATGAGGCAGCGGCCGGTGCGGGCAGGTTAAGAAGGGGCTTCGCCAATCTGAATTCATCACCCGGGACTGTTTTTACACACATTTGAAATTCATTAGCCGGACGCCGGGAGCGTGTAGAGGCGTGACGCGCCAGATGGACACGGCAGGCTCCGGACGGAGAAGGAATGCAGGCTATTCTTGCTTTAGAGGATGGAAGGATCTTTCGTGGGCGAGGATATGGCGCTTCCGGTGAACGTTTTGGCGAAGTGGTCTTCAACACCTCTCTATCCGGTTATCAGGAAATTCTGACAGACCCTTCCTACGCAGGACAGATTGTCTGCCTCACCTATCCGCACATCGGAAACTACGGCACGAACCCGCTGGATTCCGAGGCGTCGTCCCCCTTTGCAGAGGGATTGGTGGTCCGCGAACTGGCCGAGCTTGCCAGCAACTGGCGGTCGGTGGAATCAGCATCAGCGTTCCTGGCGGATTTCGGCTTGCCGGTGATTTCCGATATTGACACGCGCGCGCTCGTTCGACACCTGCGCACGCATGGCAGCATGCGTGCCGTTTTGTCTACCGAAGATTTTGACGAGCAAAATCTGCTGCGTAAAGTGAAGGCCTCGCCCAGTATGATCGGACTGGACCTGGCGAGCCGGGTGACAACGTCTGCCTTGTACGACTGGAGTGAACCTTCGGCAGACATCTACAAGGGGGAGGTTCCTGCGGAAGTCCCACCTCGCAACCATGTCGTGGCTTATGATTTTGGAATCAAGCACAACATTCTGCGGCGGCTGGTAGATGCTGGTTGCAAGGTCACGGTGGTTCCGGCCACTACTTCAGCAGAGGATGTCCTGGCGCTGAAGCCGGATGGAGTGTTTCTTTCCAACGGTCCGGGTGATCCCGAGCCTGTCGATTATGCGGTGCGAAACATCCGCAATCTGATCGGGAGAACTCCTATCTTCGGCATCTGTCTGGGGCATCAGTTGACAGGTCTTGCTCTGGGGGGCAAGACGTACAAGTTGAAGTTCGGGCACCACGGCGGCAACCATCCAGTGATGAACCTCGATACCCATAAAGTTGAAATTACGGCGCATAACCATGGGTTTGCTGTGGACCCCGATTCGCTCAAGGACAGCGAAGTGATCCTGACGCACCGCAATTTGAACGACAATACACTGGAGGGAATGAGGCACCGGTCATTGCCACTTTTCAGCGTTCAGTATCACCCGGAGGCTTCGCCCGGGCCGCACGACTCGGAGTATTTGTTCGAACAGTTTGTGAAGTTGATGGAGGAGTTCAAGCCGAGGAAGGGATAAGGCCGGCCGGGCCGTGTATTGAACGAAACGCGGATTCATTCGCAATTCGAATCACAGAAATGAGTCAATGCCTAAACGTACAGACATTCACAAAGTTCTAATTATCGGCTCAGGTCCGATTGTGATCGGCCAGGCGTGCGAATTTGACTATTCCGGGACACAGGCTTGCAAGGCGCTCAAGGCCGACGGTTATGAGGTAGTGCTGGTGAACTCCAATCCCGCCACCATCATGACCGATCCGGAGTTTGCTGATTGCACCTATGTCGAGCCACTGACAGCCGAATATCTCGACGCCATTATCGCCCGGGAGCGCCCTGATGCCGTGCTACCCACGGTGGGTGGCCAGACGGCCCTGAACCTGGCCATTGAACTGGCGGAGAAGGGGATTCTTGACCGCCATGGCGTCAGGCTGATGGGCGCCTCGCCCAAGGCCATCAAGATTGCTGAAGACCGGCTCTGGTTTAAGGACGCGATGAAAAAGATCGGTCTGGAAGTGCCTCGCAGCGTGCTGGTTAACACTGTGGAGGCGGCGCTGAAGGTCTCCGATCAGATTGGCTTCCCCCTGATACTCCGCCCGTCGTTCACTCTGGGCGGGACTGGTTCCGGCATCGCGTATAACCGCGAGGAGCTTGCGGAGCGAATCCGGTTTGGGCTTGACCTGAGCCCCGTCCATGAGGTGCTGGTTGAGGAATCCGTGCTGGGCTGGAAGGAATTCGAACTGGAAGTGATGCGCGACCACGCGGACAATGCCGTCGTGATCTGCAGCATTGAAAACTTCGATCCGATGGGAGTTCATACGGGCGACTCCATTACGGTAGCGCCGGCCCAGACCCTCACCGACAAGGAATACCAGGTGATGCGCGACGCCGCGTTCAAGGTGATCCGCACTGTGGGCGTAGAGACCGGCGGTTCCAATATCCAGTTTGCCGTTGAGCCGGGAACAGGACGCATGGTGGTGATTGAAATGAATCCGAGGGTTTCGCGCAGTTCGGCGCTGGCGTCGAAGGCCACAGGGTTCCCCATTGCCAAGATTGCAGCGCGGCTGGCCATGGGTTACACGCTGGACGAGATTCCCAACGACATCACGAAGAAGACGCCCTCTTGCTTTGAGCCCACACTTGATTACGTTGTGGTGAAAATTCCCAAATGGGCGCAGGAAAAATTCCCGGAATCCGATCCACGCCTGGGGACGCAGATGAAGTCCGTCGGAGAAGTAATGGCCATCGGACGGACCTTCAAGGAAGCTTTTATGAAAGGCGTGCGTTCCCTCGAAACAGGTCGCAAGCCTCCCAAGCCGCCGGCCGATCGCGAAGAGATCCTGCGCCGCGTTTCCACGCCCAATCCAGAGCGCTTGTGGGACTTGCTCTATGCCTTCAATATGGGTGAAAGCGTCGAAACCCTGAACGAAATTACCCAGATCGACCCCTGGTTTCTGGATCAAGTCCGGCAAATGGTGGTGATGCAGAACGAACTCAAGCGCTTCGACGCGAAGTCGGCGTCCGCAAGCGTGCTGCGCGAGGCAAAGCGCCTGGGCTTTTCAGACTTGCACCTGGGCGAGTTGTGGGGAGTGAGCGGGGCAGAGATCCGTCAAAAGCGCCTGGAGAATAACGTCCGGCCAGTTTTCAAGCGCGTTGACACTTGCTCGGCGGAATTTGAATCCTTTACACCTTATCTCTATTCCACCTATGAGGACGAGAATGAAGCCCAGCCGACCGATCGCAAAAAGATTATGATTTTAGGCAGCGGCCCGAACCGCATCGGGCAGGGAATCGAGTTTGATTACTGCTGTGTCCACGCCTCCTACGCGCTGAAGGACCGGGGCTATGAGACGATCATGGTGAACTGCAATCCCGAGACAGTCTCTACTGATTACGATACTTCAGACCGCCTTTACTTTGAACCCTTGACCTTTGAAGACGTCATGTCGGTTGTCGAGGAAGAGAATCCGACTGGCGTCATCGTTCAGTTCGGAGGCCAGACGCCGCTAAACCTGGCGCGCCAGCTTAAGGCAGCAGGAGTTCCTATTATTGGCACTACCCCGGAATCCATCAATCTGGCTGAGGACCGCAAGTACTTTGGAAAGCTGCTGAGAGACCTGGACATTCCGCAGCCCGAAAATGGAACAGCTATGAGCGTAAAAGATGCGCTCGACGTGGCCAAACGAATCGGGTATCCCGTGCTGGTTCGTCCGTCATACGTGCTGGGCGGGCGGGCCATGGTGATTGCTTACGATCAAAAACACCTGGCAAGCTACGTGCGCCGCGCCGAGGAACTTGAAGCGGCTTTCCCAATCCTGATCGATCGCTTTCTTGAAAACGCCACTGAGGTTGATGTGGACGCGCTGTCTGATGGCACTGACGTGGTGATTGCCGGAATTATGGAACACATCGAGGAAGCGGGCATCCATTCCGGCGACAGTTCCTGCGTGCTCCCCTCGGTGAACATTCCGGATGAGACCCGCCGCAGTCTCATCACCTACACGACAAGACTCGCCCGCGAACTGAACGTTGTAGGCCTGATGAACACCCAATACGCCATCCAGAACGGCAAAGTGTATGTGCTGGAGGTCAATCCGCGTGCCTCCCGCACGGTACCGTACGTCAGCAAGGCGACTGGCGTGCCGCTGGCCAAGATTGCAGCGCGGCTGATGGTGGGAGAAAAGCTGAGTTCCTTCAAGCTGGACACCGAACTTCCTGTGCGCTATTTCTATGTGAAGTCTCCGGTCTTTCCGTTCCAGAAGTTTCCTGGAGTTGATTCCGTACTGGGCCCGGAGATGAAATCGACCGGCGAGGTGATGGGTGTGGCAGAGAGTTTTGGACTCGCATTTGCCAAGGCCCAGCTTGCCGCCGGGCAGAAGGTTGCGCTGCAGGGGAAAGTATTCATCTCCGTTAACGACCATGATAAGCCTCAAGCCGTACGGCTGGCGAGAGAGCTTGCCGATCTGGGCTTTAAGCTGGTTGCCACCCGCGGGACAGCCGCGGCGTTGCGCACGGCAAAAATCAAGGTGGAGCGGGTTTACAAGGTGGAAGAGGGCCGGCCGAACGTGGTTGACCACATCAAGAATGCTTCCATCGACTTGATCATCAATACGCCACTTGGCCGCAGTTCACGGTTTGATGAGAAAGCCATACGCCGCGCCGCCATTCAGCACGGGGTGACCTGCATAACCACGGTGTCTGCAGCAACGGCCGCGGTGAACGGCATCCGCGCCCAGCGCGATCGAGGTATTGAAGTTGCCTGTCTTCAGGAACTTCATCTAACGGGTCAGGCGATGGCCCAGAGTTCCGGCAAAGGTAAAATGCAGAGCCCAGGCGATTGACAACATGACAACCAATCAGATTCTCGATTATCTCAAAGGGGTTTTTATTCCCGTTGTCACACCGTTTAATTACCGTGGCGAGCTGGACGAGTCCGCCTTTCGTTTCAATTTGCGGCGGTATGTGAAGCAGGGGTTCAGCGGAATCCTGATTGCGGGCTCTACCGGGGAAGGGCCCTATCTGACAGAGCGCGAAAGATTGCGCCTGGTGGAACTGGCCAGGCCCCTCATTCCTTCCCCACAACTCCTGCTGGTGGGAACCGGCGTGGAAACGACTCGTGAAACCATCCGTCTGAGCAGAGAAGCTGTGGATCGTGGCGCCGATGCGTTGCTGGTGCTGACGCCTTGCTACTACAAGAATCGCATGGACTCCGCGGCGCTCACCGCACATTACTCCGCGATTGGTGACGCGGTTCGCAGGCCAGTTCTTATTTATTCGATTCCGCAGTTTACCGGCGTTCACATTGACTTGGCAACACTAGGCCGCCTATCGCGTCACGGTAACGTCGTGGGCCTCAAAGAAAGTTCCGGCAACCTGGAATTTTTGCGTCAGGTGTTTAAAAGATCCAGGAAAGGTTTTCGCGTTCTCGCGGGGTCGGCGCTGATCATGGTCGAGGCCTTTCAGGCCGGGGCCGCAGGAGCAGTTCTGGGCCCCGCAAACTACATCCCCAACCTTTGCCTTGAGGTTTACAGCTTATACCTCAGGGGCGAGTACGCGAGGGCGCAAAAGCTTCAACGCAAAATCGCTACCACAGTGCAAGAAGTGAATGTTCGCGCCGGAATTCCCGGAATTAAATGTGCCCTTGATTTGTGCGGCTACAAAGGTGGCAAACCTCGCAGCCCTCTTTTGCCATTGCGTCCCGCCGAAGAACGTAAGGTGGCTGCGGCCCTCAGGGAGGTTGGAGTTCCACTGGTCAAGCGTCGCATAGCCTAAATTTTCAACTCTGTTTGGAAACGTGAGATCCCTTTGCGGTATTGCCAAGAGGGACACGGCAAGTGTGGACTGAGTGTTGTTGCATTTTCCCCTGCAGTGTAGCATGAAGAGATTATGGATTTTGTGTCGTTGCCGCATTCTCGAGTTCCCAAATCCAGCAAGCTCCTGGTGGATTATCTGGAGCGATATGAAAGCGTAGCTCCCTTCTATAACGGCTCTCCCTTTCTTCCCGAAACTTACGATTGGTTGAAGCAGCAGCTTCAGAAAGTTTCTATTGATCGCAAGTCTCTGGTTGGGATTTTGTTGGAGCAAAACAAAGCCTTCGGAGGAGGTGAGCAAACCATTGAGAACATCCGGAGCCTGAGTGACCCGAGCACTTTCGCAGTCGTTACCGGCCAGCAGGTTGGCCTCTTCTCCGGCCCCGCATTTACTCTCTACAAGGCTTTGACAGCAGTAAGGCTGTCATTTTCGCTCAGGGAGCGAGGGTTGAAGGCTGTACCCGTGTTCTGGCTGGCCAGCGAAGACCACGACCTCGAGGAAGTGGCGCAGACCTATGCGTTGAACGAACACTACGAACTGGTCCACCTGCATGACCTCGGCTCCAGGCCTGCGCCGCAATCACCCGTGGGCCGGGTGAAACTGACGGAGGCAATTTCCGGCCAGATCGATCGCTTGGAATCGGGCCTTCCATCCAGCGATTACCGCGATCGTTTGATCGAGGACTTACGAGATACTTATCAGCCTGGCATCACCTGGTCACAATCCTTCGCACGGTTCCTGTCGCGACTGTTCAGCCGTTGGGGGGTTGTGCTTCTTGATCCGCTGGACGAAGCAGTCCATCGCCTGGCCGCGCCAATCTATCAGAAAACCCTGGCAAAGGCAGGTGAGTTACGCTCACAGCTTCAAAATCGTTCAGATGAATTAATCAAAGCGGGTTACCATGCGCAGGTTCATATCGGGGAAGATTCCACATTGCTGTTCGCCGAGCGGGAAGGGAACCGACTGCCAATACACAGTTCCGGTGCTGACAGCGATGGATTTAATATCGGCGGCAACCAAGCCAAATCGCTTAAAGAACTGGAGACTGTGATAGCTGCCCACCCGCTGAATTTCTCATCAAATGTGCTTCTCCGGCCTCTCGTGCAAGATGCCTTGCTGCCCACCATTGCCTATGTTGCCGGCCCCTCTGAACTCGCCTACCTTGGCCAGGCGCAGGTGCTCTATTCAGCTTTTGGCCGGCCCATGCCCGCTATCCTTCCTCGCAGCGGCTTTACACTGGTTGACAAACGACTTGAACGCTGGATGGAGAAATATCAGATCGGAGTGAACGACATCTGGAAAGGCAAGGAACATCTTACCAAATGCATTGCGTCTACTGCTTTCGCTGAGGGATGGTCCGAGCGATTTGATCAAACGGAAAGTGATCTGGCGGGGTTGTTGGCGCGCCTGAGGAAAGACATTGAGGCGATCGACCCAACGCTGTTGGACACTCTGAATCACGCAGAAGAAAAGATTCAATACCAGGTTGAGAAACTGAAAAGCAAGTTGACGCGATCCGCGTTGCAACGGTCAGATGTCCTGGCGCGGCACGAACGGGCTCTGCTGGACGCCCTCATGCCCGAAAAGGAATTGCAGGAACGCCTTGTAAGTGGCGCCTGGTTCTTGGGCTGCGCAGGTTACGGTTTGTTGGAGAGATTGCTTGAGCGAATTCCAGCGGATTCCTCAGGTCATGGCATCATGAGCTTCTGAGCAGTAAGGAGCCTTGCCGCATAACCTTTCGCGACCCTATCGAAAAGGGAAGTCAGGATAACCCTTTGCTATACTGAGTTGAGAGCTTTTGCCAGGCCCGAGAGTCGAACAGAGTTCACAGAGGAGGAGATGATGGCTGAACAGGCAGGGAAGGCCTCCACTCCGGAAAAATCCAGGAATCAACGCCATACACTGCCTGTTGAAACGCGCTCCCGCGTCGAGTTTAAGGACGTCACCAGACAGATCGAGCAAGTGATTGAAAAATCCGGAATAGAGAGCGGGCAATGCCACGTTTTCGTGCCCCACACCAGTGCGGCAATCCTGATTAATGAAAACTATGACCCCGGCCTACGCGAGGATATAACGGATTTTCTGAAGAAACTTGCCCCTCCTAGCGCTGACTATCATCACAACGACGGCAATTGCGACTCTCATCTGAAAGCAATGCTGCTGGGCGCCACCCGAACGCTGTTGATTGAAAACCACCGGCTGCTGCTGGGACGCTGGCAGGGCATTTACTTCTGTGAATTTGATGGGCCTCGGCGCCGTGATCTTTATGTGAAACTCGTTTCGGATTAGCCATGGAGACGTTGGGACTTTACATCCAGGTTCCTTTTTGTGCCTCGAAGTGCAGCTTCTGCAACTTCAGCTCTGGCGTCGAGCGTGGTGAGGTTTTCGACGGTTATTGCCACGCCCTTGCTGAAGAAATCAGGCGTCTCCCTGACATATACCATTCCGTTGGGGTAACGACGGATTTATTTTCGTCGCCGGTTGATACGATTTACATCGGCGGCGGAACGCCTTCGCTGATGGGGAGTCGTCGCCTCGAGAAGATTGTCGCGGACCTCCACCGGCAGTTCCGCTTTGCTCCGGAAATAGAATTTACGTTTGAAGTCACGCCCGGATCGGCCGACGAAGACTTTCTAAAGAATGCGCTGGCGTTTGGGATCAACCGTCTCAGTTTTGGCGCTCAGTCCTTTGACGATCACGAACTCCGTTCCGTGGGAAGATTGCACTCAGCCCAAGACACTCGAGCAGCGTTTCAAACGGCGCGCCGTGTGGGCTTTAGAAATGTCAACCTGGATTTGATTGCCGGCCTGCCGCACCAGACGGAGGCATCGTGGCAGTCATCCTTGCAGTCGGCAATCAGTCTGCAACCTGAGCATATTTCGGTTTATCTTTTCGAGATTGATGAAAAAAGTCGGCTGGGTAATGAATTTCTGCGGCATGGAGTCAGGTACCATGCTGACGCGATCCCTGACGACGATTTCATGGCAGATGCCTACGAACGGGCGCGCGATTTGCTGCCGGCGGCCGGTTACATTCAGTACGAGATATCGAATTTCGCGCTAGCAGCCTGCGATTCGACCCACAACCGTAAATACTGGCAACTGAAACCCTATGTGGGGCTGGGAGCTGGCGCGCACTCTTCTGACGGACAATTCCGGTGGGAGAATTCTGTGGCGGTGGAAGAATACCAGAGGCTCCTCAAACAGGGAGAATCGCCAATCTGCGAGCTGCACCGTCTCACTCCCGACGCGCAGATGGAAGAGTTTTTCTTCCTCGGTCTCCGCCAAATGGAAGGGATAGATGTTGCGGATGCCAGCCGGCGGTGGGGGCCGGAACGGCTTAAACGGTGGGCGCAAAAGATCGAATCTCTGGAACGCGATAGCTTGCTCATAAGGGAGAACGGACATTTACGCCTGGCGGAAAAAGCAGTGCTGATTTCAAACGAGGTGTTCCAGGAATTTATCGGCCTGTAGCTTGAGAAAAGAACAGAAGTGGAGAATTTCAAATGGCTCATTCAATCATCGACCTGCGCAGTGATACGGTGACCCGGCCTACTCAGGAAATGCGCCGCGCCATGGCAAACGCCGAAGTGGGCGACGACGTCTATCGTGAAGATCCCACGGTCAACCATCTTCAGGACCGCACGGCGGAAATGTTTGACCGCCAGGCTGCGCTTTTTATCCCTTCAGGTACGATGGGCAACCAGATCGCTCTCAAAGTTCACACACGCCCCGGCCAGGAAATAATCTGCGAAATGCGCTCCCACATTTACAATTTTGAGATGGGCATGGCCGGCGCATTTTCAGGTGTTATTCTCAGAACACTTGTCGCTGAAGACGGCATTATGTGTTGGGAGCAGATCCACCCTCTCGTTCGCGGGCGAAGTGACCATCATTCCACAACGGGTCTTATCGAAATCGAGAATACGTCAAACATTGCAGGCGGATCTGTCTATCCTCAGGCTGTGTCTGATGAAATCTGTAACGGGGCACGTCAGCTGGGCCTTCCCGTTCACCTGGACGGGGCGCGAATCTTTAACGCGAGCGTCGCGCTGGCCCGGCCCGTCGCTGACTTGACGCGGAAGTTCGACTCTGTGATGTTCTGCCTTTCCAAAGGTCTTGGGGCGCCAGTTGGCTCAATGCTGGTGGGCAGCAAGGAATTCATCGAAGAAGCCCGATTGATTCGCAAGATGCTGGGAGGAGGAATGCGACAGGCTGGCGTCCTCGCTGCAGCAGGATTAGTGGCATTGGAAAAGAGCCCGGAGCGCCTGCATGTTGATCATGCAAATGCCAGGTTCCTGGCAGAAGGGCTGGCGGAAATCCCTGGGGTGAAAATCAATCCTGCCAAAGTGAAGACGAACATTCTGTTCTTTGATGTCTCAGACAGCGGCCTCACTGCTCAGGAGGTTTTGCAGCGGCTTGCCGCCGAGGGCGTGCTGGCAAACGGCGCGGGTCCCAAATCCATACGCCTGGTGACGCATTTTGATGTTGACCGTGGCGATTGTGAGCGAGCACTCGGATTATTGCGGCAGGTCTTCGCTGTCGCGAAGGGCGCCGCAAGAGTTTGAACGGCACACTTCATCGTTGAATTCGGGTCACCCTCTCCACCGAATCGTTAATACTTTGGGATGTTAGTGCTTCTTTCCCGATCTCTCGGCATAGAGCTGGCCCAAGACCTGGACATAGTGGTCCCGATATGAGGTGTCGTGCGGGTCCATCTGCGTGCATATCTTATACTGTTTAAGCGCCTCATCCAGATCGCCGAGTTTTTCCAGCGCGTACGCCAGGCTGCTGTGTGCATCGACATTTTCAGGTTCGCGCCGGACGGCTTCCAGCATCTCTATCCGCGCGCTTTCCCAATCGTGGAACATCAGAAAGGTAATTCCGAGTTCGCGGTGCAAGTCACCGTTCCTGGGGTCAAGCATTGCAGCCTTGCGAAGGAGTTCAACCGCCTCCTTAAAGTTTCCGCTGGAGCGCAGTTGGTCAGCTTGTGACACGATATGCCGCAGTTCCATTTCTGAGGCGGCTGGGTTGGTGGGCGAGGAATCCGCGACGTGCGAATTGGTAGCAGCGCCCCGCGCGTCCAGCTCCATTTGACTGCCAGCAGCAGGTGAGATGAAGTAGGATGTTTCACGTTGGTTCGGGCATTGCACATGGACATAATGGTCTCCGGGTTCAACATCCTTCATCATGAGGGAGCCATCGCTGGCAGTGGTTCCGCCCTCTTCGCCGTCAACATCAACTTTGCAGCTGTCTACTCCAGAAACGATGGTAACCGTTGCTGACACATTCTGTTTGCCGTGTTTCTTTCCGTGGAACCATTTGGGCAATGCGTAGGCATTGGCGGCCAAAGTAAGAGCAAAAAATAGAGCGTATTGGGAGCGGCTATACTTCATCTTGGAGTCAATACTAGCACGGAAAATCCCCTATGTGACCCTGAGATTGGAAGGGAATAAGGGCCGGATGCAGAGCCGCCTGGCTCAGACATGTTAGAATAGCTCTACTTTCAATGTTCGAACGGACTATCTGCGGGGGTGATCGCTGGACTTCGAATTGACCGCCGAAGAACGAGGGATTAAGGATGCAGTGCGTGTATTTGCTGAAAAGGAGATCCGTCCACACGTTCGCGAATGGGACTCGGCAGAACATTTTCCGGTTGAACTGTTGCCAGCGCTTGCTGAGCTGGGGCTCATGGGTGTTCTGGTTCCGGCTGAATACGGCGGCGCAGGATTGGGTTACGTTCCTTATGTCATTGCAATTGAGGAGATTGCAAGAATTGATGGCTCCGTAGCTTTGGTAATAGCGGCACATAATTCGCTCTGTACGAATCACATCCTGCTGGCCGGGAACGAGCAACAGAAAAAGAAATACCTGGTTCCGCTCGCGCGGGGAGAAAAGCTGGGGTGCTGGAGCCTGACCGAACCCGGGGCAGGCTCGGATGCGGGAGGGACGCGAACCACCGCACGTTTGGAAGATAATACCTGGATACTAAATGGTTCTAAAACGTTTACCACTAATAGCCATTATGCCGATATCTGCGTGGCAATGGCAGTGACTGACAAAGCCGAGGGGAAGCATGGTATTTCAGCATTTATCATTGAAAAGGGAACTCCGGGTTTTCGACCCGGCAAAACCGAAGACAAGCTTGGAATGCGGGCAAGCAACACAGGTGAAATTATCTTCGAGAATTGTCGAATTCCAAGAGAGAATTGCCTGGGTGTAAATGGGCAGGGGTTCATTGATAGCCTGAGAGTTCTGGACGGCGGTCGGATTTCCATTGCGGCGCTTTCTGTCGGCATGGCACAGGGCGCGTTCGAAGCGTCGCTAAAGCATGCCCGGGAACGCGAGCAATTCGGCCGGCCTATCGCCAGCTTTCAGGCCATCCGGTTCAAATTGGCGGATATGGCGACAGAAATTGATGCTGCCAGGCTGCTAACTTGGCGAGCCGCCGTCCTGGCGACCCAGGACAGGAGAATGACCCGCGAAAGTTCCATCGCCAAAGTGTTTGCCAGTGAGGTAGCCGTCCGGGTTGCAAGCGAAGCAGTCCAGATTCACGGTGGTTATGGTTTTATCAAAGATTATCCGGTCGAAAAATTTTATCGGGATGTCAAGCTGTGTACCATTGGCGAGGGTACAAGTGAAATTCAAAGGTTGATAATCGCCCGTGAATCGATGGGCGAGCCAATGTAGCAGTTTCGAGGTTGAGCACCAATTGCGATGATTCGATGAGTGGGTCACTTGAACAGTGGGTCGGGAAGATCTGTGCAGGCGATCGTCGTGCCATTGCTCGGGCAATATCTGCCGTTGAATGCCGAGACCCTTCGAGTGTTGCTTTGGTGCGGGCGCTTTTCCATAGGGCTGGAAACGCATACACGATTGGGATTACCGGGGCGCCGGGGGCAGGGAAGAGCACGCTGCTCGAAAAGGTGGCCGCGGAATACCGTCGGTTGGGAAAGCGCGTGGGGATTATCGCGGTAGATCCAACGAGTCCATTTTCCGGAGGGGCAATCCTGGGTGACCGCATCCGCATGCAGGGGCTGTCAACCGATGAAGGAACTTATATTCGCAGCATGGCCACGCGTGGGCAGTTGGGCGGCCTTGCCCCCGCAGCACGCGACGCCGCGCTCATTCTGGATGCCTCTGGGTGCGATGTTGTGTTTGTTGAAACGGTGGGCGTCGGCCAGGGCGAAGTGGACGTTGCGCGATTAGCTGATAGTACGGTGGTCCTTGTGGTACCGGGCATGGGTGATGACGTTCAAGTCTTCAAGGCCGGCGTTTTGGAAATCGCTGACCTTTTGGTGATCAATAAAGCAGACCAGCCCGGTGCCGAACGCGTGGAGCATCAATTGCAAGGTCTGCTTTCCGTAGGCGGGCGGCGGATTGAATGGCAGCCGCATATTGTTAAGACAGCAGCGACGACAGGCGAAGGAATTTCCGAGCTATGCGAGGAATTGGAAAAGTTTCGGGCTACGACTGAGCAGAGTTCCGCGGGATTAGATCGTCGGCGCAAGAACGCCCGTTTGCAGCTGCTGGAACTGCTTCGGCAGTCCCTTTATGAAAGGGTTGCCGAGGAGCAGATTGACGAAAAGCAAATTGGTGTTTATGTTGAAGATATTTTGATCCGCCGGCGCGACCCACATTCGATCGTGGAAGAAATGATTGAAGCATCAGGTATCGGTTCCAAACGAACCTGACTGTCTTTAATGGTTGGTCTGCAGATAGGATCGCGATTGCAATCGCGGCACTGCGATTTCAGCGAGCTTTAGAGACAAGGTTGAAAAATGCGAATCCACCACGTTGGTATTGCTGTCGAGAAACTTGAGAGGGCCGTGCCCGTGTTTGAGTTGTTACTGGGATGCCCGCCGGCCGTAACGGAAGAAGTGGAAGACCAGAAAGTGCGCACCGCGATATTTCGGGTGGGGGAAAGCCGCATCGAGCTGCTGGAACCTACTTCGGCGGTTTCACCGATCTCGCGATTTATGGATAAGCATGGCCCTGGCATCCATCACCTGACTTTTAGTGTTGAAAATTTGCAAAAGACGCTTGTTGATCTTGAGGGGCGTGGCATTAGGCTGATTGACACCCAGCCGCGCCGAGGTGCGGGAGGAGAATCAATTGCATTCCTGCACCCATCAAGCACGGCCAACGTTCTGGTTGAACTGCTCGAGGAGAATGACTCCAGGCACACAGCTTCACATCAGAGGCAGGAAGGCAAATGAAGCTGGGAGAGTTTGAGATTTACGCCCTGTCGGACGGAACGTTCGGTTTGGACGGCGGGCAAATGTTCGGTGTGGTGCCTAAGCCCTTGTGGGAAAAGAAGTTGCCCGCTGACGATCGCAACCGTGTACGTCTGGGGCTGACATGTCTTCTGGTCCGGACAGGCAAATACGACGTACTGATTGAAACGGGCATAGGAGATAAGTTCGATGCCAAACTCGACGAGATTTACAAGATTGATCATTCATCGCGCCTTCCGGATGAGCTATCTCGCCGTGGACTGGGACTCGACGATATCGACATTGTGATCAACACTCATCTTCACTTTGACCATTGCGGGTGGAATACACGGCGGGACGGACCTCATATTGTCCCGACATTTCCGAAGGCGCGATATTTCACACAACGCGCCGAATGGGAGCATGCCCTGCATCCCACCGAGCGCGACCGGGCGAGTTACGTAGAAGAGTGGTTTACTCCGGCGGAGCCGCAAACAGTGTTTGTTGAAGGCACCCGCGAAATTGTTCCTGGAATCCGGGTGGAGCCCGCGCCAGGACACGTACGCGACATGCAGTGTGTGTGGATTGAATCGGAAGGCCAGCGCGCCTGCTTTGTTTCAGACCTCGTCCCAACGCGGGCACACCTCCCGTTGCCGTGGATCATGGCGTTCGATCTTTATCCGATGGATACGCTGGCTTCAAAAAAGCGGCTCCTGCCTCAACTGGCGGAAGACCGCGTGCTCATCGTTTTTCCGCATGATGCGGAGTGTCCATGGGGAGTCCTTGCAGAGTCGGAAGGCAAGCTGGTGTTCCAGCCGTGCCCAACGACCTGACATCAAGTTCGAAGAGCGGAGGACGATAAGTGGCCCAAGCAGAGGTAGGAATTATTGGCGGAAGCGGACTTTATGAGATGGACGGCCTCAGCGGCGCAAAGTGGGTTCGCATGGTGACACCTTTCGGGAAGCCGTCCGATGCTTTCCGCGTAGGAACTCTGGAAGGGCGGCCTGTGGCATTTTTGGCCCGCCACGGGCGGGGACACGTGCTGACCCCGTCGGAAATCAATTTCCGTGCCAACATTTATGCGTTGAAGAAACTGGGTGTGGAGCGCATCCTTTCCGTAAGTGCTGTGGGGTCCCTGCGAGAAGATTACCGTCCGATGGACATGGCGCTGCCGCTGCAATTCTTTGACCGCACACGAGGACGCCATTCTACTTTTTTCGGCGGCGGGATTGTGGCACACGTAGGCTTTTCTGACCCCATGTGTCCAAGGATCGTGGACGCCCTGGAAGTGGCCTGCGAAGAGGCAAAGATTACAGTCCACCGCGGCGGGACGTACGTTTGCATGGAAGGCCCTGCATTTTCCACGAAGGCAGAGTCGAACTGCTACCGCAGTTGGGGTATGGACGTCATTGGCATGACGAATCTTCAGGAAGCCAAGCTTGCACGCGAAGCCGAGATCTGCTATGCGACGTTGGCGATGGTTACAGATTACGATTGCTGGCACCCCGATCACGAGGCTGTTACCGTCAATCAGATCATTGACTACCTCAATCGCAACGTGGAGAATGCCCAAATGATCCTGCGGGGCACTATCCGCCGCCTGCCAAAACAACGCACCTGCAGATGCGGCTCGGCGCTTGCCCACGCGATCATTACGGACCGTCGAAAAATTTCTGCCCAGGCAAGAAAGCGGCTGGGCTTGCTCGTTGGGAAATATCTCAAGTAAACTAATTTGGACACATTACATTCACACTTGAGAGGGAAAGACATCTGCTTATGGCGCTTTTGGTTGTTGGTTCTGTAGCATTTGATTCAATCCGGACCCCCCACGGGGAGGTCGAGGGCATTCTTGGGGGATCGGCCACTTTTTTTTCAGTTGCCGCAAGCTGGTTTGGGCCGGTCAAAGTGGTTGCTGTGGTCGGCGACGACTTCGGTGATGAACACCTTGAAGTTTTCAGACTCCGCTCGATTGAAACCACCGGGATCGAACGTGCTCAGGGGAAAACCTTTCGCTGGAGGGGCGAATATGTGGGCGACATGAATGACGCCCGGACCCTCGACGTCCAGCTCAATGTATTCCAGAATTTCAGTCCTAAAGTTCCAGCGGCTGATGTATCAACTGAATTTGTCTTTCTTGGCAATATTGACCCCAGGCTTCAACTCCATGTTCGTCGGCAGCTGTCCAAGGCGCAGTTGGTTGCTTGCGATTCCATGAACTATTGGATTGAGGGCAGCCTCAACGACTTAAAGGAGACGTTGCGCGAGGTGCACGCACTCGTGATCAATGAAGGTGAAGCCCGAATGCTTTCAGGCTGCCAAAATCTTCGTAAGGCTGCCAAAGAAATCCAGAAGATGGGACCTGAAATCCTGGTGATCAAGCGTGGCGAGCACGGAGTCACTCTGTTCAACAACGGTTCTGTGTTTTCGGCTCCTGCATTCATGCTGGAAGAATTTAAAGACCCTACAGGCGCGGGCGACACGTTTGCCGGAGGATTCATGGGTCATCTTGCTCGAACGGGTGACCTGTCTGAAAACAACCTGCGCCGCGCTATTGTGTACGGTTCTGTGATGGCGAGTTTTGCAGTTGAAGAATTTGGTCTCAAACGCCTCCTGGAGCTGACGCCTCGGGAAATCGAAGGACGCGTGCGCGAATTTGCGCAGCTGACGCGATTTGATGTCTGACCGGCCTCACGCCGAATCCACGCCTTTTCAGCCGAACCCAGTCCTCACTGCCGGAACAACGGCTGCCGTCTGGACCTCCATTCTCGTGGTGGCCACGGGCAGTCTCTATTTTTTCTACACCCACCGATTAACGCAACTTTACGGTGACACTTTTGCGCATATGGCGGGCGCCCGCCGGATATTTGATTCCATGACCCCGGGTTATCCGGAAATTGGCAACATGTGGTTGCCCATGTTCCATTTGCTGGCTGCTCCGCTGGCTGTGAATGACCATATGTGGCGCACCGGACTGGCCGGCAGCATTATTGCTACGGCGGTATTTGCGGTGAGCGCCTGGGTCTTGTTCCGGCTGGCTCTGGAAATGAATGGAAGCATATCAGCAGGTTTTGTCGCGTTGACTGTGTTTCTGTTGTGCCCCAGCATGTTTTATTTGGCCAGCACACCCATGACGGAACCACTCTCCATCCTGTGGATTGTGCTTACCGTCTATGCATTGTTCCGTTACCAGATGAGCGGCCGTATGCGCTGGGTGGTGGCGGCGGGTGTTGCAGCTTTTTTAGGCACCTTGACTCGTTACTCGGCATGGTACCTTCTGCCCTTTGCTGCGTTGTTTGTCCTGCTGGCACGAAAACAGTCATGGAAGGGGCGAATGCGCCCTGCCGTTCTTTTCTCTGTAATCGCGGGTTCGGGACCGGCTCTGTGGATGCTGCACGACGCCGTCACCGCGGGCAATCCAATTGAATTTTATAACGGGCCCAATTCTGCGCAGGCCATTTATGCTCACCAGGTAGCCACGACAGCTTTTCGCTATCCAACGGATGGCAGCGTCCTTATTTCGGCGCGTTATTACCTTGAAGACCTGAAGCTCATTGTGGGCCCATGGCTGCTTGTCCTCGCCACCCTTGGCCTAATGATGTGGGTTCTCGAGCGGCGTTTTCGCACAAGGCGTGCTCCCGTATTGCTCCTGCTTGTGCTGTTTCCATTTTATATTCAGGCGATGGCCAGTGCCGCAGTCGCGCTTTACGTTCCTACATATTTCCCCCATTCGTATTACAATCTCCGTTACGGAATTGAAATGCTGCCGGCAATAGCCCTTCTTGCATCCTTTGTGATTTCGCCAACGTTGTCGCGGAATTATCGTATAGGGATGCTTGTGGGGTGTCTCGCTATCGTGGCAGCGCAGAACATCTGGATGCTGGCCGGAGGAGCATGCAAACTCCCCGTGGTCAAGGAGGGTGTTCTCAATACCCCATGCAACACTCAACCTGATGAGGCGCTTGTCGCATTCTTTAGGAGCCATTACGATGGACAGAGAATCCTGATGCAGTCCGGTGAGTGGCCATGTGTGGCTCCAGCCCTCGGCATTCATTTGAAGAAAATACTGAACGAGTCGAACAGGAGTTATTGGCGGAGGCTTCCCGATGGCGCGCAAAAATTGGTGGAATGGGTTGTAAGCAGCGAGGGAGACCCTGTCGAGATTCTCATGCGGGCCTATCCGGGCGCGTTTAAGGACTTTGAGCCCGTCTATCACAGGGATTTTCCTAAGCAGCAGAGCATTACGATTTACCGGCGCAAGGGCGGGCCAGGCTTGCCTGAGCCCGATGCCAGTACCACACCACGAACTGAGTCGACGGGCGGAGCTTGAAAAATGTTGAGTCCTTCGAGAATTACCTACGCAAAATTCCACGGACTGGGCAATGATTTTCTTGTCACCAGCAACCGGACCAGCACTGCTGATTTTGGCATGCTTGCGAAATCCATCTGCGAACGGCACACCGGCGTCGGAGCGGATGGGCTCCTTTTAGTGCTGAAACCCCGGAGCATGAGGAATCACGCCAGAGTATATTTCTTTAATGCAGACGGGGGTGAAGCTGAGATGTCCGGAAACGGCATCCGCTGCGTCGGCGCTTTTATGATGCGGCAGAACCCCAGGCGGCGCTCCCTGCGGCTTGAAACAGCATGCGGGGTCAAGATCCTGGAATTGTTGTCAACGAGAGCACAGGAAAAGCAGGGGAAATGGACCTTTCGTGTCAATATGGGCAGGCCTATCCTTGAACCGGAAAATATCCCCTTTGCTGCCGGAAGGCATCCCTCCCCGGTGGTGGGTTACCCCGTGAATACATTGCACGGCGTTCTGGCGGCAACGGTTACTTCAATGGGCAATCCCCACTGTTCGGTTTTCGTTGAAGAATTTTCGAGCGTCCCCTGGGAAGAGGTTGGCCGCGAAATCGAGCGGAGCCCGCTGTTCCCGAACAGAACCAACGTGGAGTTCGTCCGGATTATTTCAAAGAAGGAGATCGAAGTTCGCTACTGGGAACGTGGAGTGGGGAAAACCATGTCTTCCGGAACAGGTTCCTGCGGGGCGGTTGTGGCCTGCATTTTGAACGGCTTCACAAGGCGCGACGTTAAAGTCCAAACCCTAGCGGGAGCGCTTGAAGTCGCATGGCCTGAGGGTAAGGAAGTGCTTCTTACTGGTCCTGCAGAATTGATTGCGGATGGTGTTTATTATTTGCCATCGTAGTTAAAAATCTGGCGGCTCTTCGTCCTCTAGTGAGCTCGTCTCTTTTCTGCTTCTCCCGTCATAGGAACAAATTGAACTGGAAGAAGGTTTTCCTTATTGAATCCTTTGGCCGTATGCCGGATCCGCACCAGCGTTTGGAACTGATTCCCGACTGGTACTACCAGGCGGCCACCAGGCGCCAATTGATCGAGAAGAGTCTGTGGAACGTGGTCTGGTGCAGCGGTTACCATGATGGCGTTGAAAGGAGCATTCTCAGGCCAGCCCCTGTAACCGTCTCCTGAGCGCACCGTGACATTGGCGTAGCCAAGCCTTCGCAATCGCTCGGCAGCCTCGGTGGCCAGCGGCTCAACAATTTCAATGGAATAGACCTCTCGTACCAGCACGGAAAGTACCGCAGCCTGATAACCTGATCCCGTGCCCACTTCCAGTACACGGTCATTCGGTTGGAGCATGAGCGCTTCCGTCATAAACGCCACTATGTAAGGCTGCGAGATGGTCTGCTCGTATCCAATGGTGAGTGGACTGTCCAGGTATGCGTAAGGCTGCATTGCCGGTGGTACAAACAGGTGGCGCGGAACTCTCCTCATGGCTTGAAGCACGCGCAGATTCCGGACGCCTCGTGCCACAATCTGCCGTTGAACCATTAGCTCCCGCGCTTTGAGAGCCTTGGCTGTTTCCCGAATGACGGGAGACGTCGCGGTACGAGATCCAGGCGGTGCCTGGCAGTCAGGCGTGGACGCTGGGAGCATCAGGACCAAGCCCAGTGCCAGCCACATTGCCGATTCGCGGAATTGCCTTGGCCTCACGATGCTCGCCTCCCGCCGGTTGATTGCGGTCCCGGAGGTTGTGACCCGTCCACGACGCTTTAGTCTCAGCACGGCCTCTTCTTTTTCAAGAGTCGTCCAATGACTTGCCGCGCGGCAGTGATTACGGTCACCCTGTTATGTGCAACTCTGGGAGAATAACCGAACAAGTGGTCGGAATACGGATCCAAGGCAGACGGTGCAGAGTATAATGGGCGTAACTGAAACCAGGCATGCAATCGATTTCTGAGTGACGTGGCACAATTGGCCTGGGAGATTCAATGTCTCGATTCACAAAGACGATGTGTTTGATCATGCTTCCCCCGCTGGTCCGCCCATTATCTGCTGATGCATGGTCTGAAGCCAAGCGGCCGCCTTGTCACCATTAGGTATCTCATGCCTATCTCACTCAAGCGTGAGTTGACCACATTCAGCGCCTTGGCACTTGTGGTGGCGAATATGATCGGCACCGGCATTTTCACCACCACGGGATTTCTGGCCGGGGACCTTGGCCGAAGTTCGCTGGTCCTGGTGATATGGGTTGTCGGCGGGATTGTTGCAGTGGCCGGGTGCCTGGTTTACGCCGAATTGGGAATCAACCTCCCCCGTTCGGGTGGCGAATATGTGTACTTGCGCGAAGCCTGGGGACCGATATGGGGTTTTGTAAGCGGATGGGTCTCTTTTTTTGCGGGCTTTTCTGCGCCCATTGCAGCGGGCGGCCTGGCCTTTGCCGCTTACCTGAGCTATTTTTTTCCTTCTCTCTCACCTTCCTCTTCTGGAGCGCCACTTCGTTCGGGTGTCGGATGGGTTCACCTCGGCAATGGGCAACTCCTCGCAATAATCGTCGTCGGAGTGTTTGCGGTGGTCAACATTGTGGGGTTGCGTCTGGCCGCCAGCGTGCAGAATATGTTGACCTTGCTTAAGATTGGGGTCCTTAGCGTATTTCTCGTGCTGGCTTTTGCCATCGGCCATGGAAGCTGGCACCATTTTGCGCAGGCTGCCGTGCACACTTCCCCCCACGCCCTAGTGCTGCAGTTTGCCGTCTCGCTCACCTTTGTCATGTTTGCCTACAGCGGGTGGAATGCGGCAACGTATGTAGCAGAAGAGATTAAGTCTCCCGAACGTTCTCTGCCTTTAGCCCTGGTTGGGGGGACGCTGCTGGTGATCGTGTTCTACCTTGCTTGCAACATTGCTTTTATCTATGCGGTGCCGCTCGAAAATTTGAAAGGGGTTCTTCCGGTTGGGTCCGCAGCGGCCCGGGTGCTGTTCGTAGGACGAGGCGCCGCAATTTTCAGCGGCATGATGGCAGCGGCGCTGCTTTCGTGCATCAGCGCGATGGTAATTGTGGGGCCTCGGGTTTATTACGCCATGGCACGGGATGGCTGTTTTTTTGGATCCGCGGCGCGGGTTCACCCTCGATTTCACACGCCGGTGATAGCGATCCTCTTCCAGACAGCCGCCACGGCCGCACTGATCGTTACTGGAACCTTCGAGGCGCTCATCTATTACATCGGATTCATGCTGGTCTTGTTTGCTGCGCTGGCAACGGCCGGCATTTTTAACCTCCGAAGGCGTCCCAACTGGCGAAAACTTCCTGCGGTTGACTGCTTCTTTCCGCTGGTGCCTGCAGTGTTTCTGGTGGCCAGTTGCGGCATGTTGGTGTCCACCGTTCGCCTCCGCCCAACAGAATCTTTTTTCGGATTGCTGACCGTCTGCTGTGGCGCTGGATTCTACTGGTGGACTTCCCTTCGAAAGAAGAACCGGCGTAGAGTATAAGTCGCGTAGCAGTTAAATTGCGTTGCCAAATCTCCAGGATACGTGAATGAAGCGTTCTTGCAAAACCATGTCCAAAAGCGTCCGTAGGCAGGTGTTCTTGTCCGCAGTTCTTATCGCGTTCGATGTTTTGGTATCGGGGACGGCTACTGGATTTGCCCAGTATATGCCGGTTCGCTACCTGTTAGATTTACAAAAACCTGCTTCGCATCTCATTAGCGTTACCATGACTGTGCCGCAGGCTGGCCAGGGAATCGAATTCCAGTTTCCAACATGGAACAACCTTTACCAGACTCGTGATTTTGTTCGCGACGTTCAGAACATCCAAGCTGAGTGCCAGGACCAGCCGGCACCCCTGCATCGAGTGGACGTCAATACTTGGTCAAGCGATAAGGATTGCTCCAACCTGGAACTCCATTATGAGGTTTATGCAAATAAGGACGACGTATTCTCAGCAGTTCTCGACAGCCGTCATGCATTTCTGAATTTTGCGCTGGTGCTGTTCTATTTGCCAAGTCAACGCAGCCGCCCTGTGGTGGTTCAATTCTTGCTGCCTATAGGCTGGAAGCTTGTGACGATGCTGAATGACGGCCCTGGGGCAGGCGAGTATCAGGCGCCTAACTATGACCGATTGGTAGACAGTCCCGTAGAAGCAGGAGAGTTTCGCCAGTTTGACTATGTTCAGAAGGGTGCAACGTATCGGACCGTCGTTGACGGGGACGAGGGTCGCAATTCGCCGGATCAGCTTATTCAAATGCTCAAGAAAATTACCGCGACTGCGACTGACCTGATGCAGGATGTTCCGTTCAAGCGTTACACCTTCATGTTTTTTTTCCCGAAGAAAGGCAGTGGTGGAATGGAGCATCGCAACGGGACGGCCATTAGTATTTCAGCCTCCGAAGTACACGAGGGCCTCGAAAATCTCGAAGACATTTCAGCACACGAGTTTTACCACCTCTGGAATGTAAAGCGTATCCGCCCTCAGGGGCTTGAGCCCATCGACTATATTCATGGAAACAATACGAGTGACCTGTGGTTTTCCGAAGGCGTCACCAGCATGTACGCGGAACTTGTCCTACTGCGTTCTGGATTGATTCACACAAAGCAGTTCTATGCTCACCTTGCTCAGGAGATCAACACGCTCAGGTCACGGCCGGCGAGGCATTTCGAGAGCGCCGAAGAATCGGGACGCGAAGCCTGGCTGGAGAAATACCCGGATTATTTCCGACCGGAGCGCAGCATATCTTACTACAACAAGGGAGAACTGTTGGGCTATCTGCTGGATCTGGAAATCCGCCACTCGAGTGACAACCGCTACAGCCTGGATGATCTGATGCGACGGCTCAACATCGATTTTGCCAAACGTGGCCGTTTCTTTACAGACGCCAATCTCGAGAGTGCCATATCCCAGCTTGCGCCGCGCTTTCCTGTCGAAGAATTTTTCCGCGATTGCGTCGACGGCAGCGGCGACCTTGACTATTCAAGATATCTTAATTATGTGGCGTTGCAATTAAAGGCGGAAACGAAAGTGGTTCCCGATCTGGGATTTCACTCACTCCAGGGCTTTATGGGCCCCATTCACGTGGAATCAGTTGATCCTGGGAGTCCTGCTGAGAAGGCAGGAATTCGATCCGGCGATGTCCTTCTTAAGATTAACGGTGTCGTTTTGCCTGTGATACCGGAACGCGAACTGATCTATCTTAAACCCGGGCAGAAGGTGACGTTTTCAGTTGAGCGTGGTGGAAAGGTTCTTGAGATCGGGTTTTCGCTGGGTTTCAGAATTGCGACGACCTATCAGGTGGAAGAAATGCCAAATGCCACACGCGGCCAACTGGCAATCCGTTCTGGCTGGCTGAAGGGCAAAACCGTGAAGGGAACGGCCGCTGGAAACTGATGCTCAGAACGTTGCTTGTGTATACCTCCATTCTGCTCTACCTGCTGATAATGGGTCCTCCCTTACTCCTCTGGAGCACGGTCACCGGAAACACCGATCTTCTTTACCGCGTCGGGGTTTTCGGGGCGAAGAGTGCATTGTTTTTGGCCGGAGTGAAAATTGCCGTCACGGGCAGGCGAAAAATTCCAGAGGGAGAGTCCGTGGTTTATATGCCAAATCACCAGAGCAATTGCGATCCGCCGGCTGTTGCCACGATCCTCCCGCCTGTCCTGATCATGGCAAAAAAGGAGTTCTTTCGCGTCCCAATTTTAGGCACGGGGATGCGAATGCGTGGTTTTATACCCGTGGACCGGAGTAATAGAGAACGAGCTTTTGCTGCGGTCGAGCAGGCAGTCAGTGCTCTGAAGAAAGGCCGTTCGCTCCTGGTTTTTCCTGAAGGAACGCGTAGCAGGACCGGACGTCTCCAGCCCTTCAAAAGAGGCGTGTTTGTGATGGCGATCAAAGCCGGCACGCCGATTGTTCCCGTTTCAGTTTCCGGCGCCAGCAGGGTTATGCGCCCCGGCGACTTCAGGATCTATCCAGGGCTGGTTCGAATCACTATTCATAGCCCCGTTTTCACCGCCGGATGCAGTGTTGCAGACCGGTCCGAGGTTGCAGTACAGGTTCGTCAGGCGATTATGAAAGGTCTTTCTGCCGAAGAACAGCCGGTTGAGCCGGACATCGCTTGAAAGCGGCAGGTGAGGGCAGCGTTTGGGAAGTTCAAGATGGCCTGGGTCTGAACCCTGCTTACTCTCCTTGATCTGAATGTTTCCGGCGCTCCATGTGTTTGCACACGGCTGCGTGGATCTCAGGAAGACGGGCGTAGGCTGCTGAACACTTCAGCCAGCGGGAGTTATCCATGGCAGGGTATCCGGAAACGATTTTGTTGGGTTCAACGTCTGAGGGGATTCCTGTCTTGGCTGTAGCAATGACATTATCTCCAATCGTCAGATGACCGGCAACTCCAACCTGGCCTGCCAGGACCACGTTCTTCCCGATTTTGCAACTGCCTGCCAATCCGGATTGCCCGCAGAGCAGGGAATTCTCACCGATGTCGCAGGCATGCCCTACCTGAACCAGGTTATCCACCTTGGCTCCCTGCCGGAGCCTCGTTACCCCCACCGTAGCCCGGTCGATGCAGGCGTTCGCCTGCACTTCGACTCCGCCCTCGATCACAACCGTTCCAGCCTGAATGATTTTGTAGTATGAGCCGTCAGCCTGGCGGGCGAATCCGAATCCGTCGCTGCCAATAATAGCACCGTTTTGCAGAATGACATCATCGCCAATTTCCACGTTTTCGCGAACAACGGCGTGAGAATGCGCGAAAAAGCGGTGCCCGATCCTGGCGCCGTGATAAATCATCACGTGTCCCTTGATGACGCAATCGTCACCAATATTAACACCACGCTCTATCACAACATATGGGCCAATAGAGGGATTGCGGCCCAGCTTGGCTTCAGCCGCGATGATTGCGGTTGGGTGAATACCGAGTTCTGGGCGTTCCGACGGGTAAAAGAGCTCAAGTGCCTTCGCAAAATCCAGATAGGGATTGACAGACCGCAGAGCGGGGCGGCCGGGGTCCGGATCCTGCACCGACAGAATGATTGCAGCCGCCCGGCTTGCCTGGAGTTTACGCCGGTACTTGGGATTTGAAAGGAAAGTTAATTCGGAGGGACCTGCCTCTTCGATTCCGGCGACGGCAGTAATTTCAAGGTCTTCAGGCCCTTCCAGCGCACAACCGAGATTCTTCGCAATGTCGCCCAGCCTCATGGCGTCCAGCTCCTTATCTAGAAGGGGGCGCTTGCGGACTGCCGCCCCATGCTTTCTTTCGCATGAAAAATATTGCCTCACGTGAAAGGTTATCAAGAGCGGCGGGGAGTGACAATAGTAAGTACAAAGGTACTGGTACCCCGGTGCCGTTGATTGAGTGCAGAAATTTTATCACAGTAGACGTGAAACCCGTGTGCGCGTTAGAGGCGCAGGAAAAGGCAGTAACCTGAGGCATTGCGGCGTAAAGCTGTGCATTGGAAATGCCGATACTCATATTGGAGACGAACAATGGCTCGCGAACGGCAAGGCATTCGTGGCGGTATAAGGATACCTGTGGAGCTACCGGTCCATCTCCGATGGAAGACGCAGGAGGGGGCGGAGCGGTCCGCGCAAGGAAAAACAGAGAGCATGAGCGGAAATGGCCTGTTCATTCTGGCACCGTTGCGACTTCGCAATGACACGCCCATTCAGTTCACGGTGCTACTCCCGGCGGAAGTTACGAGCACGCCCATGCAGTTGCAGTGTATGGGACGCGTGGTCCGCCAACGGAGGAGCAAGCCATCCGCAGGTCTCGGTGTCGTCATCGACGATTATCAGCTAGCTCCCATAAAATGCCCCGCGTAATTTGGCAAGGCTGGTAGCTGTGATATTCGACCGATTGTGATCGCACGGCTTGGCCCCCTTTATTTGATCTCCGCTGTCGACAGGCCTTTCCGCAATATTTCGTTTTTCCCGGGTTTAAGAATGCATCTTAAAATAAACCCCCACAATAAGTCCTGGGTGAAAATCCTGATCGCGGACGGCGAAGGCGTCTACCGCCTGGGGCTCAAAAAGCTTTTCAGCGTTGAGGACGATCTCCGCGTCGTTGCGCAGGCTGGGGACTATCCGCAACTCCTTGCAATGGCCCGGTCTTTCCAGCCGGACGTCGTTCTGGTGCAGAAGGAGATAGTGCTGAACGGCGGCCACGGAGTCCTGGTGCAAATCCACCAGGAGTCTCCCTCAGGCAAGGTAATCATCACTTCATCGGGTGTCACCTTGATGGAGGAAGAGGATATGATTCGCGAAGGAGCGGCTGGTATCATCCCAAGGTCGACGCCACCGGAAGTCTTTGTCGAAACCGTCCGAAAAGTTCTGGGCGGTGAAATAGTCTGGTCGCCCCAGAAAGGAAATGGTGGCGCTCTTTTAGCTGAATCCGCACGCCACCACCGGCGCCCTGTCGATACCCTGACTCACAGGGAGAAAACCATCATCAGTTGCCTGACGCATGGCTGGCGAAACCGGGACATTGCGGACCATTTGACGATTACGGAACAAACAGTGAAAAATCATCTCCGCTCCATTTACGACAAAGTTGGGGTTTCAGACCGCTTGGAGCTCGTCCTTTACGCGATCCACCAGCGGCTTGAGTTGCCATCGATAGATTCACACAGTTCGGCTGCCTCCCACTGAGATGTGTCTCCGCTTTCCAGCAAAAACATAGAAAGGAGGCTGCCTCCAAGACACTGCTAAGTGGCTTTTTGACCGATGGGCCTCGTATAAACGGGTAATTTGCAACTGAACCTGAAGGCTACTGAAAAACCAGCTTGGTTTTACGAAACAGCCTGTGCTAATATGCCGTTCGATTCACTGCCTTCGTGCGGGGCAAATTCCGGGTGGAATCTTTTGCCAGCCGTTGGCTACTTTATTGACACAGCGGCACTTGATATTGACAAAATCAATCGAGTTTCAGATGATCGTAAGTGTTCGAGCAGCCTTTTGAGGTCGTCCCAAAGGGCTTGCGACTGCTTTTGCTGCCAAAAAATACGAACTTATAAAAGATGCATCTTACGTGTTATGTGTGTGAAACGTATCTATTTCTAAAGTAGTGCATAAAGTTCTAAGAATCTGAAAAAGGCAAAAGAAGGCACACCAGGGGCAACCAATGCCAGACCCACTTGCCAATATTTCCCCGGAGGTTTCGAGCTTTCTGGATTACGCCACTGTCGAGAAGGGTTTGGCGCCAAACAGCATAGTGAGCTACGGGCGCGACCTGCGCAAGTTTGCTGCTCATCTGAATAAGTCAAATCTGACCGTCGAGCAAGTTAGCCACGAGCATATCCGCAATTTTCTAGAAACCCTCTACCGGCAAGGTTTGAGCGCCAGGTCCGTGGCAAGGCAGTTGGCCGCCCTGCACCATTTTTTCCAGTTTCTGGTAAAAGAGGGAAGGTTAAAAGAAGATCCAGCCTGCGAGGTCGAGGCTCCTCATCTGTCTCACTCGCTTCCCAAGTATCTGAATTTTCAGGAGGTCGAATCTTTGCTTGCCCAGCCCGATGGTTCGACCCCACAAGGCCTTCGTGACCGTGCCATGCTTGAGTTGCTATATGCAACCGGCATGCGTGTTTCGGAGCTCCTCAGCGTGCGCTGGGAGGACTTTGAACCGAACCTGGGAATCGTCCGTTGTGTCGGGAAGGGAAACAAAGAGCGGTTAATACCTGTTGGGAAGTCGGCTCTAGGTGCCGTGGAGGCATATCTCCGGCATGGGCGAAATGCGTTTGCAAAGCAACAGCTTCCGTTCCTATTTCTGAATCAGCGTGGCGGCAAGCTCTCGCGGATTGGATTCTGGAAGATTCTGGTCGCCTACGGGCGCCGCGCGGAAATCCGCGTGTCGTTGACGCCACACATGGTCCGGCATTCTTTCGCCACCCATTTATTGGAGCGGGGCGCTGATTTGAGATCAATCCAGACGATGCTGGGTCACAGCGATATTTCGACGACTCAGATTTATACACACGTACTGAGAGAGCGATTGCGCCAAGTTTATCAAACTCATCACCCGCGAGCCTAAGGCATGTGGCCAATGAGGGTTTGCATCTAGGAAAACATGACTGATTACAACTTCCTGATGGAGAGCCGGCTTTCACCTGCCCAATTCCAGCTTGTAAACGAGCTCAGCCGTATAGCTTATAGTGAGGGAATCAATCTTTATCTAGTGGGCGGGGCGGTCCGTGACATGACTTTCGGCCAGGCCGTCGTCCGCGACCTGGATTTTGCCACCGAAGGAAACAATGAGAAGGTTCTGCGGTATTTGCTTTCACAAAGGCCGAAAGCGATTGTATCCCGCAAACCGACGTCCGCCTGGGCCTCGGGTACCGCTGAAGTGGTGAATAGCAGGATGGACAAGCGCCGCGGTTCCGCAGAGCTGTGGTTCAGCAACGGGGTCCGCGCCGAAATTGTCCAATGCCACCAGGAAATTCCCACGCGGGCGGGGCACCCTACGTTAATCAAGCCCGCCATGATTTTCGAGGACTTGAAGGGCCGGGATTTTGCTTTTAATGCGATGGCAATTTCCCTGCACCCCAATTCCCGTGGGCTGTTGCTGGATCCCAAAAATGGGGCGGGTGATCTTGAGAGGCAGGAAATCCGGGCCCTGCATCCGCGAAGTTTCTGGGACGATCCTGTTCGCATTTATCGGCTGTTTCGGCTGGGTCTGCGTTTTGGTTTCAAACCTGATGAAAAGACCCAACGTTGGCTCGATGCGGCCCTGCGAGAGCGGATATGGGCCAACCTTTCGGCAGACAAGCAGGCTGGCGAGATTGAAGCGGTGTTGCGGGAGGATAACCCTGAACGAGTCCTTAAATTATATCAGGATCGCGGCCTTCTTGTCGGCCTGGACCGCAGTCTCACGCGCATCGCCTATGACCGGTTTCGAAAGGTGGCGGCACTGGCCAGGAAGTCTCCCGGCGAAGACCTCTTCCTGCTGAATTTTGATTGCGTGGCCGCCAAACTGAACGCTACTCAGCGGCAGCGACTGGCCAAGAAGGTGCTTGATCCCCGACAGATAAGACTTGCTCTCAACCTGGACCGAGAGGCAAAAAAGATCGCCCGCGTGCTCTTAAGCGCCAAATGTGGAATTCCCAGCCAGGCTTACAAGGTGCTTTCGCAGCAACCCAGACCGTTGCTGCTTTATTTACTGGCTTATTTCCCTCAGGCGAAAATTCAGAGCCGCATGAAGAATTACCTGGTGAAAGCTCCCCAGATTCAGGCGCAACTGCCGGAGAGCGAGCTTCTGGTGCTGGGCGTCAAGCCAGGGGCGAAGTTTGATGAGATCCTGGAGCGGGTTTTCTTCGACCAGCTGGATGGGAAGATCAAAACTCAGCAGCAGATGATGCAGGCCTTGCGGTCGTTATCGGGCATAAAGGAGCCCGCGGCACCTCCGGCCCAGCCCGGTAAAGCTGCGAAGGCAGCTAAAGCCGTTCAACCGGCCGGCACCGCCAGCGCGGCAAGTGGCGCCAAGGCTCCTAAACCTGACAAGCCGGCAAAACCCGCCCCGGCTGTGAAATCTCCAAAGCCGCCAACGCCAACGAAAAACCCGAAAGCAGGGAATGTGGTTCACGCCAGGCGGGCGGGTCGGCTTGCCAATATTGCGCAAGCCGTCGCCAAACGGAATAAGAGGAAAGAGCGGAGTTGAGCAGGGCTGCGGTATTCTGTATCCAAACGGGAAGTGCAAGGTGGATAGCATCGGCAGATGCCCATTTGCAGGCGGGGGTGACAGGAAAATATGGTGAAATTCATCGTTGGCATCATTATCGGAATTCTGGTTGTGCCTTGTGCCTTTTACGTTTACTGCAAATCAGGGCAGGCGCCAGTTGCAACATCCTCCTCGCCGATGCCGTTTGAAAGATTTTTTGCAAAGACGGCTCTCCATGCAACACTCAACCGTGAAGCACCCAAAACCAGATCCACGCGGGCGTCGGATGGCGAACTGCTGGCAGGGGTTGACGTGTACAGGCACAATTGCAGTGGCTGCCACGGCATTCCGGGTAGTCCGGCATCCAATGTTGCGAAGGGAATGTTTCCCCATCCGCCGCAACTTTTTGCCCCTGGCCATATGGTTACGGACGATCCCGTTGGAGTAACTTACTGGAAGGCCAAGCACGGGATTCGTCTATCGGGAATGCCGGGTTTTACCAGTTTGCTTACCGATGAGCAGATCTGGAATGTCAGCTTGCTGCTCGCAAACGCAGACAAGTTGTCGCCCTCCATCAAGCTCGCGCTGGCTGCTCCACCACAGGGACCTCCGCCTCCACCACAAGGAGAAGGTTCGCCGGCTAAAGGCTCCAGGCGCAAATAGCGGCTAATGCGCCATTCAGGAGGGCCTGCCCATCACAGACTTGTCAGTGAAGTGTGTAGTTTCGCCCTTCATCCTGTGCAAAGCAAAGGATCACGACAGTTTGTAAGAGGATGGCAAACGGGCTCAGGATGGCAGGGCAGGAGTTTTTCAACAACCTCTTAAACTCCCCAATCACACCTCGCAACTGATTTTTTGGTAAAATGGCTCGGAATGACTTCCAACAATTTTGTTCATCTGCATTTACACACGGACTACAGTCTGCTGGACGGGGCATGTGGAATCGGCCGGCTGATGGACCTCGCCGCCGAACGCAAATTGCCAGCGGTGGCCATGACGGACCATGGGAACCTGTTTGGCGCCGTAAAGTTTTATGAGGCCGCCCACAAGCGCGACATCAAACCCATCATCGGCTGCGAAGTTTATGTGGCAGGCACGAACCGTTTTGACCGTTCGCCCGACGCGGAGCGGCCCTATCATTTTGTCCTGCTCTGCGAAAACGAACGCGGCTATCAGAACTTGGTCAAGCTGGTTTCAGCCGCGTACACCGAGGGCTACTATTACAAACCTCGCATCGATAAGGATTTGCTTTCCCGTCACTCGGAAGGATTGATCGCTCTTTCCGCCTGCCTGCGTGGAGAAGTGGCCGTGGCGCTCTCGGCCGAGCGGTATGATGCCGCGCTGCAGTCCGCGCACGAACTCGAGGACATTTTCGGCAAAGGGAATTTTTTCCTGGAAATCCAAGACCAGGGAATGCCGGAGGAGCACAAGATCAATCCCCACCTTGTGCGGCTTTCGCGCGTGACCGGCATTCCACTGGTGGCCACGAATGACTGCCACTACCTGACGCAGGACGACGCCCGTGCGCAGGAAGTCCTGGTGGCGATCCAGACCGGGAAGACTCTCAGCGATCCCAACCGGATGAAGTTTCCCACCGACCAGTTCTATTTTAAGACCGCTGAGGAAATGGCCGCAGTGTTCAGTGAAATTCCCGATGCCTTGACACGGACGCTGGAGATTGCCGACCGCTGCAACGTTCAGCTCGATAAAAAAGAACATGTTTTCCCGCACTTCGAAGTTCCGCCCGGAGAGTCGCTCGACAGCTTTTTTGAAAGGGTGACGCGTGAAGGATTTGCGAAGCGAATGGAACGGCTGGAGCGCCTGCACGCGGCTGGGAAGTTGCGGCATCCACTGGAGGCCTACAACGACCGCCTGGAGTTGGAACTTGAGCTGATCAAGCAGATGCACTTTTCGGGCTATTTCCTGATTGTATGGGACTTCATCCGTTACGCACGGGAGCAGTGCATTCCCGTCGGGCCGGGCCGGGGATCGGCGGCGGGCAGCCTGGTTTCCTACGCGCTGCACATTACGGACGTTGACCCTCTGCAGCACGATCTGCTGTTCGAACGCTTTCTGAATCCGGAAAGAATCTCTTTTCCCGATATCGACATCGACTTCTGCATGCGCCGGCGCGGCGAGGTTATCAACTATGTCACTGAGAAGTACGGCCGGGAAAACGTCAGCCAGATCATCACATTTGGAACCATGGGCGCCAAGGCCGTCATTCGAGATGCCGGGCGTGTGATGGATATGCCGTTTGCCGAGGTCGACAAGATCGCCAAGCTGGTTCCGACAGTGCTGAACATTACGCTCGAAGATGCGCAGAAACAGTCGGCGGACCTTCGCCAGTTGAAAGATCAGGACCAGCGTGTGGCGGACCTTTTGCAGATTGCTGAGCGCCTCGAGGGGTTTGCGCGGCATGCTTCCACCCACGCGGCAGGGGTTGTGATCTCGCCGCAGCCGTTGCAGGAGATTGTACCGCTCTACAAGAGCAGCAAAGACGAAATCACGACGCAGTATGCGATGGACGACCTGGAGAAAATCGGTCTGCTCAAGATGGATTTTCTAGGCCTGACCACGCTGACGGTCCTTGATGACTGCCTGAAGCTGATTGAAAGCACCCGCGGCGAAAAGCTGGACCTCGATGCTTTGCCGAAAGACGACCCCGAAACCTATGAGTTGCTGAGCAAGGGGCTCACGGCGGGCATCTTCCAGTTTGAAAGCCGCGGCATGACGGAAATCCTGCGGCGCGTGAAGCCCAGCCGCCTGGCTGACCTTACCGCCTTGAATGCGCTTTACCGGCCCGGACCCATCCAGGGCGGCATGATTGACGACTTCATCGCCCGCAAGACCGGCAAAAAGCGCGTGACCTACGACCTGCCGCAGTTGAAGGACATTCTGGACGAAACTTACGGCGTGATTGTTTATCAGGAACAGGTGATGCAGATCGCCGCTGCGGTGGCCGGGTTCAGCCTAGGCGAAGCCGATGTCTTGCGGCGCGCCATGGGCAAGAAGAAGCATGAAGTGATGGCAGCCATGCGAGAAAAGTTTCTGGCAGGCGCCACAGAGAAGCGCGTGCCAGCCACCAAGGCGGAGAAGCTGTTTGACCTGATGGCCCAATTCGCCGGTTACGGGTTCAACAAGTCGCACTCGGCAGCCTATGCGCTGGTGGCCTATCACACAGCCTACCTGAAGACCCATTATTCGGTGGAATTTATGGCCGCGCTGCTGACCTCGGAAATCGGCAATCCGGACAAAATGACGCATTACCTGAATGAATGCCGCGATATGGGCATTGATATACTTCCGCCTGACATCAACTCCAGCGAGCGGACGTTCACTCCTTCGAACGGCCAGATCCGCTTTGGCCTTACGGCCATCAAGAACGTGGGAGATGCTGCGATTGTTTCCGTCGTGGAAGCCCGCAACAAGCTGGGCCGGTTTGACAATCTGTTTCAGTTTTGCGAACACGTTGACCTGCGCCTGCTGAATAAGCGGGTGATTGAAAGCCTGATCAAGGCCGGCGCGGCGGATTCTATGGGCGCGCGGCGGTCGCAATTGCTCGCCGCGCTGGATCGCACCATGGAGTGGGGCCAGCGGCAGCAGCGCATTGCGGAAAGCGGGCAGCACGGGCTGTTTGGTGGCGGCGGCGACTCGTCCAGCAGCGCCCCGGTCGAGCTTCCTGATGTGCCCGAGCTGAGCGAAGCAGAGCGGCTGGCCGGTGAAAAAGAATTGCTGGGCTTTTATGTGACGGGCCACCCTCTGGAGAAATATGCTTTCCAACTCCGGGAACTGACTCAGACGAACACTTCCATGATCGACGAGATGGAGAACGAAACCGCCATCACGCTGGGCGGCATTCTGACCAATCTGCGAATTCGGCCCAGCAAGAAGGGAAAGCTGTGGGGCGCGGCGACGCTGGAAGACCTGCGCGGAGCGGTGGATCTGTTGGTTTTTCCTCAGACGCTCGAGAAAATTCAATCGGTGTTGAAACCGGATGCAGCCCTGCTGATCAAGGGCAACGTCCGGCACGATGAAAACGCGCGGGCCAAGGTTGTGGTAAGTGAGGCCAAAACACTGGAGGCCGCAGTCAACGGAAGAAAACCGGCCTTGCACATTCGAATCAATCCAGCGAATGTCTCCGATAGTCTGCTGGGAGAATTGGATGGACTGCTGCGTTCTCACCCCGGCCACAACCCCTTGCTGATTGAGGTGGAAAAACCGGGCGATTTCCGGGTGGTGATGAAACCAGAAGACCCCAGGGTGGTGGATGCCACCGAGGATTTGCTGATCGGCTTGCGTGGACTGCTGGGCGAACAGGCTGTTACAGTGGAGAAGCGCAACGGCGCGGGAGGCAGAGTGTAGAATGGTGCTGGAATATTCAGTTGCCGTTTGAAAAGAGCATCAACTTCTATGACCAACGCAAGCGGACAAAAAGCGGTTGCACAGGACCTGGAGATGCAGATCGCCGAACTGAAGCGTCAGCCTGGCTTGGGCGCCCACGAAGAAATCCAGCGGCTCCAGGAGCAGCTTGAATCGCTGCAGAGCGGTGGAAAGCCAGGGGCTCGGGATGCATGGGCTCGCGTTCTGCTGGCCCGACATCCCCAGCGTCCCTACACGCTGGATTTTATCCAGATGCTATTTACGGACTTCACGGAACTCCACGGGGACCGGCGTTTTGGCGACGACGGCGCCTTGGTGGGTGGGTTTGCCCGTTTCAACAGCCAGCCCGTGATGGTGGTCGGGCAGCAGAAGGGCCGGGATACCAAGCAAAAACTGCGCCGCAATTTCGGCATGACCAAGCCTGAAGGCTACCGCAAAGCGTTCCGGTTAATGCAACTCGGCGCCAAGTTTAATCTGCCCATCATTACATTTGTGGACACACCAGGAGCCTATCCCGGCATCGGGGCGGAAGAGCGCGGCCAGGCTGAAGCCATCGCGTTCAACCTGAAGGAAGTCACGAAGTTACCAGTCCCGATTGTGCCCGTGATTCACGGCGAGGGCGGCAGCGGCGGCGCACTGGCCATCGCAGTAGGCGACCGCCTACTGATGCTGGAAAACGCCATCTACTCAGTTATCGCGCCGGAGAGCTGTTCCTCCATCCTGTGGCGCGACTGGGACCATAAAAAGGACGCGGCGCGCATCCTGAAGCTAACAGCGGCCGATCTTCTGAGCTTTCAAATCATCGACGAGATTGTCCCTGAGCCTGCAGAAGGCGCACATTCCGACCCGCAGGCGTGCGCGGCGGCCGTCCGGACTGCCCTCGAGGCAAGCCTTGCGGAGCTTACCGCATTGCCTCTGGATGAGCTGCAACGACGCCGCAGCAAAAGGCTGCGCGCGCTGGCCACATTTGTCAAGGAAGCCTGACCCGACGCTTGATGAATCTTTCCACGCCCTCAAGAAACAGTTAGGATATGGTCAGCATCATCATTCCCACCTACAACGAATCCACTTCCATTACGGCTGTGCTGGAACGCCTGAAGCTGGTCAGCGGCGAATTCGAAGTGGTAGTTGCAGACGGCAGCAGCACCGACCGGACCGCGGAAATTGTGCGCAGTCTTGCCGCCGTCTGCCCATACCCGCTGCGACTGGTTCAAAGTGTTCGCAATCGGGCCATCCAGTGCAACAGCGCGGCACAGCAATCCGGCGGAGATGTTTTCCTCTTTCTCCACGCTGACATTCTTGTTCGGCCGGAAACAGTTGAAGCCGTGGAGCGCAGCCTGCGCGATGCCACGGTGATTGGCGGAAACTTTCAAATTGTGTTCGAGGGCGACACATTCGTTGAACGATTTTTCACCTGGTGCTACCGGGTGCGACGGCCTTTCGGAATTTACTACGGAGACTCGGGCGTCTTTGTGCGGCGCTACGTTTTTGAGCAGCTTGGTGGATTTAAGCCGCTCCCCATCATGGATGACTATGAATTCATCCGGCGTCTCGAACGCATTGGTCGAACCGTATGCGTGAATCCTCCCATGCTGGTTTCTGATCGTCGCTGGCGCGTCCAGGGACTTTTTCGGACGCTCTCCAGTTGGGTGTGGATTCAAACGCTCTATTCGCTGGGCGTTCCCGCTGAACGCCTCGCCCGCTGGTACGCGCCCGTGCGTACCCTTCATGACTTTAAGCAAATCTATAAGGCGCTGGCTCCAGAAGATGCGCAATCCGGCCGGATCGAGCGCGACGACAGATCTCGAGGCGATTCAAGCGGCAATCATGCCCACCACTAAATCGAAAGCCTCCAACCGTCCAGGGGGCAAAAGCCAACTTGCACGTGTGCAACAGTAGACCCAGCGAGCTAAGAAAGTTCAATTTTTCTGAAAGCTTCGGGTACGGGCGATCAAGAAAATTGGCCGCCGCGTCTGCGCATAGCGCAAAATCCCGTCTTACTCCAATGCGTCCACCACGGCGCGAGTGAATTCCTCGGTGGTAGCTTTGCCGCCGACGTCGTGAGTTAAATGTTTCCCCTCGCGATAGATCTTGTGGATGGCGCGTTCGGCGCGTTCGGCAACTTCATTCTGATTGATGTAGCGCAGCATCAGAATGGCCGAAAGCATCATCGCCGTGGGATTCGCCAGGCCTTTTCCGGCGATGTCAGGAGCGCTGCCGTGGACCGCTTCAAACAGCGAGCAGTCGGCGCCGATATTGGCTCCGGGAACCAGTCCCAAACCACCCACCAGACCTGCGCACAGGTCGGAAACAATATCGCCGTAAAGGTTTTCGAGCAGCAGCACGTCAAACCTTTCCGGACGCATCACAAGCTGCATGCAGCAGTTATCGATGATGTAATCGTTAAGTTCAATTTCAGGATACTCACGGGCCACTTCGCGAATGGTGTGCAGAAACAAGCCGTCAGAAAGTTTCATGATGTTGGCCTTATGGATGGCCGTGACCTTTTTGCGGCCCATGCGACGGGCGTAATCAAAAGCGAAGTGCGCGATGCGCCTGGAGGCATACTCGGTGATCACTTTGAGGCTTTCCACTACGCCAGGCGCTACTTCATGCTCAAGGCCGGAATAAAGATCTTCGGTATTTTCACGAACGATCACCAGGTCAACACCTTCAAACGGCGTTTTGATGCCCGGAAGGTGCGTCACTGGCCGGAGGTTGGCATAAAGGTCGAGCGTCTTGCGCAGGGCCACGTTGATGCTGCGATGGCCGGTGCCCACCGGTGTGGCGATGGGCCCCTTCAGCGCCACCTGCGTCTTTCGGATAGATTCCACAATGGGGTTTAGTTCGGTTTCATCCTTGCGCCGGCCCACCACTGGAGTGACAAACATTTCGACCCAATCGATTTGAGCCCCGGCGGCCTCAAGCAATCGTAGGGTTGCCTTGGAAACTTCCGGTCCAATTCCGTCTCCCGGAATCAGCGTTACTTTAGTGGTCATCTGTGTTTCCCTTCGGGAATATGCAGCCCTGGCAGACTCACTGCGCGCTCTGGTTCGACGTGGGAGCGTTCAGCAGTTGCGCCAGGTCGCTAATGGAAGCCGAGGCGTCGAGGTTTAGCTTGGACCCATCAACATTCACGTTCATATTCTGTAGAATCTGTGCAAGGGCAGGCGAAACACTTTTGGTGACCGCCGCCGGTGCGCTGCGCAGCAAGGTGAGTAGCTGGTTGAATCCGTTGGCGGCCTGGGCGTTCTGGCAGATGATAGAAAGATGGGCCATGATCTGGCTGCCCCAGTCAACACGGTAAAGCACTGCCTTGACGGCACCGAAAAGCGCGCTGGGGTCTACCTGTATATTCTTTCCCTGCGTCAACCAGGGGATGGCCTGGTTGGCGGCGGCAGACCCCGTGGAGATTCCCCATTGGGGAGCCACCCCATCGAGGTCGCCTTCCCACTGGCGGAAATCAGATTTGGAGTTCAATGCCGTACGCGAGGCGTTGCGAACATCAATTAAGGCCTTGATATCGTCTAGGCGGCCAAAGATGGCTCTCGAGCTGTCAATGAAGCTGAAGAACATATCGGTTCGGGCGCTGCCGGAACCGAAGGCGTAAAGGTCGAAGCCTGAATACCGCTGCACCATCATCTTGTTGTTGACGAAGTATTGATGGACCTGGTCGGGGTCGAAACTACCCTCGGCCAGACCGAAGAAGCGCGTGGAATCCTGCACCTGGCCTCTCCAGCCGAGAACCAGTTCATTCACTTGAGTATCGGGATCTATTCCGGCGCTCTTCAGCAGGTTTTCTAGGTTGCGAAGCTGAGGGCTCATCAGGTGGGCCTCGATCATCGGGTACTGCGGAACGGCGCGAAGCGTTGCCAGATTCGTGTAAGCCATCTGCTGCGTGTCAACGGGGAAGCTGGCTAGGGCGTCCTGCCCGGCATATTGCGCATAAAGCGGCGCAGCGAAGAAGCTGATTGCAGCCATGAACAGGCTGGCCAGGGCCACCCCCAGAATTGCTTTTCGTATTGCTTTCAACCTGCACCCCCGAGCCCGAAAGGATGAATCGAAGCGGTTGGCAAAACATGCAGTTTCCCTGCCGTCTTTCCAGTGTCGGCGGCCATTGCAAGGTGTCAGACTCCCTGGCGCTGCTTTTTGTGTTCACCTTGCCAAGGCGCAAACTTTTGAAATTTCATTATCGCTGTTATCTGAAGATCAGTCCACTTTGCGGTGCTGAACGTAGAAGTATAAGGTCTTAGGTTTCCGGGCATGGCTTTCAGGCAAAGCTTCCGGGCAAACTTGCTTTTTGGAGGCTGGTTTGGTAATTTAACTTAGAGTAAGTTGTTACTCGAAGATAAAACATTCGACAAGCCAAAGGAGTAAAGAATGGCTATTGAACTGACGTCGCACGCAGTCGACAAGGTGAAAGAGATCCTTGCTCAGCAAACTCCTGCGCCTGAGGGACTTCGCGTCTCCGTTGTGGGTGGAGGCTGTTCCGGTTTTTCATATCAGATGAACTTTGAGACCCAGACCAACGCAATTGATAAGGTCTATGAGTTCGATGGGCTGAAGGTATTTGTTGACCAGGCATCGCTGATGTATTTGAACGGCACCAAAATTGACTTTGTTGAAAGCCTGGAAGGTTCGGGTTTTAAGTTCGAAAATCCGAACGTCAAAACGACTTGCGGATGTGGAAGCTCCTTTAGCACATAATCGGCACTTTCAGCGGGCGCCTGCTGTCCCAGCGGGAGCGGCAGGCGGCTTCGCTTTCCATGTCTTCCAATTGCAACTCAGGAATTGTTCCCCTCAAAAACGAGGCTGGGAGTGGGCTCCAATGGAGCCAAGCGCCCTGCTGGTGCGCTTTTTGGATTTGCTCCCTCATGCGGGCTTTGCCCTGGATCTCGCCTGCGGCAACGGACGGAACACGCTGTGCCTGGCTCGCCACGGGCTGGCCGCGATCGGCGTCGATCGGTCAAGAGACGCGCTCGAAGCGGGCAGGGCAGCGGCTGCGAGGAAGGGCCTCAAAGCCTCCTTCGTGGAGGCGGACCTGACCCGGTTCGCTCTTCCTGCAGGTGTATTTTCCGCGGCGATCTGTTTCAAATATCGTTACCGTGAATTCTATCCCTCGATTCGTCTTGCCCTTTGCCCGGGCGGTTTGCTGATCTACGAAACCTACACCTGCGAACATGCGCTCTATGGATTAAAGCCTCAGAACCCCAACCACTTGCTGGAGCGGGGTGAACTGTACGAGGCCTTCTATGATTGGGAGATCATTTTTTATCGGGAGGTCTGGATGGGGCGCGGCGTCGCGTCGCTCGTGGCGCGAAAGCCACGTTCTTCCAGATAGGGACTGAACTTGATTTGTGGCACGAGTGCTCTCGCGCGTATGGTGGTCAGAAGGCATGGCCAGAATAGCCTCGCCACAAAACGCGCGGGAAGCTGATTCCACCGGTCGGGTTCAGTATAATGAAGGTTTTATATAAGGGGAGATGAGGTTGTTTTTTATATTCCTCGACTATGAAGATCGCACTGGCTCAGATTAATACCACAGTTGGAGATTTTGAGGGCAACGTTGCAAAGATTCTGCAGTACGCCAGGATGGCAGTAGATCGCCAAGCCCACCTGGTGGTCTTTCCGGAAATGGCCGTTTGCGGTTATCCGCCTCGCGACCTGGTTGAGAGGCGGGATTTCATTGAGCGGTCCGAGGCTGAGCTTTCACGCCTGGCCCATCTCCTGCCGGACATCCCAGCCCTTATCGGTTACGTCCGGGCATCCGGCGTCCAGGCAGGCAAGGCTGTTTCAAACGCCGCTGCGCTGGTCTGTCGTGGTAGAATCCTGCTGGACTACGTCAAAATCCTTTTGCCGTTTTACGACGTGTTTGAAGAATCCCGCTACTTCGAGCCAGGAAACTCCGTGGGCATCTATGACCTGGAAGGCATGCGGATCGGAGTTACGATTTGCGAGGATATCTGGAACGACAAGAACTTCTGGCGGAAGCGTCTTTACACGCGCGATCCGGTGGAAGAGATCACCCGGGCCGGCGCTAAGGTCCTGCTGAACATTGCCTCCTCTCCTTACAGCACGGAGAAGCTCCAACTCCGGCATGATATGCTCCGGACCATTGCGGTCGAGCACCGCATCCCCGTGGCGTACGTCAACCACGTGGGCGGCAATGACCAGCTCATCCTTGATGGTTCCAGCCTGGCTTTCGACGCCGGCGGGACGCTGGTTGCCCGTGCCAAATCTTTTGAGGAAGACCTGGTGTTTTTTGATACCAACGGAACACAGGGCGAAATTCATGATGCTCCCGCCTCGGAGATTGATGCCGTTTATCGGGCTCTGCTGCTGGGTACACGGGATTACATGCGGAAATGCGGCTTTAAACAAGCCATTATAGGGCTGAGCGGGGGCATCGATTCATCCGTCGTGGCAACTCTTGCGGCCGATGCACTTGGGCCGGAAAACGTCCACGCCATCGCAATGCCCGGCCCGTATTCTTCGCCCGGAAGCCTGAGCGACGCGGAGGAACTGGCCAAACGACTGGGCGTCGATTTCAGAATCATCCCCATTTCGTCCATTTATGACATCTATCTCAAAACTCTCGAATCTTCTTTTCATGGGTTTGAAAGCGATGTCACGGAAGAAAACATCCAGGCGCGGGTTCGCGGCAACATCCTGATGGCGCTTTCGAATAAATTGGGCGCCATGGTTCTCAGCACAGGCAACAAATCTGAGCTTGCCGTGGGTTATTGCACGCTCTATGGGGATATGGCTGGCGGGTTGAGCGTGATCGCCGACGTCCCGAAGACCATGGTCTATTCGCTGGCCCGGCACCTGAATCGCGAGAAGGAACGTATTCCAAAATCGTGTATAGAGAAAGCGCCGTCAGCGGAACTCAAGGCAGGCCAGATGGATCAGGATACGCTGCCACCCTATGAAATTCTCGACCTTATCCTGAAGAATGTTATCGAAGATCGGCTGTGCGCCAAAGACATCGCGGCAAAATGCAAGGTTAACTTGCTGCTGGTGGAAGACGTAATGCGGCGGGTGACGCGCGCAGAATATAAACGCCAGCAGGCCGCGCCGGCACTCAAGGTGACGGCCAAGGCCTTCGGCATGGGAAGGCGTTATCCTATCGCTCAGAAGTTTATTGGCTAACCGGGTAGAGAGGTTTCATTCCACCGGTAGCCAGACGGTATGGACCGAAAAGGGCCATCCCCCGGTCAGGGTCGAGAAGTTGTTCCTGTGAAGGCCGGGACAACAGCCTGTTCCGGCGGTCTCGGCACAAAGTCGTAATCGAGGCAGATTGAAAATCCGCTCCATAAGAATTTTCGCGCGGCTGTTTGCCACCCTCATGCTGCTGGCAGTTTTTGAGCCGCATTTGAAAGCGGCCAGCATCGAGCTGCCTTCCCTCAAAATTCAAACTCTTCAATTGCCCAATGGCCTGCGTGCCGTAATGGTGAATCGCGGTGAGTCGTCGGTAATCACCGTTGAGGTGTGGTATCACGTCGGGTCGCGGGACGAAACGCCCGGGAGAACGGGTTTTGCTCACTTTCTGGAGCACCTGATGTTTGATGGCACAAAAACAATGGGCCGACAATTCTCGGACTACATCGTGCGAGCGGGCGGCATAGACAACGCCTATACCACAACCGACGTGACCGTCTACTGGGAGACAATGCCGACGTCCAACCTACCAGTGGCGCTCTGCCTTGAGGCGGACCGCATGCGGAATCTGGACATCAGCCAGTCGGCGCTGGACAACGAAAGGGCAGTGGTGGAAGAGGAACGCCGCCGCCGCTATGATAATTCTCCTTACGGTACCGTGATCCCCACGCTTTACCAGTACGCCTTTACGGTAAGTCCTTATCGCCATCTGCCTATTGGCAGCACCGACGATGTTGGCCGCGCCACAACTGCGGAGATTCGGGACTTTTACAACACCTATTACGTTCCTAACAACGCTACCATTGTGATCGCCGGCAGGTTTTCTGTGGACGAGGCCGAAAAATATATCCGGAAATATTTTTCGCCGCTCGCCGCCGGACCGGGCCCCGGTCAGCGGCGCATTCCCGTTGAGCCGCCACAAACCGCTGAACGAGCCGTTAAGATCACTCGCGACGTCGCCCTGCCGGCCTTTGTGGAGGCTTATCATGTTCCAGCGGACGGCACTCCGGATTCTTATCCGCTGCGGCTGGCTTCCAGGGTCCTATCCGGCGGCGATAGTGGGATGATCTATCACCAACTGGTCTATGAAGAGCAGCTTGCCCTCGAGGCGGAGAGTTCGGCGGATTTCAGCGAAGATCCAAACCTCTTTTTTGTTTTTGCTGTGATGAATGCACGCCATACGGCGGCCGAGGGCGAATCAGCACTGGAAGCAATCATTGAGCGTCTGCGGGAAAAACCGCTCTCTGCAAAGGAATTGCAGAAGGCCAAAGATCAGGTCCTTTTTGAGCTGGCTTCAGACCGAGAAACTTCGAAGGACCTGGCCGAGCAGTTGGGTTACGACACCGTGGTCCTCAACGACCCCAACCTGATCAATACGGAGGGGGAGCACTTCCTGGCCGTTACCGCGGAGCAGGTGCAGGCCGCGGCGCGCAAATATTTTGTGCAAAACAATCTGACGCTTCTGGAAGTTCATCCCGGCCAGAACGGAGAGACCACCGCAACCTTACAGCAAGGTGACCGCTGATGCGGAAGACACGTCCCTGGAAGATTCGGGTATTGGGAGATGTGGCAGCGCTGGCCGTCAGCCTGGCGGGCCTCCCCTTGCTCGCGCGAGACTTGCCTCCAAACGTCCCGCCGCCAGAGGCTGTATCCTTTCAAATGCCGGCGGTCCATGAATTTCCGAACGGCCTTCGGGTTGTGCTAGTTGAACGGCACGATGTGCCGATTCTCCGGCTCTACGCCATTGTGCAGGTTGGTGCGGAGGCAGACCCGCCCGGACTTCCTGGAACCGCAACCATGGTGGCCGGGCTGCTTCCTGAAGGCAGCAATCGCCGAAGCGCGTACCAGATTGCCCAGGCAGTTGACCAGGCCGGCGGATCGATCGACACGGGCGCCGGGTGGAACCAGTCGTACGCTAACGTCAGCGTCCTTTCAAACGACAAAACGCGCGCTTTTAACCTGCTCGCCAATCTCCTGGTGCGGCCGTCGTTTGCTCCCGACGAGGTCGAACGCATTCGCCGCCAGACGCTTTCCGCGCTGGATGTTGCGGACCAGGACCCTGGGTATGTGGCCGACATGGTGATGCGCCGGCTGTTGTTTGCCGGAACGGCCTATGCTCACTCAGAAGATGGCACGCGTAGTTCTGTCGAGCGGATCACCCGCAAGGACTTGGTTGATTTTCACGCGCGCTACTACGCACCTTCGCGCACCATCCTTGCTGTGGTGGGCGATATCACGGAGCCGGAGTGCCTTCGCCTGGCACGGCGGTTCCTGGGTGAATGGAAAGACGGCCCGGATTTGGCACTCGAACCCCGCACCCAGCCCCTGGCGCCACGCCTCCGGCAGGTGGTTGTGGTGAACAAACCTGACGCTGTGCAGACGGAGATCCGTGTGGCCAGCCTGGGCGTTCCGCGTTCCAGCCCCGACTACTTTGCTCTGTCGATTGCCAATCAAGTGCTGGGCGGCCCTGCGGCAAACAGACTTTTTGACGAACTGAGGACACGGCATGGCCTGGTCTATGGCGCATCGAGCGACCTGGATTGCTATGCCTCCCTGGGAGCGTGGGTGGCCAAGACATCAACTCGCTCGGCGGAAACCATCAAAGCCACTGAGATGGTGCTTGACCAGATCGAACGCATACGGGATGCGCCCGTCCAGCAGTGGGAATTGCAGAGCGCCCGCAATTATCTGGTGGGAAATGAAGCGCTGCAGTTTGAGTCCGCCAGCCAGGTGGCCAACCAGGCGCTGGAAATGATGCTTTACCATCTTCCGCGCGATTACTGGACGCTGTTTCCTCAGCGGGTGCGTTCGCTGACGGCCGACGACGTGCTCGCAACCACTCGGAAGTATCTTCATCCCGATAACGATGTCATCGTCCTGGTGGGCAATCTCGCCGCTTTCAAAGACGGCTTGAAGAAGCTCGGCGCTGTGCGCGTGGTTCCCATTGCCGACGTAGGCCGCGCATTCCCGGAACCGGAGAAGGGAACTGCCGACCGTCCACCCTCCGCAAAGTAGGTTAATAGCACAGCATTGTGGCACGGCCGTCCTGGCCGTGTTTTTTGACCGCCGCATGGGCGGGACGCCGGTGCCACAATTCGAACGGAGCTATTTTCCGGCCAAGCCACTGGGCTTCATCTCCCGTAGAACATGTTAAATTAGGCAGGTGAAAAACGCCCTCCTCGCCCTTGCCGGGCTGACGCTTGTGGCCGCCCTGGCCGAAGGTATTCTCCTGCTGCAAATTCATCTCGATCCCTGGCGGCTGGCCGCTCTGCTGGAGTGCCTTGCGCTGATGTTGGGCGTGTTGGTGGCTTTCACCTTCACGGATTTTATCCGCGAACTGCAAAAGTGGACCCACGCTTCGCTGCTGCTCGCGATCCTCATGCCGTTTGCGCTGCTGATCCCTTATCTCGTGCTGGCCTTCAGTACCGGCACATTTTCTTACCTGGCCCTGGCCAAGCTCAGCGCCTACATTGCCGTGCCCACCTTCCTGTTGCTTCCCACTCGCGGCTATTATGCGGAGGCCGCCACTTGGCGGGATTTCGCGGCCATGCTCAGTCTGGGACTGCCGGTCAGCGCCGGCTGGCTCAGTGCCATCTGGATTTGGCCGGAGGACATCTACATCTTCCGGCCCATTTTCTGCGTGTGTGTGGGAGCGTATGCTTTCCTCGTCATCCGCAACCTCAAAGACGCCGGATATGAATTGCTTTTCAAGAAGGGAGACCTCACCGAAGGCAGCATCAATCTCATCGCTTTCATCATCCTGGCCATCCCGCTGGGTCTGGTGCTGCATTTCATTCATCCGCACGCCCACCACGTCAAGGTGTTGGGCTTCGTTGCGGACTTTGTGGGCGTCTATCTATCAGTGGCGATTCCGGAGGAATTTCTGTTCCGGGGAATTCTGCAGAACCTGCTGGTGAAAACCTTCAAGCCTCCCCACCACGGACGGAACGGGCTTCTCGTGGCCGCGATCATCTTCGGGCTATCGCACCTTCACCACGCGCCGGTACCCAACTGGCGATATGCCATTATGGCGACAGTCGCAGGACTCTTCTACGGCAACGCCTGGCGCGTGCAGAAGCGCACCTCAGCTTCAGCCTTCACCCATGCCATGGTCGATACTATCTGGCACTTCTGGTTCTGAAATTCATTTGTGCTTTACGATTGGGGTTTTGTGAATGCCTCGCCTTCACCGAGCTGAATGCAGATTGCCGATACCAGATCAGTAACCGGGAAAATCTTCCGCACGGATATCGTCGTCGTCCACTCCGGCGTGCTCGAGCATTTCGCGCAGGCCCTTTACCATTCCCGGCGGGCCGGCAATGTAATAGATGGGAGAAGGGGAGTCCTTAACATATCGGGAAAGCATTTCCTTGTTGATATATCCGGTTTCTCCGTGCCACGGCCGGCTGGACTTGTCCATACCAGTCATCGTGGCGATCAACTTGTATTTCGGGTTTTGCTTTTCCAGCGCCTCAAGCTCTTTGAGGAACGCGGCATCTTCCGGCCGTCGGTTCGAAAGGAAAAGGAAGATCCGGTGAGGCAGCTTTTCGTGCGCCGCTCGAATAGCCATACTATGAAATGGTGTGACGCCGATTCCGCCCGCCAGCAGCACGGCCGTTTTTGCAGGATTATTGTGAAGAACGAAGTTGCCGAATGGCCCCTCGATTTTCACCGCTGTTCCCAGCGGCATCGCCCCGAGCGTACGCTTGAAAGCCGTGTCACGCATCCGCGTCGCGATCATTAATGTATCTTCGTCTGGTGCGCTGGCGATGGAAAAGGTTCGCGTATTGCCTTCTGCGTCGGTCTCCGGTGGGTCCAGCAGCGTGATGTCCACCGTCTGACCTGACTTGAACGTCCAGCCTGACGGCTTTTCAAATCCGAAAGATGACGTACGCTCGGCCACTTCTTCTCGGCCAGTGAGTCTGACTGTCACTTGGCGCGGCTGTTCTTCTGTGGCTGCCATGATTGCCTCTCCTCTTTGCGTGTGCTGCTTGCTGAAAGCGACCCATAAGCGATGGCACTAGCATTCGCCAATCGAATGGATAATAAGTTCCCGGCTCTCTAGCGGACCGCACATTAAGTGCCGTTAACGTCGCCGGCTTCCAAAATTGCCACAAGACCCTCATTTCAGCTCTATACCTCCAACTTACCAAACTTTGCCGCCCCCCGCCATTACGATCGGGTCGTTTCTAGGCACATTCTCGGTGAGCAGTGCAAAAATCAAATGGGCCGGGAACCACCCGGCGTTTTCTGATAGCTTTCGAGGGTGACCCGAATCGCCTCCGCAATGGGCGTCTCCTTGAACCCCGGGAGCGTCCTCCGCAGCTTCGAGCCATCGAGAATCACGCTCTG
>DATEKC010000223.1:0-3868 GCA_035277665.1 Terriglobia bacterium
TACACTCTTTTCCTCGCTTGGAGGACCCACTTGCTCGCCATTCGCATGGCACTGGCGGCGGAGAAAAGAGACCGGGCTGGCGCAGAGGCTGTTCTTGTCTCCGCGTCCGGCGAAGCTGAGCGGGTTTAGAATGCGAGGAAAAGAGAACTATGAATCCTGAAGGATGAGGGATGAAAAAAAGAAATCCCGAGCCACGGGAATGGCAGCAACGTGCCGGATGGAATGAAAACAAGCAAGAGCCTCCCGCTTCGCGAGAACGCAGATGCTACAATACAAGCATCCTCGCCAGCCACTCTTCACGAAGATTTCCGCCGGGGCAGTGCGAATCTTCACAAATTCGCCGTCAACTTAGTTGATACCAGTGCCATTGAAACCATCGACGAAATTGAAACGTCTAGTGATTAAGAGGTAGGAACGTTGGAGTGGCCGCCAGCAAGGCCCATAACTCGATATTTTTGTAATCCGATTCCGGGCCTGTGGGAGGGCGACACTTTCATCCCGATCGAGCACCGGATCGGTCTGCGCGGGCGGAAAGAATGACCTCGCAGAATGTTGGATGGGTGCGCCACCCGCGACGGCGGCTTGTAGCAAGTGGGGAGGTATCCCATGCAAAATAGTTCTTTCAAATCCCAGCTTTTTGGTCTGCTGATTTTTTGTGGTGTTGCGCTCTTTTCCCTGGTGACGTTTTCTTCGCCAGCCCTTCAAGGCCAGGAGTCTAAACCTCCCGCCACGGCCTCTGCCACGCAAGCCAATAAACCCGAATTCAAACTGCGCTTAGAGAGGAACGTGGTGGTGGTTCGCGTGGTGGTTCGCGACAAGAAGGGCCGGGCGGTGAGCGGCCTGCGGAAGGAAGATTTCAGGATTCGCGATAACGAAAAGCCGCAGGTGATCAGCGGATTCTCAGTGGAAACTCCCGAAGCAGCGGGCTTGCCTGCGCGACCCTCGGCGGCGGCTCCAGCGGCAAAAGCGGAGCGGGAAGCCGTTACGTCTCCCGAGACCCCGCTCAGTTACGTGGCCTTTTACTTTGACGACTTGTACTCCTCAATGAGCAGCATTGTCCGCTCGCGCAAGGCCGCGGAGAAATTCATCGCCGGCCTTCCCTTGAGCGACCGGGTGGCGATCTTTACCTCCTCGGGCGCCCAGACTCTCGACTTCACGGATGACCGGCAAAAGCTCCACGAAGCGCTGATGAAACTGCGCGTCAACACGCACGTCAACCCTACGAAAAGATGCCCGGAGATCAGCGATTATCTTGCCCGCCAATTAGTGGATTATGGCGATAGCGGTGCCCTTGCTGTCGTAATCGACGAAGCCGTGAACGTTTGCCACTGGAGCCGCAGCATGGCGAGCAATACAAAACTTATTCGCGAGCAGGCCCAGGAAGCTTACGACGCTTACCGGTATCAGGCACTCGCCGTGCTCAAGAATCTGGAGGCTGTAATCGACCGCATGGCCGTGCTGCCCGGGGAGCGCCAGGTCATGGTGGTTTCCGACGGATTCATCAACCTGGGAAGGGGCAACCGCGTGGAAAGCCTGGTGGACCGTGCCTTGCACGCACGGGTCACCGTCAGCGTGCTCGACGGGAAAGGGGTGGCCCTGAACATGGCCGATTTGAATGCGAAGCGGTCCTACGCGCCCCCGGGAGACCTGGGTGTTCAAGCGGACATGTATAACTCATCGCGAGAAGTTGATGCCACAGGAACGCTGGCGGAAATCGCCAACGGCACGGGTGGGCAGTTTTTCTATGGTGATAACAATCTGCTGGGCGGCATGCGCAAGATACTGCTGCCGCCGGAGGTCAGCTATGTGCTGACTTTTTCACCTTCCGACCTCAAGGCGGATGGAGCGCTTCATGCGCTGAAGGTGACCCTGGCGCACGGCCACGGCCTGACCGTCCAGGCCCGCAAAGGCTATTTCGCGCCCCAAGGGCAGGCGAGGCCCGAAGAACTGGCCAGTAACGATATCCGCGAGGCGATATACAGTCCCTACCCGATTCAAGGTCTGCCCCTGGCCGTGCAAACAGAGACTCGCAAGGATGAGGCGCAGAATGAGGAGATCGCAATACAGGCGCAACTCGACATCCGCACCCTGCCGTTTGAGAAAAAGGGTGATCACAGCGTTGACGACGTGGTGTTCGCCGTTGGCCTGTTTGATCATGACAGAAAGTACATTACCGGCCGCCAGTTCACCTACGCTCTGGCCCTGAAGGATGCCAACCGGGCGGAGATGGAAAAGAGCGGGCTCAGCCTGAAGACCAATCTTTCAGCAAAAGTGGGAGCCTATACCCTGCGGGTGGTGGTGCGCGACTCGCAAGGCGGGCGAATGGCGGCACTGAGCAAGGCGGTAGAAGTTCCTCCCCAGACTGTCGCAGCAGTGGCCAAGCAGATTGCCACTTCAGAGCAACCGCTGGCGAGTAGCGCGCAAGGTGAAAAGACAGTAACAGAGAGCAAGGCGGCAGAGCCTCCTCCGCAGACCGTCGCGCCAGCAGCCAAGCAGGCTTTCCCGCCGGAGCAAAAGGTGGCAAGTAACACGCAAGGAGGCAAGACTGAACCTTCGGGCAAGACGGTAGAGGTTCCTTCGCCGAACTACCCCCCAATGGCGACTCTGGATGTCGCTCCAGGGCAAGTGGACGCTGGGGATAAGCCCTACTTCCAAGCCTACCGCCGCGCCAAGCCCATCACCGAATGGCCTCTCAAGAAATTGCGGCATCACATCCCGGAACTGAACGGAATCACACCGGCCGCTGACCAGTCCCGGCTTCCGGAGATTTTGCGCGGCGTCAGCGCAAATCTCCAGAGATTTGTCGTCAACTTCGTCGATACCACTGCTGTGGAAAATATCGATGAAGCCGAAACACCTCCTTATTGGGGAGGGCTGGAGCCGTATCCGTCGCTGCAGTCCACAAAGCACATCAGGCAGAAGTTCGACTACCTGATACTGCGGCATCAGCAGGGCGGCGCGTTCAATCTTGTCGAGTATCGCACCGATCTGCACGGGCAGAAAGAACGCCGTCAGAAACAATCCACCGAGTTTATCAAGACGGCAGGCTTTGCTGCCATGCCCCTTTTCTTCGGGTCGCTGCAACAGCCCTGGTCGGAGTTTCGTTATCTGGGCCGGCAGTCAATCGCGGACATCGACACTGAAGTGGTGGTTTTCGCCGAGCACGTGGATCCGGAGGCGGTGATGGGACACTTCGTCCTTGGAGGAATTTCCGTACCGCTGCTGGTGCAGGGTGTGGCCTGGATTCGCCACGGCGATGACCAGATTCTTCAGATGCGGACGGACCTTCTTGCTTCCCTCCCGCCACTCACCAGGATGATGGCACTTGTGCACTTTGCAGGATTCCAGATCCAGGGTAGCCCCGCAGCACTTTGGCTCCCCAAAGAAGTGGAGGTCGGGGTGGAGTTTGGGGGATACGTGTTCTCCAATCGCCACACCTACTCGGACTACAGGATGTTCAGGGCGAATTCCGTCATCAAGGCGGGCGGCCCGGAGGCTCAGCAACATTGACGCCAGGCCAGGAAAACAGGAGTAGCCACAGGCGGAGTTTTTTCTGACCGTTAGCCCTCCGCAACGCGGCTGGCGCATCTGTGAAGCAGGCGACAGGGGATAAAGAAAATTATGAACCCTGGAGGATGAAGAAGGCATTCCCGAGCCACCGCAATAACCGCAAAGGACCGGGTAACATGAAAAGCAACTAAATGGCTCTCGCTTCGCGAGAACGCATCTATAAGGTCGTCGGCTCCGTCAAGTGAAAATTGTTTGTCGGCCCTGGAAAATAGTTCGCCCCGATCCGGTGGCCAGGTTCCACCACACATCTATTCGATCCCGCTTGGGGACCATGATGGCTTTTTCTGACTCCCTTCTC
>DATEKC010000224.1:0-11080 GCA_035277665.1 Terriglobia bacterium
CGAGGAGGCGTGCATGTATCCGACAGCGGGGCTGATGCCCAGTTGGCTGAACAGCAGGAACGCGCACGCAGTAGAGATCCGCAATTTTTAAAAGACCTGCTTGAAAAGATGCTTTTGATCCGGCGCTTCGAAGAAAAAGCAGCCGAAATGTACACGCTGGGGAAAATCGGCGGGTTTTGCCATCTCTATATCGGACAGGAAGCCGTCGCAGTCGGGGCCATTGCGCCACTCGAACCTCAGGATGCCATTCTCTGCTCCTATCGCGACCACGGCCATGCCCTGGCGCGAGGGATCGAGCCGGGCCCGATCATGGCGGAACTTTTCGGCAAGAAGACCGGTTGCTCGAAGGGCAAAGGCGGATCGATGCACCTGTTCGATGAACGGCTGGGATTCCTGGGCGGGCATGCGATTGTAGGCGGGCACATCCCGCTGGCGACGGGCGTGGCTTTTTCTGCCAAGTATCTGAACCAGCAGCGAGTCACACTCTGCTTCTTTGGCGAGGCCGCGGTCAACATCGGGGCGTTCCATGAGTCACTGAATCTCGCCCAGCTTTGGAAACTTCCCGTCGTCTATATTATCGAAAACAACGAGTTTGGCATGGGGACACCCATTCTGAAGACTTCCGCCATCCGGGACCTTTCAGAAAAGGCCGGGTCCTATGACATGGCGCGGGCGGTTGTGGACGGAATGGATGTGTTGTCGGTCTATGATGGGCTTTCCGAAGCCATTGAGAGGGCGCGCAAGGAAGATCTCCCCACGCTGATTGAGGCCAGGACCTATCGCTTTATGGGCCATTCAATGTCCGATCCCGCCCACGGCACCTACCGGACGCGCGAAGAACTGGCCGAGCACCGGCAGCGCGACCCCATCAAGCGCTTCACATCCACCCTGGAAACTCTTGGCATCATTAATCAGGAGTACATCGACGACCTCGACAGCAGGATCCGTGAAGTGGTCGACCAGTCGGTGACTTTTGCGGATGAAAGCCCGTATCCTGACCCTGAAGATCTGTATACGGATGTGTATCTCCCGTAAATCGGGACAAGATAAGATTTCAAAGCTTTATCAATCCGCGGGGACCCGGGGCATGAGAAGGTTTGGAGAGGGACGGCCGGGCCACTCAACCACCGCATTAAAGAAAAAGTGAGGAACACCCATGGCAGTAATAGCTTTTCGCGAGGCGCTGAATCAGGCGATGCGCGAAGAAATGCAGCGTGACGAGACGGTCTTCCTGATGGGCGAGGAGGTCGGCGCTTATAACGGCGCGTATAAGGTCAGCAAAGGTTTGCTGGATGAATTCGGGCCCAAGCGCGTTCTCGATACCCCCATCACCGAGTTGGGATTTACAGGCCTCGGCGTGGGTGCAGCCATGACAGGCTTGCGGCCTATCGTCGAGATGATGACCTTCAACTTTTCCCTGCTGGCCCTTGATGAGATCATTAACAGCGCCGCCAAGATACTTTATATGTCGGGAGGTCAATTTGGCGTGCCGATGGTCGTCCGGGGACCGGGTGGCGCGGGCCATCAATTGGCCGCGACGCACTCCCAGGCGCTGGAATCATGGTTTTGCCACATCCCGGGGCTCAAGGTGGTGACCCCTTCCAACCCCGCGGACGCCAAGGGCCTGCTGAAATCATCGATCCGCGACAACAACACCGTGATTTTTATCGAATCGGAAGTTCTTTACGGGCTGAAGGGCGAAGTTCCTGAAGGCGAGTACACCATTCCACTTGGCGTTGCGGACATTAAGCGCCCCGGCAATGACGTCACCCTGGTTGCGCACGCCAAGATGGTCCACGTGGCGATGCAGGCGGCGGAGGAGCTCGAGAAGGAGGGCATCGATGCCGAGGTGATCGACCCGCGGACCCTTCGCCCGCTCGATACTGAAACTATCCTCCAGTCCATCAGGAAGACCAATCGGGCCGTCATTGTGGAAGAAGGCTGGCCTTTCTGCGGCATTGGGTCCCAGGTTGTGGATACCATCCAGCATCAGGCATTCGATTATCTGGATGCTCCCATCCTGCGTGTGACGGGCATTGACGTTCCCATGCCTTACTCCAAACCGCTCGAGCACCTTCACGCGCCGGATAAGGACCGCGTGATTGACGCCGTTCACCGGGTGACATACAAGAATTAGCCCGGTCAAATTTCTCCGTGAGGTTACGCATGGCATCTCGAGTTCTTATGCCCAAGGGCAGTGACACCATGACCGAGGGCAAGGTCCTGAAATGGCTTAAGAATGAAGGCGAGCAGGTCGCGAACGGCGATCCTTTGGTTGAAATTGAAACCGACAAGGTAGATATGGAAGTCGAATCCATGGCTTCCGGCGTCCTGCGCAAGGTCCTGGTGAAGGCGGGTGAAACGGTGCCCGTCGGCCAGATGCTGGCCGTCATCGGGAAGGCCGAAGAAGATATTTCATCTCTGATTTCCTCGAACGGCGGAGCCGCAGCAGCCAGGCCGGCTGCCCCGCCGGAAATGAAAGAGCCTGAACCGAAGGAACCCGAGTCGTCTAAGCCCGAGGCGCGGGCCGAGGCACCGGCACCGGGTGCGGCGCCAGCTCCCCAGGCGGCACAGGGCGGACGGGTTTTAGCATCCCCTCTGGCCCGGCGCATTGCCCGCGACGCCGGGGTGGATCTCGCATCCATTCAGGGCTCAGGGCCCGGCGGACGCATCATTCGCCGCGATGTCGAGTCAGCGACGGCAGCAGGCGCTCCTTCGCGCGCTGCGGCGCTGCAGTTTGCTCCCCAAGGCCCCGAATTTCGCGATGAACCTCTCAGCCAGATGCGCAAGACCATTGCCCAGCGGCTTGCTCAGAGCCTGGGGCCGGTCCCCCACTTCTATCTCACTATTGACGTGAACATGAAGAAGGCCAGGGAACTGCGCGAATCGGCCAACAAGCTGAATCCCGATTTGAAGCTGACCTACAACGACATCATCGTCAAAGGCTGCGCGGTTGCACTGACCCAGCACCCTGACGTCAATGCCAGTTACACCGGCAATGCCATTCGTTATCACAATCGCATCCACCTTGGCATCGCCGTCGCCATTGAAGGCGGCGGGCTCATTACCCCCGTGGTACGCGATTGCAACCTCAAAACCCTGCAGCAAATCTCATCCGAATCTAAGGATCTGATTGCCCGGGCCCGCACTCGCAAACTGAAGCCCGAAGAATACACTGGAGGGACCTTCAGCGTGTCAAACCTCGGCATGATGGGCATTGTGGAATTTTCGGCGATAATCAACCCGCCCGAGGGCGCCATCCTGGCCATTGGCTCGGTAGAAGAAAAACCCGTGGTCGAAGATGGGAAGATCAAAATCGGCTACCGCTGCCGGATGACCCTGTCTTGTGACCATCGGGTTGTCGATGGCGCAACAGGCGCAAAGTTCCTGCAGACCCTCCAGCAGATTCTGGAGAATCCCCTCCTGCTGGCGCTGTAATTTGGCCGGAGCACCTTGGAATCGGCCGCAGGGCTACGCGGTCTCGGCGCTCCTCTGTCCTGTAGTGGACTGTTTTGGAACGATCTGCCGCTTTTCCAGCGGGAACCCCCTCTTTTTCCACCCGGCCAGGCCGCCCGCCAGCGGCCGAACGCGCGTGATGCCCCGGCGCTTCAACATCAGCGCCACACGGGCGCTGGTAGCTTCGTTTGGTCAGGTGCAGAAGAGAATCAGCTCACGGTCAGACGGAATTTCCCGATACCGCTGCTCAAATTCTTCCGAGGGAAGGAAGTAGGCTCCGGGGATGGTGGTGGGGTCTGTCTCAAAGTCCACCGAGTGCCGCAGGTCAACGATCGTGACCTCCTCGCCGGCGTCGATTCTTTCTTTTAATCCTTCCGGAGTAATCCGGTTTACCCGCAGGCTGCGAATAAAGCGTTGCCGTTGGAAGTACTTCCACGCTATATACAAAACCAGGCTTGCGACCAGGAGCACCATCAGGCCCGTCCCAAGTCCCAGCGCGATTTGCGCAATATCCTTGAGCTGACGGCTGAAGATGTAGCCAAGAGCCATAAATACGCCGACGTAGGCGCCTGCGCCCAGCCCGTCGAAAAGAAGAAAGCGCGGAATGCGCATACCCAGCATGCCCGAAAGTGGCGGCGCCGCCACGCTGAGTCCAGGCACGAATTTGGCAACCATCAGCGATTTCGCACCCTGGCGCGAAAAGAGATTTTCGGTGTTTCGGACACAGGAGTCCGGTTCCAGTGAGATCCGGCATATCAGTTTGAGTACCAGCGATCCCTTATACCGCCCAAACTCATACCAGATGAAGTCCGCCAGCAAGGAACCCAAAATGGGGATTATGATCACCCCGGCCAGGTTCAGTTTACCCGACGCGGCCAAAGCTCCAGCAGCAAGCAGTGCCGGGACAGAAGAAATCGGAAAGCCGAATTGCTCTGTAAAAACCCAGACGCCCAGAACGGCGTATCCATGGCGCAGTACAAAGCGCAATATCTCGTCCATGATTTAAATCAGCCCTCTAGCGCTCATCGAAGAGGAATAGATCCATTCTCGCTCAACTTCACCAATAAGAATATCCAGTTTTAGCTGAAAAATAGCAAACCCCCCGGAATGAGATTGGGATGATCCTGGACCGGCACAGGATACAGGATTGTTGCGGCCCATGAGAATCTTGGAGGAACGTCCAGACTCATGTATTCTGTTGGGAGATGCCAAAAGCAGCAAAAAACAAGTTCAAAGTGGGGCTGATCCAGATGGCCTGCGGGGACGACCCCCGGCAGAACCTTCGCAGGGCGGTCCAGGGCGTGAACGACGCAGCGCGCAATGGAGCGGCCATCGTCTGCCTCCCCGAACTTTTCGCCTCTGCCTATTTCTGCCAGCGCGAGGATGCCGGCGTATTTGATCTGGCGGAACCCATTCCCGGCCCCATCACCCGGGCCCTCGGTCCGGTTGCCAGGAAAGCCCGCGTATCTGTGATCGCGCCCGTCTTCGAGCGCCGCGCCGCGGGCATTTACCACAACAGCGTGACCGTGATTGGCAGTGACGGGAAAATTGCGGGCATTTATCGCAAGATGCACATTCCCGACGATCCCGGCTATTACGAGAAATACTATTTCACCCCGGGCGACCTGGGCTTCCAGGCCATCCAGACGCACGTCGGCCTGGTGGCGCCGCTGATCTGCTGGGACCAATGGTACCCGGAAGCCGCCCGCCTGGTGGCGCTGCGGGGAGCCAACGTCGTCTTCTACCCCACGGCCATTGGCTGGCATCCCCATGAGAAAGAACGGTATGGCGAGGCCCAGCGTGACGCCTGGAGAACCGTCCAACGCGGCCACGCAATTGCCAATGGCGTTTACGTGGCGGTGGTCAATCGAGTCGGGCACGAAAAGCCGGGCGACGGCGCCGGAATTGAGTTCTGGGGATCGTCTTTTGTCGCCGACCCGCAGGGCGTGGTGATTGCGGAAGCCTCGGCCGATCGCGAAGAAACTCTGATCGCCGAGGTCGATCTGAAACATCTTGAGAACATCCGCCGCAACTGGCCGTTCCTTCGCGATCGCCGCATCGACGCCTACCAGGGAATTGACCGCAGGTTCCTCGCGGCGCCGGAAGGGAGCAAAACCAGCTAGTGGCCGCCACACCGCAGTCGCTTGGATACCACATGCCGGCCGAATGGGAGCGGCATGAGGCAACATGGCTTGGCTGGCCACACAACCTGACGGACTGGCCTGGCCGGTTCACGCCCATCCCCTGGGTCTACACTGAAATCGTCCGCAAACTCGTGCCCGCGGAAGCCGTCCGCATTCTGGCCCAATCCAAGGGTCACGAGGACCACGCTCGAAAGATTTTGCTGCGGGCCGGGATCGATCTGGCCTGCGTCCAGTTTTTTCGATTTCCCACTGACCGCGGGTGGACCCGCGATTTCGGGCCAATCTTCCTAAAAAGGTCTGAGTCACCCGACGCGATCGCCATCATTCGTTTCCGTTTCAATGCCTGGGCCAAGTATCCGGAATGGCACAAGGACGACGCCATACCGGACCTTGCGGCCCGCGCACTGAAGCTGCCACTGCTCACGGCCAGCCTGGCAGGCCGGGAAATAGTCCTGGAAGGCGGCAGCTTCGAGGTGAACGGCCAGGGAACACTTCTGACCACGGAGGAGTGCCTGCTGGACCAGGCAATCCAGGTGCGGAACCCAGGCCTGAGCAAGGAAGGCATCGAGGCGGCCCTACGGCAGAATCTGGGCGTGGAGAACATTCTCTGGCTCGGGCGTGGCATCGCAGGCGACGACACGCATGGCCATGTGGATGATGTGTGCCGCTTTGTCAATCCTAGGACGGTCGTTCTCTGCACCGAGAATTATGCCGGCGATCCCAACTACGCCGTTCTCAAGGAAAACCGCGAGCGGCTCGAAGGCATGCGGCTGGAGGACGGTTCGCCGATCGAAGTGGTCCCTCTTCCTATGCCCACTCCGATTTATTTCGAGGGGCAGCGCCTGCCGGCAAGCTACGCCAATTTCTACATCGCCAATGATGCGGTGCTCGTGCCCACTTTTAACGATCGCAAAGACCGTATCGCACTCGGGACGCTGGCGGAACTGTTTACGGACCGGCCCGTCATCGGCATCCACGCGGTCGATCTAGTATGGGGCCTGGGAACACTGCACTGCCTCACCCAGCAGCAGCCGGCGCCGTAATACGCAGGCGAAGCAGTGAGGGCCGCCCGCAGCAGGTTTAAATTCTCTTCACCAAATGACCAGGATTGGCTGCAAATTCTCTTCATCCCGCCAGCCGGTTTTTAATCTCCTGCACCAGTTTTCCAACATCCAGAGGACGGATGAGGACTTTTTCAAAATCCCGGCCTTCCAGCATGCCGGCTGGTGGAGCGCTGCTCCCCACGAGAGTCCAGATGGGCAGGAGCTTGGCCCAGTGCGAAAGCGTGGCAATGTCTTCCGATGGATTCGCGCTCCCGAAAAGGTCCACGATCAGGAGCGATGGCACGCCCGTGCTGCCCCAAAGGCGCTGGACCACTGCCTGCACGTCCTCATAGGCCTCCACATCAAAGCCTTCTTCAATCAGTTGGGCGCGCAGCAGCGCCCGCACGGTCCAGTCCTTGCCGACAATCAGAATCTGCGCCATGTCGGTTCCAAGTATAACTTCGGAGGTTGGCGATGCTTACATTTCCCTCGAACTCGGTCCGCTGCAAGCATCAGCGACGGATTCACCCGAAGGTTTGTGCTAACCTGATTTCAGTTGCCGGAGGCAGTGCGAATGGCGGCTCCGGCTGCTGCGAATCCTAGCGCAAACCTATCAGGGCGGACAGCGATATGCGAGTCCTCATCACTGGATCAAGCGGGTTGATTGGATCGGCGCTGATTCCGCTATTAGAGGGACAGGGCCACCAGGTTGTGCGGCTGGTCCGCCGCGCCGTGATCCCTGGCGAAGACGCCGCCGGTTGGGACCCCGCCTCGGGCAAGTTGGAAATGAGTGCTCTGGAACGAACGGATGCCGTGGTGCACCTTGCCGGTGAAAACATCGGCACGTCACGATGGACCAACCGAAAAAAGGAACGGATACGTGACAGCCGCGTTCGAGGCACACGTCTGCTTTCAGAACGCTTGGCGCAGCTTGCGGCTCCGCCTCGCGTGCTGATTTGCGCGTCTGGAATAAATTTTTACGGCTCGTGTGGGGATGCAGTCCTGACGGAACAGAGCCCCGCCGGTTCGGGCTTTTTGTCCGAGGTTTGCCAGGAATGGGAAGCTGCGACGGAGCCCGCCCGGCAAGAAAGCATCCGTGTGGCCAACCTGCGCACCGGCATGGTGCTTAGCTCGAAGGGCGGCGCCTTGCAGGCCATGCTTCCGGCCTTTAAGGCGGGCGCGGCCGGAAGGCTGGGCAACGGACGTCAATTCGTTAGTTGGATTGCCCTCGACGACCTCACGCGCGCCATTTCACACACTATTGCCACGGAAAGTCTTTCCGGGCCGGTCAACACCGTATCGCCCAACCCGGTACGAAACGTGGAGATGACCAAAGCAATAGGAAAGGTTTTGCGACGCCCGACTTTTTTCCCGGTGCCCGCATTTGCCCTCCATATGATTTTCGGTGAAATGGCTGACGCCCTGCTGCTGTGCAGCCTGCGCGTGGTGCCGCGACGGCTGCAGGAGACAGGATTCACCTTCCAGTTTCCCGATTTTGAAACATCGCTACGCCATTTGCTCCACCGGCCCTAGCGTAGACAACTGGCATGCGGGGCAGTGTCCGCCCGCTTACCCAGCCCCGCCATCTCCCGGAAGTTCCCCCCAGGGTGTATACTAAAAACAAGTGTTGGGAGTCGGATGAGAGTTAAAGTCTTGTTTTTTGGATTCGCGCACGACCTGACGGGGCTTCGGGAAGAGCAGATCGAAGTTGGAGAAGGCGAAAACCTCCAGGGCCTGTGCCGCTCTTACGAAAATCGTTTCCCGCGCCTGGGCGAACTGGCAGGATCGCTGCTCTTTGCTGTTAACCAGCAGATAGCAGAGCCTTTAGCAATCTTGCATGAGGGAGACGAGGTGGCCTTTATGCCACCCGTCAGCGGCGGCATTGACGGGGACATCTATCGCGTCACCGAGGAACGAATCTCAGCTTCAGACCTCGCGAGGTCGCTCCAATCCCCTGAAGACGGAGCATTGGTCACGTTTGAGGGAGTCGTCCGCAACCATTCAGGCGGTCGAAAGACCCTTTACCTGGAGTACGAAGCCTACACCCCAATGGCCATTCGCAAAATGGAAGAAATTGGCGCGGAAGCCAAAGAGAAGTTTGACATCAACTCTGTCGGCATCATTCATCGCACCGGAAGACTGGATATTGGCGAGATCAGCGTGGCCATCGCCGTGACGGCGGGCCACCGGCGGCCGGCGTTTGAAGCCTGCCAGTATCTCATTGACCGCCTCAAGCAGGTGGTGCCGGTATGGAAAAAAGAGTATTTTGAAGACGGCGCGATCTGGGTGGAAGGCGAAGGCCGGAAACAAGTTCTGGCAGGGACCCGGGATTGATTCCCGGCAGAACGTCCGATTGAAAGGAGAAAGAAAGCAGGCGGATTGACATAAGGTTTTTAAATCATATGGACAAATATTTGGATATCGCAGTCGAAATAGCCAGCGAAGCGGGTTCGTTGCTGGGCCAACTCTCGGGGCAACCGCGGGAAATCTCTTATAAGCGGAAATCGGATATTGTCACGGACGCCGACCGGCGCTCTGAAGCCATGATCATTGAGCGCCTTCGTGGACACTTTCCCGATCACGCCATTGTGGCGGAGGAAGGCGGCGGCAGGGAAACCAGTTCCGATTATTGCTGGTACGTCGACCCGCTGGATGGCACCACCAATTTTGCTCACGGATTCCCTGTTTATTGCGTCACCCTGGCCCTGGCTTACCGCGACGAGGTGATCGCCGGCGTGGTTTACGACCCGAACCGCGACGAGATGTTTGCGGCCGAGCGCGGCTCCGGCGCCACGTTGAACGGCCGGCGCATCCGCGTCTCGCAAACCCCCGATCTTGCTGAATGCCTGCTGGGCACCGGCTTTCCTCCTTTCGCTTCCAATCACGATCTGAATCTGCAGCTCTTTTTCAAGCTCACCCACCTTTCGCATGGAATACGCAGGGCGGGTGCCGCGGCACTGGACCTTTGTTCGGTGGCAGTGGGCAGGTTTGAAGGGTTCTGGGAGCTGAAATTGAATCCCTGGGATAAGGCTGCCGGTTCTTTGCTGGTAACAGAAGCGGGCGGCCGGGTTACGGACCTTTCAGGCGGGCCATTTTCTCTGCACCGCGATGAAATTTTTGCCTCAAACGGGCTCATCCATGAGACCATGCTTGAAGTTTTTGCTGAAGTTCTGGAAGAACACGGGAAAGTGAAGTGCGGCTAGTACTCTCAGCAAATTTGTTTTAGGCCGTCAGGGCCTTTGCTGACTTGCGTCGGGAAATATTATGAGGACAAACCTGGTTTCGAGGCGTCGCTCCAGACGCCGAGGGCTGATCACCCTGTCACTTTATGGCACACCGCCTCCTTCTCCGCCGCCGGCGTCTCCTGATCCTGAAATCACCGAAATGGACATCCACATCCGCCGCCTGAGCCAGGCTCACGATGGTTTGCGGATTGTCCACCTCACCGACATTCACCATAGCCTCTACACGCCGCTTGAAGATGTCGAGCGGGCGGTGAATATGACCAACCATCTGCAACCTGATCTGATTTGCCTTACCGGCGATTATGTGACGTTCTCTCCCACCTATATTTGGCCGGTGGCCCAGGTGCTGGGCCGGCTGCAGGCAAGGTTGGGAGTGTTTGCTGTTCTTGGCAATCACGACTTTAACGTCGACGCCGATGAAATGACGCGGGCCCTTGAAGCGCATCAAATCCGTGTCCTGCGCAACACTCATGCTCCGCTCGGTTCCGGGCACGAAAGGCTTTGGCTGGTGGGAGTGGACGACCTTTGGTGGAGCGCGGATGACCTTGATGCCGGAATGCGGCACGTTCCGCCTCGCGAACCCAAAATCCTGCTGTGCCACAACCCGGTAGGGGTCCGCATGGCCGCTGAGCACCACATTGACCTGGTGCTTTCCGGACACACGCATGGCGGGCAGGTCCGCTTGCCCGTGGTGGGTGGGCTCTACGCAAAATCCAAGCTGGGCAAGCGCTTCATTGCGGGATGGAACCGCCTGGACGGCACGCAAATCTACGTCAGCCGGGGCATCGGCAAGGTATTGGTTCCCTTGCGGGTGGGATGCCCTCCGGAAATTGCTTGTCTGAGCCTGCGCGCCGGAACCTCGGCGGGAAATCACCAGGCTTCCTGACGCGGGAATTCACAGCTTGCGGGCGCTGCCCCCTGACCCTGCCTTAAGATGGTTCCGCCCTCGCCGGATTGCCGTGCGGAGTTCAAACCAGGCGCTCGCATCGTTGCTTGACATGGAACCCCGCCGCTTTCTATAATTTTTTGGTAAGTTGAGTTTTCAGGAGTCAAGCGGGAATAACTCAGTGGTAGAGTGCGACCTTGCCAAGGTCGAAGTCGCGGGTTCGAATCCCGTTTCCCGCTCCAATCTTCCGGCGCGGTACCCAAGTGGTAAGGGAGAGGTCTGCAAAACCTTTATGCGGGAGTTCGA
>DATEKC010000225.1:0-6477 GCA_035277665.1 Terriglobia bacterium
GATACCGGCACAGGGTCCACAGAGTCCGCATAAAATTCGTGCACCGGAGCTTTCTTCTTCCGCTGCTCCGCAAATTCCTGCATCTTCACTAGGAAGTATCGGATGGGATCAATCACTCCGGTAGGGAACTTCCCCTCCGGCAGCACGCCCCCGGTGGAACTGAGCGTAATGTGAACCGTGCGGCCACCGCGCTGGGCGGGGCAAATTCGCAGGAAGGAAGGTTCCGTTATGATGGCGGCATCGCCGTTATACCCCTTCAGGCGCCCGGCCAGGGTCCCGTTCACGCCGCCAAATTCCTCATCGGAGACAGATTCGATCATCAGGTCGCCTTTGAGCTCAATGCCCAGCTCGCGCAGAGCTTCCGCCATAAACAGATTGGTGCCCACGCCGCCCTTCATATCATTGGAGCCTCGGCCATAAAGCCGATTGCCTTCCACTCTCCCGCCGAAGGGGTCCCGCGTCCACGGCTGCGTTCCTTTGGGAACCGTGTCGATATGGCCAGAGAGGACCAGCGAGCGTCCGCCGCCCTTTCCCTTGCGCCGCGCATCCACGTTGGGGCGGTTGTCGTATTTCCGTTCCTCGTAATAGAAGAGCGGGTGCTCTCTCAGCCCTTTGACGTCACGGAAGTAATAAAGTTCCGTGGCAAAGCCCTGGCGTTTCAAGTACTCGGCCACATGCTTCTGGCAGGCCTCTTCATTGCCCACCGGTGGCGTGTTTTCCGAAGGAATCCGAACCAGGTCACCGATGATCTCAACCAGCCGGTCGCGATGGGTGTCCACAAACGAAGAAAGTCGGTTTCTGAGCGAAGCGTCAAGAGGCATCTGGTTGTCCCTTCCTAAAAGAAGTTTTCTGTCAATCTCATGCAGGGCAGGCGTCTCGACCGGCCCTGTCTGGCTGGCTATCCGGCGGCCAGCCGCGAACAAAACTTTTCCTAACTTTAGTTTCTTAGAATGCCATACAGGGCGGATTTTTTCACCACTCGTTCAGATCTCCAGTTTGACAGGGCTTTTGCTGAAGCCCTTCGTCAGGTAAGCCAAATAAAGAACGCCCAGCCCCAGCCAGATGAACCCCACAATTTTGGCCGGAGTCGACAGGCTCATCCAGACATAGCTGCACACCAGGGCGCCGAGGGCAGGAAAAATCAGGTTGGTCAAAAAGCCCAGGCCGCTCCTTTGCCGCTGGCGGAGATAGTAATGACGAATCACGCTGAGGTTCACCAGAATGAACCCAACAAAAGCGCCGAAGTTCAGGAGTTCCACGGCAAGCTGGAAGCGAATCAGGATTGCCCCGAGCAACGTAATCCCACCCATCACGTATATGCTGCGCGTGGGCGTGGAATATTTCTCGTCAACATATGCGAAAATTTTCCGGGAAATCACGCCGTCGCGCCCCATGCCAAACAGCAGCCGTGAAGCTCCGGCCTGTCCCGTCAGGGCGCTGGCAAGGCCCGCAACCAGCAGGACGAATGTGATCCAGCCCATCATCACGGGCCCGCCCAGGACCTTCCCGATATCCAAGATTGCCGTGTCAACATTCGGAAAGGTGTGATAATTCGGCCAGACAATCTCTGCCAGGTACACCTGGGCAACACAGAACAGCGCCTGAATGACGCAAACAGAAACCGTCGCGATGGCGATGTTCTTCTCAGGGTTTTCAACGTCTTCGGCGAGCGTGGAAACCGCGTCAAACCCTATGTAAGAGAGGGTGGCAATGCCCGCACCCAGCATCATCGGCCGCAGCTTGAAGGTTCCAGGATCGTAAATGGCATGAGGCACAACCAGACCGCCCCAGCCGTGCGCTCCCACAATCAGGTGCACCGCCAGCACTACGAACAGGATTGCGGAAAAGCTCAGAATCACCATCATCACGTTGCTGGCCCGCGCCGTCATGCTGATGCCGCGGATGTTGATGAGCGTAATGGCAATCGTGAAGAATATCGCCCAGACGATATAGGGAACCTGCGGGACGTACCGGGCGGCAATCAGCGCGGAATAAATAACGCTGAGCAGCGGAATCAGGAAATAATCGAGCATCATGGACCATCCGGCCAGGAAACCGATGTGCTCGCTCAGTGCGCGCTGGGCATAAGTGTAAGTGGAACCGGCAGCCGGGAAAGCCCCGGACATCTTTCCATAACTGGCCGCCGTGAAAAGCATGGCCACCATGGCCACCAGGTAGGCCAGCGCTGCATGGCCCAGCGAAACTTTCTGGATGATCCCATAAACCGGATACGGCGCCGTCGGCGTGAGGATCACCAGGCCGTAGATGATCAGGTCGCGAAGCCGGAGAACGCGCTTGAATTGGGGCTTATAACCGAGAGCCTCAAGGGATGATGTTGCAGATTGTTCCGCCAATGTCAGTGAGACCTCATCTTCAACTTGCCACCTGCGCGGTTGGAAATGGTGCGCACCCGCTCCCTGCCCGGCAGCTTATCTTGCGACAGGACGCACGCCCGCACCAGGCCCAGGGCAACACCTGCGGGTCACGGCGCTCAGACCTCTCATTGAGCCGGCGTGTTGTAATCCTCCCAATTGAGTTTATCGTCGCGGGCTGGAAGGCCGTATCTCTTTGCGTACTCGTTTCGCGCAGCTTCCACCTGGTCATACCACTTGCCCAACGGCAGCAGCAGCTCCCGGTAGATCAGGTAACTCAGGTCTACCGTCCGCCCAGGCAGATGGTCTTTCACATCATCAATTTGATTGAGATACTTTCGCCCATTCGCCTCTTCCACTCTCGGGTACCACTCTCTGTCCCAGACGCGAACGGCGTTGGAATAGGCCGCATTCCTCTGCTGGCGAATCTGCTGCGCCAGGTCCAATGCCCGGTCCACAGCCTCCACTGCGTCGCTGGCCTGGGCCTCGCCGGCAGCCTTCTCCGCTGAATTGAGTGACGAGTTGATTTCCTGCAGGTCCATCAGCATTTGGAGGTTTTGCCGGTACAATCTGGCAATTGAAACGTAAAGTTCCAAATTGTAATGGTTGAATTGCACCGATTGCAGGTTCTGGTTCAGCAGGTCCACCAGGGTGTCGCTCTGGGCAAAATAAGAAGAAGCCAGGTCGAGCCGGCGCGCGTTCAACTTCGCCCATCCGTGGTTTCGGGTCAACAGCTCACCTGATGGGACCGGAGGCAGCGGCAAGGTCTGGTCATCCGCGGGCCGCCGCGGCTTATAGATGACCGGCGCATAGTCGCCCCAGATGCCGATCCTCGCGTTGGATGGAGCAACGTCCCAGCTTTCCTTGTAGAACTGGCCCTGCTCGCTCATCATTTGATACAACCAGCCCATGTTTTCCGTTCCTGTCCCGTAGAACAACTGGTAAAACGACGCCATCAGTTCTTTCGGATTTTCTCCACCCGGGTGCCATGCAGGGGCCGTTCCTGTAGCGTAACCAAGCCACATCGTCTCCGTGTTCAACCCCGCATCGCCCCAGCCGGCCACCACCGCTCCCATCAGGTCGGCATATTCGCGGTCAGGAGTATGGGACACCATATTGAACATTTCCGGAACAATTCCGGGGCCGGGAGGGACGGGCTGGTAGGCGCCCCCAGCCGAGTTGGGAAGCATCTCGGTCACCGGCCGGACGTAATAGCTGGGAAAGAGCAGTTCCTTCCACCCCGTGGTAGAGATAAAAATCATCTGCTTGATGCCATGCGCCTTGAAAGCTTCATCAAACGTTTTGCCATAGACCTCGCCGTTAATCAGGTAGGAGGGTAGCGAAGTAATGTCGCCTGTGACCAACGGGAACTCCCCCCAGAACACTACTTTCCTTCCACGCTCATGCAGATAGTCCGCCGTTTTGGTCACGAACTCCGCCAGCAGTTTTCCGCGGCTGCCCAGCTCATCCGCGCGCTTTTTCGACTGGCACTGGGCATTGTCGGCCATCCCCACAAAGTAAGGCTCATCGGTGGAAAGATAGAAATAGTTCACGCCCTTGTTGGCGTCCAGCAGGTCCTGGTACATCCCTTCCAGCAGCTTGTACGAGTCCGGATTCGTCGTGCACAACTCATAGTTGCTGTCAGGAAATTCCCGCAGCTTCGCATATTCCGGATGCTTCAGGATGAAGGCAATGTGCGCCGGACCGTCCAGATACGGAATCAACTGCACGTGATACTTCAGCCCGTAATCGGTCAGTTCCTGCAACTGCGCGGGCGTCAGCGCATAGGGATTCACCAGCGCCGGCGCGCTCTGGTATTCAAAATGATCGTTCAGCTTGACGACAAAACCATTGATCTTGTAAAACGCCGCCTGCCGCAACGCCTGCTTCAAAATGCTCATCCTGTCCAGATGATGGTTGTCATCCCAGTAGATATTCCGCTGCTCGAGGTCCGGCCAGTCCGTGATGCGGGCTTCCGGCAGCCACAGCTTCCCTCCCGCGTGCTTCACCAGTTGCACCAGCGTTTCAACCCCATAGAACAGTCCCGTGGGGGTATTGGCCGTAATCTTGATTCCGCTGCCAGCCATCTCCAGACTGTAGGCTTGCTCTTCCAGCGCCTGCCTGTCCTTGTCCGCCGCCGGCCCGATTTCGACCGATCCGGATTGAATCTCAAGCGTGATGGCCTTGCCCCGCCCGCGAGTTTCAAACGTGATCCCGTGGCGGGTCTCGAGCCCGTGTTTCAGGCTTTCAACCGCTACGTCGTCGGGTTTCACGCCCTGGCCCAGTTCCAGCCGCCAGCCACTGCCGATTTCAAAATCCCCGCCCTTCAACTCCTCTTTTTGGGGCACGGGGATGACGTTATAACCACGGTCAAAAAGCGATGATTCCGCCGCCAGGGCCAGGCCTTCCGTCGCAAGCACACACAGGACAGCAAGCGCCGCAGCCAAAACGACCATGCGCAAAATGGATGACTCTTTCATCTGATCCACCAGACCTTTCATGGGAACTTCACAATGCCAGAAAGCCCGCCGCCATAGGAAAACGTGCCGTGGCAGCGGGAAACCAAGCTCAGAAATGATACCGCTGCCGCAGAGTGGATGACCCCCACTTCCAGACAGGATCACCCTCCACCACTGTGTTTGTGTCTCCCCAGTTAAAGGCATTCGTTCGGGCCGCCAGGCCGTGGGCCGCGGCATACTCGTTCCGCACCGCCAGCACCTGGCCATACCATTTACCCAGCGGAAGAATCAACTCGCGGTAAACCAGGTAACTCATGTCCACCGTCCGCCCCGGCAGATGGTCTTTAACATCGTCAATTTGATCGAGATACTTTCGCCCGTTAGCTTCCGCCACCCGCGGCTGCCAGCTCTCGTACCAGGTGTCTACCGCATCGTGATAGGCCGTGTTCCGCTGGTCACGTATCCGCTCCAGCGTATCCAGCGCCTGGTCCAGCGCCGCCAATGCCCGCCCGGATTCCACATCCGCTGCCGCTGCCTGCGCGCGCTTCAGCGACTCGTCCACTTCATTCATCTCCCGGATCATCTCCAGGTTCTGCCGGTAGAGCTCCGCAATCGACAGGTAAACCTGCAGGTTGTACTTCTGGAACTGCACCGACAGCAGGTTCTTGCGCAGCAGGTCCAGCAGTTCATCATTGGCCGGCGCCATCTCCTCCGCCATCTTCACGCGCCGGGCGTTTGCCCGGCCCCAGTCATAGCCCAGCCGCAGATATTTCCCCTGCGGCACCGGCGGCAGCGGGAGCGTCTGGTCGTGCTCCGGACGACGGGGATTGAAGATGGCATCCGAGTTGCCAAAAATCGGCTTGCGCGCCGACGAAGGTTCGCGGTCCCAACTGCTGTCCCAGAACTCCGCCTGCGTGCTCATCAACTGATAGAGCCGGCCGATGTCCTGGCCGCCCTGCCCGTAGAATAGGTGATAAAAACTCTCTCGTGCTTCAGCAGGAACCGGCGACCCGGGATGCCAGGCCCAGCTTGGCCCGGTGGCATAACCAAGCCAGAATGTTTCCGGATGCAGGCCTTCATCACCCCAGCCGGCAACAAATGCTCCGATCAGGTCGGCATTCTGGCGTGATGAATTAAAGGAAATGAGCCGGTACATCTCCTCCAGGCGGTCCCCAATCCGAATGTGATTGAAGAGCTTCGAGGGAGGCAACTCATAGTAGTTTGGGAAAAAGGGCTCCACTCCCTCGGTCGAGGTGTAAATCATCTGCTTGATGCCCTGCGCCTTGAAGGCGCGGTCAAATTCAGGCCCGTAAACTTCGCCATTCACCAGATAAGACGGCAGCGAAGGAACGTCACCCGGCACCAGCGGATATTCTCCCCAGAAAATCACTTTCCGCCCACGCTCGTGCAGATATCCCGCAGCCTTGTCCAGGAATTGCGCCTCCACCTTGCCCACGCTTCCCAGCTTCTTCGCCAGTTGCCCTTCGCCACATTGGGCGTTGTCGGCCATGCCAACGTAGTAGGACTCGTCGGTCGAAAGCACAAAGTAGTTCACCCCTTTGTTGGCGTCCAGCAGGTCCTGGTACATCCCTTCCAGCAGCTTGTATGAATCCGGGTTCGTCGTGCACAACTCATAGTTGCTGTCC
>DATEKC010000226.1:0-5645 GCA_035277665.1 Terriglobia bacterium
AGTGGAAGGCATCTACCGCGGCTTGCAGGCTCGCGGGGCCAAAATGGATCTTGACGACGTGATCTGGCTGAACGCCATGGAAGAACTCTCCGACTATTACGTGCCATGGTATGACGCGAGGCACAAGACCGCCACGAACAAGCGTCCGGTGAGCCCTGGCAACTGCAGCGCTTTTGTGGCAACGTCGAGTTACACGAAAGGCGGGCAGATCGTGATGGCCCACAGCCTGTGGACCAGTTACCTGCACGGTGAACGCTGGAACATTATTTTCGATATCGTTCCCAAGCAAGGCCACCGCATTCTGATGGACGGATTCCCGGGCGTGATTACCAGCGACGATGACTTTGGCATCAATTCCGCGGGCATCATGATTACGGAAACCACCATCACACAATTCCACGGATGGAATCCGGACGGCATTCCCGAGTTTGTCCGCGCGCGCAAGGCGATGCAGTATGCTTCGTCGATTGACGACTATGTCCGCATCATGCTCGATGGAGACAACGGAGGTTACGCCAACGACTGGCTGCTGGGCGACCGGAAAACGGGGGAAATCGCCCGGTTTGAACTGGGACTCAAGGACCATCGCGTGTGGCGGACCAAAGACGGCCATTATGTGGGTTCCAATTTCGCAAGCGATCCAAAACTGATCGCGGATGAAACCACGTTTGACCCCCATGACCTCTCTTCATCGCCCAACGCGCGGCGCATTCGCGCGGAGCAGTTGATGAAAGAGTGGAAGGGACGCATCGATATCAGCCTGGGACAGAAATATCTCTCGGACCACTACGACACCTGGGAGAAGAGGGAACATCCCGGCACGCGCACGCTGTGCGGACATGGCGACGTCTCCCGCCACGGCGAAAAAGTCTGGGACTGGAAGCCCTACAATCCCGGCGGCGCCGTGACGGGCAAAGTGACGGACAGCAGCATGACCGCCGCCATGAGTTTTGTCGGGCGGCGCGGGCATCCGTGCGGCGAGAATTTTTATGCGGCGCCGTTTCTCAAAAAACGTTCTGAGTTTTCGTGGCAATCTCCGCTGCTCCATGACATGATCGCAGGCCCATGGACGGTGTTCAAATCCGGCGAGAAAGCCTGAAAGCAGAAGGCAGCCGGCAGCGGGCGACTATCAGGCAAAGTTTTACTAATACATTCCAAGTGAGACGAAAGGAGAGCTATGAAGAAGTTATCCGTTGCTTTCATGACGTTCGTATTTGCGATGAGCTGTTCGTTGCTCGGGGCGCAGCGGCGTTCCATTCATGGGCACGTGGGACATCCGATGATTGCTCCTGCAACCGGGGCCATGCTGGATCTCGCCAACCAACTTGTCGATGCGATCAACAAGCAGGACACGGCCACGCTTGAGAAGATGCTGGCGCCTGATGCGGTGTATCTTGACGAAGACGGACACGCGCCACCGGCACGGGCGTGGATCCACAAACTGGCCATGGACACGCCGCCCAGGCACATCACCATATCGGCAACCCATGGCCAGATGTGGGACGATGCAGGATGGGTTTCGTTCAATTACGAACTCAGCGAAAGCCTGAACGGCCAGCCGAAAACGCTGGAGGGAACGGCCAGCATCGTTGCCAGAAAAACGGCGGACGGCAACTGGAAGATTGTGCTGGTCCACGGAGCGCTGAAACAAAGGGTCGAGGGCATCACGCAGTAGCCGTGAAGAAGTCGAAAGGCAGAAAGCGGCAAAGGCAGGAGACCGGAGGATTTAAGATTCCAGATTCAAAATTTAAGAGCACGAGCAGTCGTGCATGTACAAGCTGCGGACGAACACATTATTGAATCGGCTTCTTCTTTCAGGATCACAAGTCGGCTGTGCATAAGTGGGCCCCGGACGAATACATTGTTGAATTGACTTCTTCAGTTCCTGGGCAGAGGTGAGATTTTCAGCAGCACGGTTCCGTGCGCCGGGACGCGGGTGCGGTATCGATGGGTGAACGTTCCTTTGTCCGCATGGTCCCAGAGGTTGCGAACAAGCCATTTCCCGGATATTCCAAGGCTGCTCCATTGGGCCGTGATTTTCCGAGGCTTGTCGCCCCGATTGAAGAGGGCCACGGCCCTGGAGCCGTCTTGCAGTTCCTTCAACCACACCTGGCGCGTTCCGTGGCGATATTCTTTCACGACGCGGCCCTGGATGCCTTGCGGGTCCTGATCGACGGCAATTACTTCCTTGTTCATGAGGATTTCTTTGGCGTAGGGAGGCATGTTGAAGACGTCATTGCCGAGGAAAAGCGGGGCGGCCATGATGGCCCACATTCCGAACTGGGTCTGCTCTTCAGTTTCAGTGAGGCCGCCCGGCACACCAACCTCCAACATGTCGGGGTAATTCCATCCTTTGCCGGGGCCAACCAGATCCGGATCAGGGTGCCGGTTCGCATCGATGTTCCTCAACAAAGCTTTCCATGTGCCGCCTATCGAAGATTTATTACCCATGTAATCGATGTCTTCACCTGTCCGCCACAAGATTCCGGCATTTTTTCCCCATTCCCATGGGTCGCCCCGGCCCCAGGAACAAATCTCGATTGAGAATTCAGGGAAGACCTTCTTCATGGCGCCGGCGAATTGAGTGTATTGAGTTTGGGGATCCAGGCCCGCCTCGCGGCCGCCGCACCAGTCAATCTTGACTCCGTCAAAGCCAAATTGTTTCCACAGTCGGGCATCGTCCTCGTAATGGCCCAGGGAGCCTGCACCCTCAAAAGTGCTGCCGCAACTGCCTTTTCCGGCGTCTGTATAGGCGCGTACCTTTAATCCTTTGCTGTGTATGTAGTTTGTCACCACCCTGAAACCATCGGGGAATGTGCGTTTGCTCGGCTGAATCTGGCCTTTCTGGTCGCGATAATGATCGTGGCACTCAATGGTCAGATACTGGTAGCCGAGATCACGCAAGCCGGAAGTGACAAAGAGGTCGGCGAGTTTCCTGTAATACATATCGTCCCACTTGTACATCGTGCCGCAATGGTCGAAATTCCAGGGTTCCCAGCCCATCGGAGGCACCCGGTTGCCGGGAGGCCAGGCTTGCGCGACCCCGGCAGCCATCAGCAACAGGACAGCGGCCAATCCCAACTTGCGAGTCAGGAGAAACCGAGGCGGTGTCTTTTGATGATGGTGTGCAATGGGCATCAGTACGCTTTGTTTTTGAGTCCCAGGCTCCGCAGGGCGGAAAGCCTCTGGCACTCGCTGCAAGCTGCGCGACCCCTTAGAAGGGTCATGACCAGGGCAGCGGCACGCCCTTTTGGGATGACCAGTCCTTCAGGTAGTCTGCATAAAGATATTCCACGCCCACGGTTTTGAGCATGCCGGGCAGGGTCTCCTGCAACATTCTGTAATCTTTGGCCACGCGCTCGCAATTTTCACTGCTGAATTGCTGCAGCAGCTTGATTGCTGCTGATTCCTTTCCAGCCTTGATTTCCCGCAAAACTTCAGCTTCCACCGGGACTTGGCGGCCCATCTCCCAACGCTCGGTTGCGTCAAACGTGGCGCGGACGGCCGGCTGCAGGACCCGGTAGTTGAAGTCGCAGAGCAGCTTGACGCGCTTCGCCCACCACCACGGCGAATCGGCTGCATAGCTGCTGGTCCCTTCGGCGTACGCCGCTGGAACGGTGGGGCCGCCCAGGTAAAAAGGCTTGAACACGTTGCAGCAGGGACTGGAAAAACTCGCCCAGTAAACCTGGCGCAACAGCGGAGGCATATCCGCCCGCAAGTGGGCCACAAACGACGCCGCTGTGGTGTAGCGGGAATGCGCGTTGTCATGCATGCACGGGGTGGGCCAGAAAGTTTCCGTGGCCGCCCAGCGCGGTTCGGCGATGGTCCCCTCGAGGTGGTTGCGGTTGATGCGCATCATGCTGGCGGGCGTGGCGTGGCGGAAATCCTGCCTCAGGCACGACATCGTCATGTTGCGCCGAATCTGCATGTCGCCCGCGTTTTTAGATTTTGCGGTCCAGTAGTCGCCATAGTCACGCGCCAGGTTGAAGTCGCTTGCTGAGTGGGTCCACCCCATCTCCACGGCATGTTCTGCCAGCCGTGGATGCGCTTCGTTCCAATCCGCCTCGATGGAGTAAATGTTGGAGATGGAATACACCCCGTGCCGGACCCTCCTCGCCGCCCAGTATTTTCCCGCAGTCTCCAACACCCAGGCTTCGCGCGGGTCGGCAAGAATGAAGCTGTTGTGATAGTTGGCCTTGCCCCATTCGCCCGGACGCTCGCAGTCGCCGCACTGGCCGTGCTTCTGCAATAAATCGATGATGACGTGCATGGCCTCGTAGGCTGTTTTGGCGCGCTCGAGGCCCAGCCGCAGCATGTCCATGCCCAGCAGCCCGTTGCCCCACTGCATGGGTTCTTTGGAAAATACGGCCGTGTTGCCGATCGCCACGCCGTGCTCGTTCATCCCCTGCTCGTAGCCGAATGCCCACCAGAGCTTTGAACCAAAATGTTCGTAAGTGTTCGCCGCCTGCGGAATCTCAATGTAAGTACACTTCACCTTTTCGCCTGTCGCATAGGTCCGGCGAGGCATCTGGACCAGCGGCTGGGCCTCCATTGGCGGGCGGTCGCTGTTCTTGCCCAGCAGCACAGAATGGTCGGCCGTGGCATCCGGCAGAGCCACAAACACGTCGCAGCCCAGGGGCGTCGTGGTTGCCGGCGCACAGGAATTTGCAGCCATACTGTCCGAATCAGATGCTCGGCCGTTTTTGCCGGCGATGATGCCAGCAACTGGTAGAGCTATGACGCTCTTGATGAGGTTGCGGCGAGAGATGGATGCCATCATTTTCCCCCTATGTGCGCACCGGGGCTCCACTTTGGGTCGATACGCACCTTCGGTCTGCCATTTTCTTCCAGCGAAGTATACACCGGGAGTGTACGGCCAAGGTCACAATCTTGCCGTTGTAAGCGAATGCCCCTTCGCCGTGACGTTCAGCATATTTATCCAAGGTGTCGCGTATGCGCCGGCCCGGTCAACGCGGGTTCGGAATTCCAAATTTGTTTTTCCCGAAGGGCGGCGGAGCAAGGCGACGGCGGTTCGAGACGCGAAGGCTGGAGGATTTTCAGGTGGGACAAGGCCGCAGTAAGAAATCGCTGAGCGGCGTGGCCTGCTTCTCCCGAGGGGGCGCGAGGAGGCCCCGAACCCCAAATCAGGGGTTGTCACATTTAACCTCTCGTTTCACTTGACGGATGGGGCTATAATCTCCCTATCTGTCGGAGTTTCCCTGGGAATAATGTGCGTGCAACGTATACGCTTACGAAGTCGTCGGCCTTGACGGTTGGTTTTACCCAGTCGTGAATCAGGCTGTGGGACGCGACCCTCGGGAGGGGGAGAAATGTCACCGGGTATTGCTGTAGCAGTGGTTCCAGAAGAGTATTACCGCAAGCCAACGGGAGTTCAGTTCAGAAGGCCCTTTCAAAAGCGGGAAGACGCCATTAAGTACGCCGAAAACAACGCTTGCAGGATGGTGATTGCCTGTGAATCCGGGTGCCGGTACGATGTGCTGTATGATCCCGGCTCGGTTCCAGGGTCCACTATCAGTTTCGAGCTTGTGGTGGACAGAGGCGAAATGGTGGCCATGCCACGTCTGACGCCTGCCGGCGATGAGCCGCTTGGGTTTCGCGGAGGGCCCACATCCAGGCCCGGAGAG
>DATEKC010000227.1:0-86804 GCA_035277665.1 Terriglobia bacterium
ACGTGATCATCGGCCACTCGGAACGGCGGCACGACCATGGGGAAACCGATGAACAGGTGAACCGCAAGCTGAAGGCCGCCCTGGCCGCCGGCTTGACGCCGATTGTCTGCGTGGGAGAAACGCTGGAAGAACGCGACGCAGATGAGACGCAGCAGGTGCTGGAACGCCAGTTTCAGGGTGGGTTCGCCGGGTTGACCCCCTCTGACTTTTCCCGTATCATTATGGCGTATGAGCCGGTCTGGGCAATCGGCACCGGTCGCACCGCCACTCCTGAGCAGGCAGAGGAGAGCCACGCGTACTTGCGGGAACTGGCGCGGGAGCAGTTTGGCGAAGGGCAGGCCCAAGGTGTCAGGATCCTTTACGGGGGAAGCGTCAAGCCTCAGAACATCAAAGGGTTGATGGCCCAGCAGGACCTCGACGGGGCGCTTGTGGGCGGCGCCAGCCTCAAGGTTGACTCCTTTGTGGCAATCATTGATTATCCGTCGGCATGAGAAATGGCCGGACGGCGGAAAAGTTTGAAAGGAATTTTTTATGGTAGCGGCAGTAACGGCTCTCCAGGTGGTTTCGAGCGCCCTGCTCATTGTTGTTGTGCTAATCCAGGGTGGAGAGAATGTTGATATGGCGGCGGCCTTTGGCGGCTCCAGCCAGGCGGCTTTTGGTCCCCGCGGCGCGGTAACGACTCTTGCCAAGATCACCTGGGTGCTGGGCGCCATCTTTATGGCAACCTCGGTGACCCTGGCCATCTGGGCCACGAAGGCGACGTCAAATTCGGTGATGCAGAACGCCCCGGCCCAGTCGCAGTCGGTCCCGATCTCCCCGGCCGCGCCAGCCAAAAAGTAAGGGAGGAATCCGGTCTTCGCGACGCCATGCTTCGGAGCATGGACCAGTCAGATTTGCCTCCCACGCGGAAGTGGCGGAATTGGCAGACGCACCAGCTTGAGGGGCTGGCGGTCGCAAGACCGTGGGGGTTCGAGTCCCCCCTTCCGCACCATGTTTTCAACAACTTAGCTGGCATTGAGCCTGCCCTGAGACCTATCGTAATCATATCTCAATCACAAAGGTCAGTTTTCAGGGCCAGTTTGCGTCCGTCACTCCCTGGGCCTCCCAGAACCTCGCAAAAGTCGTGACGTCACCGATCCACATGTCCAGGCCCTGGTTCTGGATGGCGGCCAGCAATTGCTGAAGCGCCTGGATGCGCGCGGTGGTATCGATCGGGTGAAGGAGCAGCACGGTGGGCGCGTTGTTGTCGTAGTTAAACTTGATGACGTTCATCCATGCATCGACGTACTGGCTGACGTTTGTGGTGTCAAGGCCGGTCAGGCCGGCGGCCGGCGATGCGTCATCCGAAATGGACATGGGATATTCCATGACGCGGTAAGTGGTCACCGTGGAAGGTGTGGTGCTGGTGTCGAGCGTGAGAGTTACGAAGGGGAATGCCCCGCGCGTCAGGTCGTTCAGGTAACTCAGGTCGCGCTGGTAGCCGGTGGCCGAAAGCCCCTGGAGCAGCGTCGAGGGTATCTCCGTATAGCCTGCCCGGAATGTGGCGACGCTGATGCTGAAGTCAGTGTCAAGCAGCCATTTGCTGACGCCAACTTCGCCAATCACGCTCATGCCGGTCGTACAGCAATAAGGGGATGACGAGATCAATGTAAACATGGGCTGATAGTTCGAGGCGGCTTCTGAAGGCGGGTTCGTCAGGCTGTAAATGGCTGTTTGAAAGTCCGGAAAGTGCCCGAAGCTGTGGCCCTGGACGTCGAATCCATGGTCGAGCGCATACTGGATATCCTGGTGGCCGGCAGCGCTGTACATGCCGCTGATCCAGCCGTTGTCATAAGGGCTGGTGGTGAACAGATACGTGGCCTTGACCCCCAGGCTGTTCTCAAAATCCACCATGGCGGGAACATTCTGGTAGGAGACATCGGCATCCACGTCGTGCGTGATGATCAGGGCAGCGTGGTGGTCGCCTGGCGCCCATTGCCGTTGTTGCGGATTTGCGGCGTAGGCTTCATAGCCTGCGCGCATCAACAGGCGGCAGATGTCGGCATCCGGAACAATGGCGTTGACGCCTTGCGGCCCGGTGTCGTTGCCCAGCTGAAGCTCCGGCAATTCCAGCAGCGGCCGCAGCCTCCAGCCGAATACGTAGGCGCGGCCCTGCCCAATATCGCATCGCAGAATGGCGGCATCCCCTGTACTCCAGGTAGCCAGCGGCGTGCACGATCCGCTGGAGTAGCCGCGCGTTACGTCGTTGAGAGGGAAGAAGGGCGCCCAGTTGATTTCCTCAGGTGCGTTTATGTATTTGAGGATGGGATCGCTCTGCGTTTTGTCAAAGGTGAGCGGGCGCTGCTCATTCGCCAGCATTAAGTAATCATTCACCGTCGGACCGATGCCGAGCGCAGATAAGAGGCCGCTGACGTTCGGTTCCCACAGGTAGAGTGTTCCTCCGCCGTTGATGTAGCCTGTGAGATTGCTGATGGCAGTCGCCGACAGGCTCGATGGCGTGTTCAGAACTCCAGCAACCACGATAAAAGGGTTTGCGGCGGCAGTAGCAAAGTCGGTGGTATCGATGTTCGGGATGCCCATCTCCGTCACCAGATGGTCGGCGGACAGCACGTCTTCAGAATCTCCAGAGCCGTCCTTTGAAGTCCAATCGAGCACCGAAACCACGGTCCCGTTGTGCGGGACCTGGACAAGCGCGGGCGGAGGCCCGCTGAGGACGCTGCCCGCGCCGGCACGCGGGTAGCCGGCCCAGATGGTTAGACTGAGCGAGGTTGAAGTGCCACCGTCTGGGGCGGGGTTGACCACCGTGATGCTGAACGTGCCGGTCGAGGCCAGCAACGATGAAGGAATGGTCGCATTCAATTGAGTTGCACTGCCATAAACGGTCGTAAGCGCCGTCGAGTTGAAGTAGACCGTCGACTGCGCGGTGAAGTCCGCTCCGCCCACGGTCAGCGCGGTGTCAGGGTCGCCCGCGGTGGCGGCGTTCGGAGAGATGGAATAGACCGCCGGAGCGGGGTTGACGACGGTCACCGTCGCGGCGGCGGACTGGGTTGGGTCTGCCAAGCTGGTGGCCGTGATGCTGACGGAGTTTGGAGACGGCGGTATTCCCGGGGCTGTGTAGAGCCCTGCCATGGTAATCGTTCCGATGGTGCCGCTTCCTCCCGCAACACCATTCACTGCCCACGTAACGCTCTGGTCGGCGACGCCCGTCACTTTGGCAGTAAATTGTTGCGACTGGCTGACGTTCACAGTCTGAGTGGCCGGGTTGATGGAAACCGCAATCGAAACCACAAGAGTTTCGGCTGTTGACGTTCCGCCGCCAGGGCCTGCAGTTACCACGGTGATTGACAAAGTGCCGGCGATTGCCAGCATCGCGGATGGAACGACGGCCGTCAACTGGGTGCCGCTGACAACGCTTGTTGCGAGCGCGGTGCCGTTAGCCTGCGCAACAGACTGCGCAGCAAAACCGCCGCCGTTAAGGGTGATAGTCGTACCAGCGCCTCCCGCAACGAGACTCGTGGGGGAAATGGTGCTGAGCGAGGGAGCAGGGTTAGAAATGGTGACAGAAGCCGAGGCGCTGGCCCTGGAATCGGCTGCGCTGGTGGCGCTCACCGTCACCACGTTGGGCGATGGCGGAGAGGCGGGCGCGGTGTAGAGTCCCGCCTGGCTAATCGTGCCAACGGTGCTGCTTCCTCCGGCCGTGCCATTCACGGCCCATGTGACCGTCTTATTGGAGGAGCCGGTTACGGTGGCCGAAAAGGTTGACGTCTGGCTGGCCAGCACTGAGGCACTTGGGGGCGAAATGGAAACAGCGGCCGTCGGCGTCAGCGTTCCCACTGGACCTGCCCCGCCGCAGCCCGCCATTAGCATGGTTAACAGCGCGAGAAGCTTAACACTTTTGCGGTTCCGAAAGTTTGGCAAAAGGCCGTCCCCTTTGCACTGCCGTGCGGGTTGAATTCAGGTTTGGGCCCGTTGCACAACGGAGCCATCCCCCCTTCTAAGAGTCGGCCGTTTGCATTCCCATGTTTAGCTGGGTCGCGCGGGGAGAAATGCTCGAGCGTAGCAGTTTGTGGACTGCTCGACCGGGAAGACCCGAGGAAAGCCTGCCCTTCTGCATTAATCTCTGAAAGCTGTTCTAGTCGGAGGCAATGACTCGCAGCGTGACAATCTGGTGTGGCGTAAGAGACACTTCGAGGGAATTTCCCTCCACTTCCAGCTTGGACTGGTTCCGCTCGACAGCATTGGTAGTCCAGGCCTGTTTCAGGTGGAACAATGAGAAGGTAATCCGGGCCGTAGTGTTCTCGCCTCCGGTTTCCACCAGGCGCACGATGCTGCCGTTCCCGTCCATCGAGTCTTTCCAGTCCTCAACGACTACATCGGGCGAACTGACGGTAAGGAAGCTCTGGGGAGCGGGCGAGAGCGGCCGAGGTGGGTCGCCGTTTTTGTCATTCGCGATAACCTGCTGATGTTCAAGCGGCGTCATTGCATCCCGGCCCAGACGGCTGAGAGCTGCCGGTGAAAGGTCGTTGCCACTGGTGAGAACATAACGAAAAGTGTAATGGCCTTGCTGCACGCGGATAAAATTCGTGTGCCAGTAATTATTCATGGCGTAGGAATAAACCGTGGCGTCTTTCGGCTTGAACTCCTTGGGCCACGTTCCGCGGTTGATGTCCCCCAGACAAACCAATGGAGCATCCAGCGGTACCAGGCCAACGGAAAATCCCGGCTCGCTCACCCTCACCCAATGCCGCACCGAGAACCATTCCAGGCCGCCGCCCTTCAGGATATTGTGGGCGGGATCTACCCATCCGTTTTGAATTTCATAGTTGAATTCGGGATGGGTGATGGCGAAGGGGAATGAAAAGTAGACGGCTTCCTTGTGGTCTGCAGGCCGTTTGTCCAGTTGATTGACGAACTCGATCTTCTTCTGGTGGTCGAAGAGAATGACCTGGGACAGGATGTGTGGCGCGTCCATGCCACTGGTTTCATACGTCATGACAGTTCCATAGGAAGTCTTGCGAATGCTGGTAACACGGCCCCCGTGTGAAGTGTGAATGGCCAGTTTGGCTTCCGGCAGGGCCTTATTCAGATAGACTATCTGGGTCTCTTCGCCGCCCGTCACGTAGAGGTACTGGTTTGCGCCGTAGGGGCTGGCAGAATTCAGCACCTCCCTGCCTGATTGCTTGTCGTAGATGCTCTTGATGGCGCCGGAAGCGGGATCAAACACTACCCGATAGTAGGCGTTTTCAATAGCATTGCTGATGGGTAGGGCAGTTACGTCATGTGAGGAAGCTCCACCGTCCGCCGCTGGTGCGATCTTGTAACACTTGTAGCCCATGGAGGGGACATCGTGGGCCATGAATCGAACGTGATTGTACCCGTCGCCGTGGAGCAGGATTTCAACCGGCATAACCTTCATGTCCGGGTACTCCTCGATCTGCGTGCCGTCGTTCAGGTCGGTTTCAACAAAGCCACTGCGGGTCCAGTTCAGGCCGTTGAAGACCACAATTGCCGGCGCTGGCATGTGAATCTGATCAGCAAGCTGGCTGAGAGACTGGTCCAGTATCGAGCGAATTTCCTGGCGGCCATTGACGACGAATTGATTCTTGCTGAAAGTCTGCCGCCTGGTTTCATCACTTTGGGGTCGGCTGTAACCTCCCCAGTAAGTAAAGGTGTGCTCCGCGTACAGGATGAGGTCCTGCCACATCTTGCGAATCTGTTCTTTCTCGCCTGCGACATCCTTTTGCACAAACGAGCCGAGTGTAGAAAGCTTTTCCGCTGTCAGGGCGCGCTGCTGATTGAGGCGGTCGATGGCAGTATACCGGGCGTCTGTGCCTTCACCGTCTTCCCAATAAGGGCCTCCGTCTCCAGTGACGGTTGGCAGTTCATTGCCGAAATGCTTGTCAATGTAACGGAAGTAGTCAGGAAAGGTCGACACAATCATTCGGGGATACGCATACGTGGCGTTCCATTCCTTCACGAATTGTGAGTCGCCGGGGACGTATGCGGTGTTTTCCACCTGGGTGCCGTAAATCAAGGCGGCATCCGGCTTGTAGGAAGGGCGGTCATACGCTTGCAAAAAAGTGGGTAACGATTGGCGGCAGGCTGCGGCCTGGGCCGGCAACTGGCATATGAAGCTCAATTGGAGGTACTGCCGGGAATAGGACATGAGAACCTTGCTACCGTCCGGCCCCTCCCACCAGAAAGGAGACTGCGTGTTCCATTTCCCCCACAAGAGGATGGGTGCGCGGTCATTGTTGCTGGCGGCAGCGAAATAGCGGATGCCCAGAGAATGCAGGATGGAGGGGTAGGACCACGTGTAGCTGGGTACGTCGGTAATGTTGACGTAATCAAACGGGATCCCTTCTTTTTCATGAAGGCGGTACCCATAAAAAGTTGAGCGGATCATCTCCTCAAGGTTGGCGGTACCCGTCATCAGGTTGGCATATTGTGCAGGCACGCCAATCCGGCCATTCCGGGCAAGGTCCAGAAATGCTTTCTGAGCTGATGGCTTGCGGGTAGCCAGATATTGTTGAACAATCCAGGTGCCATCGATGCTCCAGCGCATTTCCGGGTTTTCGACGAGAAGCCGGAGCATCGCGTCCTGATTGCGATTGTGAAGCTCGGCCACCTTGCCGCGGTAGTCGGTATACCCAATGTCGAGGTGCTCATGTGGCACCACGAAGAGCTTCCATTTCCGCTCCGGCTGGAACGTTACCCTCCGGGTTACAGTTTTCCCGTCAGCACGCAGGGTGATCTCAGCCGGCGTGGGCACGGAAAGCTCGGGGACGAGGAATTCGAATCGTTGTTCGCCGAAATCGGGGACTGGAGAAAGGGACGACTCATAATGATTGGCGGCTACAGTAAGGCGAACGGTTCCGCGGCGAATCTTATGATCAAGGTCAACGGTAACTTGCGTAACTTCTTCCAGATTTCCAGCCTTTCGAAGATAGTAAATCGTGGGTTTAAGCATTACCCGGAGCGAAGATGAATGAGAGGCGGTTGCGGACTGCGTGAGGCCTATCGCATCATAGGTGAGCCAGGAATCGCCGGGCCCATCCTTTGCGTCATCAAGTGCCGTCAGCACCAGCTTGTTTTCTCCTTTGCGCAATGCCGCGCGAGGGAGCACAACACTGATTTCGCCGCCGCTGTAGATAGGTGACCAGAAGTCGGAATCTCCGGGATAGTAATTCAGTTTGCGCGGGAAATAGAATGTTCCCTTCCTGCCGTTGATGGAGATTTCAAGGTGAGGATACCGGATATTATACAGAAGCGCAGAGACTGTGAGGGTATACGCGCCGGCGGGTGTGGAGGGCATATCAAAAAGAATAGTGAATGGGTGCGATCGGAGGCCTTCCGCCTTGTTCTCCGAGCCAGGCTGCCGGCCGGGCCATTCGCTGGTTTTACTCTTCCCAATTGTGAAGACAGGATTAAAGTCCGCCTTTGCAACCGGAGCGTTGTTGTTGAACTCGTGAGATGACTGGTCGAACGTTCCAATCTGCCAGACGGTGTTCGCGGCGGTAGATGAACTGTAGGCCGCGACCATAACCGGCAGCGTGCAGCCAATAAACAGTATCATTGCGGTACACAATCGACGCATTGGGACCTCCAGGGAATGAGGACACAGGTTCTTCAGCCCGTCCGGTTCAAATGAATTGCACGAGATGAGCAGCGGGCAGGCCGGAAAGGCGCAAAGCTATCACAAACGGGCAGGGATTGCCAGACAGTGTGCCTTGCGGGTATATCCCAAATCCGACCTCAGGAGGTGAGTTCTGAGCGGAACCATGCCACCGTTTTCTTCAGACCATCTTCAAACGTTACGGCCGGTTCATAGCCCAGCAGCTTGCGGGCCAGCGAAATGTCAGCGTGCGAATGCTTAACGTCGCCTGCGCGCATTGCGTCAAAGCGTGGTGTGACCTGCCGGCCGAAAATTCTGTCGAGAATTTTGATGATTTCGTTCAGCGTGTAACGTTCTCCCGTCCCGACGTTAATTACCCGTCCTGGGGCATCTGGGGCCGTACAGGCGCGCAATGTGGCGTCGACGGTGTTCTCAATATAAGTGAAGTCGCGTGACTGCTCGCCGTCGCCGAATATGGTGGGAGTCTGGCCGTTCATGTAGGCGGAGATGAAGAGTGACAGGACACCCGAGTAAGGAGAGTCCGGGCTCTGGTGCGGCCCGAAGATGTTGAAGTAGCGGAGCGAGACGGTTTCGAGGCCGTAGACTTGCGTAAAGATCTTGCAGTAGTATTCGCCCGTAAGCTTGGTTAGTGCGTAAGGCGAAAGCGGGCGCGGTTCCTGCGACTCCACACGCGGAAGCGCCGGATGATCGCCGTACGCCGAGGATGAGGCTGCAAATACAACTCTTTTTACACCAGCGTCACGCGCCGCCAGAAGAACATTCAGAGTGCCGTCAATATTGGCGGAGTTGGATGTCAAGGGGTCGGCGACCGAGCGGGGGACCGAGGGAATGGCCGCAAGGTGAATGACATAATTCACACCTTCGAAATCGGTCCGGATACCCTCCAGATTTCGTATGTCAGCCTCGTGCCACTGGATTTTCTGCATGACAGGATCCAGGTTCTTGATGTGGCCTGTCGAAAGATTATCCAGGACGCGGACCGCTTCACCTCGCCTCACCAGCTCGCCAACAATGTTGCTGCCGATAAAACCTGCTCCTCCGGTCACCAGATATGTGGACATGTTTCAAGCTCCATTCCTCTGCGCATCTTTTTAATAAGACCGATGTCGCGGACAGATTAAGTTACTTATTTGCATCGAAAATATTGTCCAAGCCGGTTCATCCAGATGGAACATTGCAATAAAACCAATGCTGGATTACTCTTCAACATCGTAAAAAGAAATACAATAGATTATCAAGGTCACGATTCTCTGCAAAGTTTTGGGCTTGTCGGAAGGAATGATCCGCCGCCGTACTCGACTAAAAGAATATCCATGAATCTTCGCCGCCATCCCAAGCGTTTCACCAATGCCCGCGCCACTAATTTCTACTATTCTTTTGTTTTTCTGCCACCGGAAAAGCGCGAAGCTATTGAGGCCGTTTACGCATTTGCGCGGCGCAGCGATGACGTGGCCGACAGCAACCTTTCGGCGGAAGAAGCCCGGCGGCAGTTGGAACTTTGCCGGCGGGACGTGGACCGCTGTTACCAGGCTGGCAGCCTTGCCGGCCAGGGCTTGACGCCGGAACTGGCCGCACTTGCCCGAGCCGTCCACCGCTTCGAGATTCCCCGGGAACATTTTGAAGAGTTGCTGCGCGGCATTGAAATGGACCTCAAGCCGCAGCGCTATCGGACTTTCGAGGAACTCTCGCTTTACTGCTACCGCGTGGCCTCAACCATCGGCCTGATCTCCATCGAAATTTTCGGTTATAAGAACCCGCTGACCCGCAAGTATGCCGCCAACCTCGGAATGGCGCTTCAGCTTGTGAACATCCTCCGCGATCTTCAAAGTGATGCACGTAGGGAACGCATTTATCTTCCCGAAGAAGATCTCAAACGGTTCGGCGTGCCGCCCGAGTCCTTCCTGGAAGGGAAGCCGCGGGGCAGATTCATCGATTTGATGGAATACGAATCTGAACGCGCGCGCCGGTACTTTGCGGAAGCGCGGCGGGCTCTGCCGCCGGAAGACCGGCGATCGATGGTAATTGCAGAGATCATGGGAGCTGTTTACTGGCGACTGCTCGCCTGCATCAAGGGCAGAAACTACGATATTTTTGGTGATCGCGTGCGACTGACCCAGCCTCGCAAGTTCTTGATTGCGCTTTCGGTGTTTTGCGGAGGAAGAGGCTATCGGCCCTAGCAATGCCGGACCCATGTTCAGGTTTATCCGTAAGAACCCACTCCGATCCCTGCGCCCTCGGGTTTTTGCTCATGCCCGCCGCGCGAAATAATTTCCTGAACGGCGTAAGTAGCTTTCTGCTGCGACTCGAAATATGTCCGGGTCACCATCTCGCCCACCAGCCCCACCGAGAGCAGTTGGATGCCGCTGAGAATCAGCAATACTGAGAGGAACAGGAGCGGCCCATGTTGCAGCATGATCTCCTGGGCCCAGAACACTTTCTCGAAAAGTAGAAAGAGCCCGATCAGCGACCCGACTCCGAGGCCGGCAAACCCGAACAGACCGAAGAATTGCAGAGGGCGCGTGGAGTATTCCAGGAGAAACTTGATACTGACCAGATCCAGCATCACGCGAATTGTTCGGGACAACCCATAGTTGGACTTGCCATTCGTGCGGGGAATGTTCTTAATGGGGATTTCGGCAATCCGCGCCCCGAATGAACTGGCGAGCGCCGGAATAAAACGATGGTGGTCACCGTAAAGCCTCATCTGTTGCAGAATTTCACGCCGGTAGGCCTTGAAAGTTGTGCCGAAGTCGTGGATGTCCACTCCCGACAATTTGGCCATCATCCAGTTGGCGATGCGACTGGGAAGGCGGCGAGTCAGCCATGTGTCCTGTCTCTTCACGCGCCACCCACTTACCAGATCGTATCCTTCGTTGATCTTGGCAATGAATTGCGGGATTTCCGCGGGATCATGCTGCAGGTCGCCGTCAAGCGATATAATCACCTCTCCCTCGGCATAGTCAAAGCCAGCCTGCAGCGCCGTGGTCTGGCCGAAGTTTCTGCGCAAACGGACGACCATCACGCGGCCGTCATTGGCGCAAATCTCCCGAAGCAAGGAGTACGTCCGGTCGGAACTGCCATCGTCGACGAAGACAATCTGGTATCCGCCACTCACCGCCTCCATGCTCTCCACAACCTTCGTGTAGAGCGGACGAAGGTTGTCTTCTTCATTAAACAGCGGGATTACGATTGAATATCGAGCCGCTCTCCCCTTCTCCATCGGGCCTTCCTCTAATGCTGGATGCCGAGCCAAGCCTTATGTTAACCCTTTCCGGGAATTTCCTGCACATGTTCGTTGCTTTTTCGGGTGGCCGGCTCCCCGGAGACAACCAGACTGTCGTATGAGATTAACTCAATTCCCAACTCGGTCACAAGCTGCCGGACGTCGGCGCTGGTGAGAACCTCAAGCTCCGTTTCCCGTTCACCGAGGAGGCGGGTACTCGTTCCAAGCAGTGCCTCGTCAACATAACCCGGATGGCACATGATTTCACTGGTTCCTTCCGGGAGCGTCCGGAGAATCTGTTCCAGCAAGGCGGCATCCAGGAAGCCGGTCTGGCTGAGCCCGTAAAAGCGGTCCGAGCTGTATAATCCAGCATCCTGGACTTTACTCGCCTGGCAGGCGACCAGTGTGGAAAGCGCCCGGCCCAGAAGATATTGCTTCGCCGCGCGAGGCCATCCACGGCGCCCGGAACGCAAGGGGCCAAGAGCGCTCAATGCCGGTTCTACAGGACAACGCACGCACTTAATGCCGTAATCGCGCGCAAGCTTTACTACTATTGTGAAAATGGGCGGCAATAGATGGATGTGCTTGTGGCCGTCCAGATGAGTGATTTTGATGCCGGCCGAAGCGACCTTTTCAATTTGGCTCCTGAACTCGCTTTCAATGTCGCTAGGTTTGACCTTGTGTGTCAGGAATTGTCGTGCCACCCTGGCGGGACTTCGATAAAAAATGCCCTCCGAGGTAACGATCGAGGGAACACTGGAGGCACGCGAAACCGGCGGACCCTGCGTCAGGTTCAGGTGAACGCCGATCCCAAGCTCCGGCGCGGTTAAAGCGGCAGCAACGGCGGAATTAAAAGCTCTGCCATTCGCCATCAGCGTTGTGCTTGTAATGATGCCTTTTTTGTGCCCTTCGATAATGGCACGGTTCACGCCTTCGGCCAGGCCAAAATCGTCCGCGTTCACAATCAGTTTCTTCATTGGGATAGCGCAGCGGCGCAGCCGTCTTTCCGGCCTTCTTTTTTCAATGATATTTGATATCGGTAGTTCATGGCTGGTCCCAGCGGACTCGGAACAGTGTGCGGATTTCCCGGATGGCTGTTACAGGCGCCTCCTGGACTCCGCCGCGGCCCACTATTCTAAACCCGAGTGTAGCTGTTTCCACGAGAGCCGGCCAGATCAACTTCCGTTCAGAGGCTCGTTGGTCAGCAGCATCTGGCCGCCGCTTTGAATAACTGTGTGGAGGTTGCCAATGCCAACGAGGCGTTCGAAGCGGGGAAGGGCCGATTCATACGCGACGACGTAGTATCTTTGGTGAGAGAACCACAACCGTTTGAAATCTGTATCGTGAATGAAAACATCGGGTGCCCCCGGCGCGTTGGAGCCGTATTCGAGATTCGTCACCCTGCCGTTCAGGAGCAGCGCACGCCGGTTCGTATAAAAAAAGACGGCTGAAAAGGCGTAGTATTGGTCATCAACGATCAGCTTTCCTGTGGGGGCCTTCTCAAGAGCCACTGCAAGCGGATGGGAGGACATATAAGGGTCGAAAATCGCTCTTGCTATTCTTGCTGCGTGGATGAAGAGCACCATCATCAATGCGATGGCAAGATAAGCTCGCCTGGTCTTCAGGGACCAGGCGCTAACCGCGCCCAGCAGGAAGGCGAGAGCTGCCAGGGCCAGTGGCGTGCGCAGATAGGCGAATGACCGAAGCGTCAAGTCCTCCAGATGACCCAGCGCAAGAGTATAGGCGGCAGGATGGCTAGTCAGGGCAGATGAAATGTCTCCCGGCGTCGGGACACGCCGGACCAAAAAGAGAATAGTGCCAGCGGCCATGGCGCAGAGGCCGGTGAGAAGGGCCAGGAACTTTGTCCCGTAACGCAGCCAGCCGTTCTCGGCATCCAGTGCCATGGCGGAACCCAGTAGCAGCGCAAATGCTGGATAGCAGGGCATGGTGTAGTATTCCTGTGTGGTTGAGAAGGTGAAGAACACCAGAATAAAGCCCGCCCAGCACAGAGCCAGCAGACGGGTGCGCCCCCCTCGGTCGGTGGGCTTGTAGGAGAGGCGTGTCGCGGCGGGCGCGTAGACGCTCCAGGGAAAAAGCCAGACCAGGTTCAGCAACCAGAACCAGAGGCGGGGAACCGTGTTGTAATCCCGCGGATACCGCATGTTCAGAAAGCGCAGCAGCTGTTCGTTGATAAAATAAAACCACAGGAAACCGTGATACTCTCCAGGCCCGCTGTGCAGCGTGAAAGCAAAATAAGGCGGATTACAAAGTGTTGCCAGCGCATGCCATGGGGCGGCAATCAGAAGAATCACCAGTGTCCCTGTCCAGGGATGAAGCCTTTGCCAGGTCCGCCTCAGCCACAGTTGGCGGGTCACCACAAGGTATGCGAGCGCCGCGCCGCACGGGAAGACCACAGCGATCAGGCTTTTCAGTAGCAGCCCGACGCCCAAGCTTGCTGCCATGATGAACGCCCATAGGCGCGGATGGGGTTCGTCCTCTTCGAGCGCCCGCAAAAATGCCCATAGCGCCAGAGCAATGGCGCCGGTCAACATGACGTCAGGGATGAGAATCCTTGTGAAGAGGTACAGGCCAACACATGTGGCCAAGCATAACCCGGCGTAAAACCCCACGCGTCGCCCAAAGGCCCACGTACCGATCCAGGCGGTCAGCAGGCAAAGGAGGATGGCCGCGAGCGCTATCGGGATGCGTGCGGCCCAGTCATGCACGCCAAAAACCATATAAGAGGTTGCCATGCTCCAGTAGACGAGCGGGGCCTTTTCGAGATAGGCCACGCCATCCAGCCGCGCGGTGACCCAGTCTCCGGAGTCCAGCATGTTGCGGGCAATTTGTGCCTGCACCGCATCCACATCATCCATTAGTGAGGGCGGTGAAATGATGGAGCCCAGGTAAATGATTGAGGCAAACAGTAGGACGATTACGTAAAGGTAACGACCTTTTCGAGTGATTCCTGTTGCAGTTCGGATCTCGGTGCTGTCAGGATATGCCATTTATTTAGCCAAAGAAAAAGTATCATCAGGCCCCAGAGGTGGAAGCCAAAATTTCCGCGCCGCTCCAGGTGCCGGCCGACAAAGCCCTGGACAACTTCAGGACGAAACAGCTTCGTCCGTTCGATGGCATCGACGGAAAGCGTATCTGCGAGTAGTTCACGTAACGGACCGCGCAGCCAGTCGTGCGCGGGAATATCCAGACCGACTTTTTTCCGGCGCAGGATGCCTGGCGGGAGTTTGCCCTTCATCAGTTCCTCCAGCAGGTATTTTCGCCGGCTTCCGCGGATTTTAAGCCCTGCCGGGAGGGATGCGCAAAATTCCACAATGCGATGGTCGAGAAAGGGCGGCCTCACTTCCAACGAGTGCGCCATGCTCATTCGATCGGTCTTGTAGAGAATGTCATCCGGCAGGTAGCAGAGCTGGTCAAGCCAGAGGAAACGGTTCGGGATTCCAACGCTATTGGAGCATGTGGGCAGCGTGCCGAGAACGTCGTTGAGATACTTCGGATCGGCTCCCGAGAAGAGCGACTCCTTCTCAGCTTCGGAAAATGTCCCGTTCCAGTACAGGTGCGCCCTGTCGGGGGGAAGGAGTGAGCCTTCCAGAAAGCGCTTCAATTTGTATTCGAGACTGATCTTTTCATCGGACACCGGAAGGTGTTGGGCCAGCCTCAAGGTAGCCTGGCGCGCGAACCTGGGAACACGCCGTGCAAGGCCCGCCCAGCGATCGGCGGTATAGGTCAGGTAACCCCCGAGGAGTTCGTCGCCACCCTCTCCGCTGAGAGCAACAGTCACCTGCTGGCGGCTCATCTTTGAGAGAAACCAGACGGGAAGCGCGCCGGAATCGGCGCTGGGTTCGTCGGAGAAGTAGGCAAACTCCTCAATAGAGGCCGCGAGGTCTCTGTCTGGATCCAGGTCAAATTCGTGATGATCGGTCCCGTAATGCGTGGCAACCTGCCGAACGTATTCGCTTTCATCAAAACTTCGGCCCCGGAAGGTGATGGAGAACGTCTTGAGGCGCGATGATGTCGCCGCGGCCGCATAGTGCAGAATGGTGGAGGAATCAATCCCGCCACTCAGCCAGATTCCCAGCGGCACGTCGGAAATCATGTGCTCGCGCATGGATTCGCGCAACAAAAAATCGAGTTGTTCTTTGGCAGTTTCGATCGTCCAGCGTAGCTGCTCATCGAAATGAAGCCGCCAGAAGCGCTCCGTGCTGGCCTTTCCGTCGCGCCATTCGAGCAGGTGGCCGGGAGGGAGTTTTTCAACGCCGTCGATCAGCGTCCAGGGGGAGGGAATGTAGTTCAGCGAAAGGAAACAGTTGAGGCCAGCCAGGCTGAGGCGGCGCTCGACCTCAGGATGGATGAGTATGGACTTTAACTCGGAGCCAAAAAGAATATCTCCGTTCAGACGGTAGATGTAAAGCGGTTTGATACCCAGACGGTCGCGGGCCAGGACGAGCCGATGGCTCGATTCGGTCCAGAGTGCAATGGCGAACATGCCACGGAGCCTCGCAAAGCACTCCGTATCCCATTCCCGAAAGGCCTCCAGGACAGTTTCCGTATCCGTGAGCGACCTGAACCGGTGGCCCAGCCCTTCAAGTTCCTTGCGAAGTTCAGCGTGGTTGTATATTTCGCCGTTAAAGGCAATTACCGTGTCGCCGTCTTCAGCCACGATAGGTTGATTGCCGGATTCAAGATCGATAATTTTGAGCCGGGCTGCGCCCAGCGCAGCTAGGCTCGTTTGGTAAACGCCCTGCTGATCGGGCCCGCGGTGAATCAGGCTCGCTACAGCGTCACGGATTCGGCTGTTGCCAGCTTCGAATTTCCTTCGGGTAAAACCCGTAATGCCACACAAGGACTTGCCCTCGCAAACCACGAAAGAGCCGGTCGCCCGTCGAGAACGTTTCCAGCCTGCCGAAATGGCAATATCGGCCTTAAGACAAGCGATTATCATAACCCTTAACGGCTTTCCCATGCAATTAACCGCGTAACGTCAACATTGACGTGTTCTTTGCATACCGATAGAATGTGGGTTGGGGCTGTTCGTGCCGAAGTCAGTGTCCCCCCGCGGGCCCCCGGCTCGAAGCCTACCCTCAAAGGTCTAGCGAGACATCACAATGAATGCAAACGATCTCCGACCAGGAATGGTCATCAATCACAACGGTGAGCTCTTTTCGATCCACAAAGCAGAACATCGTACGCCGGGCAACTTGCGCGCCTTCGTCCAGGCACGGATGCGCAATCTGCGAACGGGGGCGATGAGTGACTATCGGTTTCGCTCAGAAGATACATTGGACCGAGCAGTGATTGACGAAGTCGATATGCAGTATCTTTATTCCGACGGGGACTTTTTTTACTTCATGAACACCAGCACGTACGAACAATTCCATCTTCCAAAGGAAGTGGTTGGCGACCGGGCGCAGTATATGATGCCGGACGTTATTCTGAAGATCGATTTCTACGAGGGCCGCCCTATTGATATCTCGCTGCCGGCAACCGTTGACCTGAAGGTGACGGAAACCGAGCCGGGGATCAAAGGCGCCTCAGCAACCAACGTCACCAAGGCCGCCAAAATGGAGACCGGTTTGGTGGTCCAGGTCCCTCCATTTATCGATGAAGGTGAAGTGATTCGAATCGACACCTCCAATGGCTCCTATCTCGCCCGCTCTAATCAATAGCACTTTCCCGATTGAACTGAACATTCCAGCTAAAGATTTGTAGCCGGAAGAATGCGCCAGGGAGCGGTCCCGCCGGTTTGCTATCCATTGGCAATTTCTGGAAGCTTTTCTACGCTTAATTCCCTAAGACGATTTGAAGGTACAGAGTTATAATAGAGGCGAAGGCAAACAAAAGGCGAATATGAGCCCCAAGGCCCTCACAATCCGGTTTGGCCCCGCGGGCTGGTCTTACGATGATTGGAACGGGATTGTTTACCCATCCCACCGGCCGCACGGCTTCCACGAAGCGGAATACTTGGCCAACTTTTTTGACGCCATTGAAATCAACACAACGTTCTACCATCCGCCTCGTGCGGAGGTTGCGCGGAGCTGGGTCGGCCGGGTACGTCACAATCCGAATTTCCGGTTCACGGCAAAGTTTTGGCAGCGGTTCACGCATGAGCGGACGGCCAGCCAGCAGGACGAGCGGGAGTTTAAGCAAGGTCTCAGGCCGCTCCTTGAAGCTGGAGTGCTGGGAGCTCTTCTTATGCAGTTTCCATGGTCTTTCAAAAACAACAAGGAGAACCGGGAACATGTGGGCGGGCTGGTGATGCAGTTTATGGAGTATCCACTGGTCCTGGAGGTTCGGCATGAGTCATGGAATAAACCGGATATCTACCAAATGCTCCACGAGCTGGGCGTGGGTTTTTGCAACATCGACCAGCCGGTGATCGGGCGATCCATCCGGCCCAGCGAGCGCTCCACCTCGCCTGTGGGGTATGTGCGTCTGCACGGACGGAATTATGAACATTGGTTTACTTCCAATGACCATCCCGAGGAGCGTTACGACTATCTCTACGGCCCCGGAGAACTTGAATCCTGGGCTAGGCGGGTGAAGCACATTGCTGAAGCAAGCGAGGCAACTTACGTTATTACCAACAATCATTTCCGGGGAAAGGCTGTAGCCAATGCGCTCCAGTTGATCAGTATTGTCCGCGACCAGCCGGTGGCGGTTCCGCTTGGTCTGGTTAGCGAATATCCCATTCTGGAAACCATTGCAGTCCCCACTACTGGCATGGACGTTCCCCAGCAGGCCAGCTTCCTGTTTGAGGCGGGGGGAACCAATTGACAGTTATTACGGGCAGTTGCTAGCATAGTAAATTCTGCCGATCTATGGGGAGCCCGCTCGAAAGCTGGTGATCAGTCCCTTTCAAGGCTGGTTGCTTTATGTCCGCTGGATTTGCAGAGCCTTGGTCCCCGTCGTCTAGCCCGGCCTAGGACATCGCCCTTTCACGGCGGTAACGCGGGTTCAAATCCCGCCGGGGACGCCAACATTACAAAGAATTTCCTCGAATTCGATATTTTCGTTCATGGTTCAATTTGGTCCAATTAGGTTTGAGAAGCTACTTTCTTCAGGATCATCTGTACGAGTCTGCTCTGTGCCTTGCGCTTCTCGGGGCTGAGCGCCTGCATATAAACGTCGGTTGTGACCTTCATGCTGGCATGGCGCAGAAGCTCCTGTACGACTTCCGTATTCCCCTCGTTGGCATTGAGAAGTGTTCCGAAAGCATGTCTGAACGTGTGATACGAGACGTGCTTGTTCACTTTGGCGCGACTCACGGCGGGCCTTCCATAATAACGCCAAAGCGTCTCCGGCCAATACGGCTGCTTGCCTCTATTGTGCGGTGAGGCAAACACCCAGTCGACAGGGGTGGTATAAGGAGAGCGCTGCTTCCAAAGGAACAGCGATTGGGCAAGTTGTGCATCCAGCGGAACATCCTTTTGGGAAGCTTCCGTTTTCGGCAAGCCTGCCACCATGGAAACGACAGACCGGCGGACATGCAGCACTAGAACCTCGAAGTCCAGGTCCTCCCACCTGAGCCCGATCAGCTCGCCTCTGCGCAATCCCGTAAAAGCATCCAGTTCGACCATCGTGCGTAACGGATCGGCAAGTTCTCCGAGAATTCTTGCAATTTCCTCCGGCGTTAGAATATCCGGAGTCTTCTGCCGTTTTGAGCTTTGTCGCACGCTTGTGATGGGATTCCTCTTGGTCCACGCCCAACGAATAGCGTGAGAATACAATGCGCTCATGATATTCCTGATCTTCGCTTTGCTGCTTTTCGCAAGGGCAAGAGTTTTCAGCCATCTCTCGACCTCGACAGCCTTGACATCCGTCATCCGATAGCAGCCCTACCGGGGGACAATCCACTTCCTCAGATATCCATCGTAAGTCACCTGTGTCGCGTACGACTTGCGTTCCTCCTGCGCTACATCTGGTGTAGGTTTGCATTTGCCGAAAACATCCGGCAGCTCGTGTTGGCGGTAATGGTTCACGAGTGTTTCTAAGCTGATGTTCTTGAGGACTTGTTGCGGGGTTTGACGGTTGATTTCCAGACGGACCGCGTCCACGGCGGCTTGGGCGGCTGACTCGTTCGGAAATTCCTCTAGCGTTCCGATGACGATATTCTTCCGGCGCTTGGATCCGCCTAGTTGAATCTCTCTCTCCATCGGAATTCCCAACATGTGATGACAAAATTTGTGGCATAGGGTGCTGAGAAAGGTCCCGAAAGAAGTGACTTGCTTGCGTATCGCGGTTCTCATCCAGACCCGGATGAGCCAGGTTTGAGGATCGTAATCTCCGAAGAGCTCGGTGGCACAACCGCCCTCGCGGCTGCGGAGCGGCCGGGCCGCCAGAACCCGAATCGGAGCCTCGTCCACTCCGTAGTAGGCAGATGCGATGGTCAAGAAGTCGCCACATAGTTTTCGGACTGCCCTATCTGCCCCTGTCTTGAGCGCCACTTCAAGAACTGCAGACGGCGTTTTCAATCGATCGTCTTACAGAACGTCGAGCAGTCGGTTCCGGTCGCTTTCGATGAAGTCAGTATACAGAGCTGGCTTCCGAGACTTAAGGTCTGTGAGCATACCAGCACCATTTTGAACGTCATGTTAATGCCGTGCAAGCCCGATCGTGATTTATGTGGAACGAAGAGCGGTAACGCTTAACACCGGCCGTGACTCCCAGAACGGAGCACAGCGCGGGCTAACGTCACCCATATGATTCCCTTGGTGCGGTGGGAGTGTTGACGTTGCGGTGCGACTGATCTAGATTATATCTAGATGTATCTTAAGGGAAAGCGTTTATGAAAACTATTGGATTGTTTCAGGCTAAGCAGCATCTTTCGGAGCTCGTCGAGGAAGCCGGGCGCGGCCATCCTGTCGGCATTACCTGCCGTGGTGTACTCAAAGCCGTGTTGATCCCTGCACCGGGCAAACCCAAACGACCCCTTGAAGATATCTTCGCGTCACTCAGAGGAAGCATCAGTCTGCCACGTGGGTTGACCTTAAAAGATTTGATTAAAGAAGGCAGACGCCTGTGAAGGAATTTATTCTGGATGCTTCGGTGGCTCTGGGCTGGCTGGTTGATGATCCGGCATCCGCCTATGCAGGCCGTATCCAAAGGCTCATGACGGGAGGCGGACGACCCGTGGTGCCGGTGCACTGGCACCTGGAAGTGGCTAATGCCATTCTCACTGCGTGCCGGCGGAAGGCGTTGCGACGCGACTTGGCTGAGATCCTGGAAGACACCACCGCGCTCCTCCCGTTCATCGAGACCGACGGTTTGCCGGATGATATGGGCACGCTGGTTAGCCTTGGGCAGCGCGAGGGACTTACTGCATACGATGCTGCCTACATCGCGCTGGCCGCGCGCCGCAATCTCCCTCTCGCAACTCAAGATGCCGCCATGGTCGCGGCAGCTCGCAGCTTGAAAATTGCGATCGCACGGTAACGGGCGGAGAAGGGGAGCGCCAAGAAGGACTATCAAGAATGTTAGCTTGGTCAAGACGACCCGCGGGGAGGTACGGATCGAAGTCCCTGCATGCGATAAACTTGTCTGGAGTGATTCATTGGCCTGAAGGGCATATCTAGCCGTGGCAGTGAGATCCCTGGGGTTGACCCCGTCCGAGCCTCCTTCGAAAGCCCCTGGCTAAACGGCGTGGCGGAGCGGTGGGTTGAAAGCTGCCGGCGACATCTGCTCGATCACAGTATCGCGATGAATGAACGCCATCTGAAACGGCTGCCCGCGGATTATGTCCACTACTACCATAAGGACCGCACATCTTTGGGAATTGGGGCAAGGAACGCCGAGTGGCAGAATTTGCTCCAGGGGTACAGGACCAATCCTTTCCCAGAAGCGACTCGGTGGGGGCAGCATCGTTATGACCGGGCCGCATAATCCTGACCTCCCATGATTCCACAGACTCTAACAAAGATTCCTTGCGTGTGCGCGCACCTGGACTGCCCTTCCGCTGTAACTCTACACTGGCGGAAGAACCTCCTGAACTCGATGCAGGGTCCCCCTCAAGGCTGAGATGGGCATCAATTGCATTACGTTCATCGCAGACTACATTTTGGCGAAGCACACCAGATGGGTTGTTTGCAAATGCACCGCCGGACAGAATTCAGTTGCGAAGCGCGCCATGCCCGCCAGGTTCTCGGGGCAGGAAAACGATCGCAGTTGGCTGAGAACCTCCGAGCGGGTGGGGCTGCCGCGCATGGTGAATTCTTTCGGCTGCAACAGCGGCCGCTCACTCGGCGGCAGTTTCGCCGCGGAATGCCCAGCGCGCTTTCATGAATTCGCGGTTCAGGCGCGCGATGTTTTCGAGTTTGATGTTCTTGGGACACACGGCTTCGCATTCTCCGTGGTTGGTGCAGGCGCCGAAGAGTTCCTTCTGCATCTGCGCGCTCATGGCCAGAGCGCGCCGCGTGCGTTCCGGCTGCCCCTGGGGCAGCAGCGCGAGGTGGGAAATCTTCGCGGAGGTGAAGAGCACGGCGCAGGCGTTGGGGCAGGCCGCCACACAGGCGCCACAGCCGATGCAGGCCGCCGCGTCCATGGCGAGGTCGGCACGCTGTTTCTCGATAGGCAGCGCATTGCCATCCGGGGCTCCGCCGGTGTTCACGGAAACGTATCCGCCCGCGGCGATGATGCGATCGAAGGCACTGCGGTCCACCACCAGGTCCTTGACCACCGCGAAGGCCCTCGCGCGCCAGGGCTCGAGCCACAACTCCTGGCCGTCATGGAAATGCCGCATGTGGAGCTGGCAGACGGTGGTGCCACGCTGCGGGCCGTGCGCCAAGCCGTTGATCATGAACCCGCAAGTACCGCATATGCCCTCCCGGCAGTCGTGCTCGAAGGCGACCGGGTCCTCGCCCTTGGCCATCAGCTCCTCATTCAGCACGTCGAGCATTTCCAAAAACGACATGTGCTCGTTGACGTTCGCGACCTCGTAGCGCACCATCTTGCCCTTCGCGCTCGTATTTTTCTGCCGCCAGATGTGCAGGGTCAATTTCATCGCTTCTTCACCTTTTGCTGTACCGCCGATCTATGACCGGCAGCCCGCGCGCGGAGAATGCCGGGCTAAAGCGCTACTTGTAACTCCGCTGCGCCAGGTGCACGTACTCGAATTCCAAGGGCTCGGTGTGCCGGATGGGCGCTGTGTTCTCTCCGGTGTATTCCCAGGCCGCCGCGTGCGCGAACTTCTCGTCGTTGCGCAGCGCCTCTCCGTCCGCGGTCTGATACTCTTCGCGAAAGTGCGCGCCGCAGGACTCTTCGCGCTCCAGCGCGTCGCGGCATAGCAATTCCCCCAGCTCCAGGAAATCCGCCACCCGCCCCGCCTTCTCGAGTGCCTGGTTCAGTTCCAGCGCCTCGCCGGTAACGATGACATTCTTCCAGAACTCTTCGCGGATGCCGGGAATCCTCGCGAGTGCCGTCTCAAGTCCCTTCCGGTTGCGCGACATCCCGCAATATTCCCAGAGGAGGTGTCCCAACTCGCGGTGGAACGAATCGACGGTGCGTCTGCCCTTGATCGAGAGCAAGCGTTGCGTGCGACTTTCCACTTTCTGGCGTGCTGCCTGGAACTCCGGGCTCTCGACGCTCACGCCATCGCCGGCTCTCACGCCCGCCAGGAAATTTCCAATCGTGTAGGGAACCACGAAGTAGCCGTCCGCCAGGCCCTGCATCAAGGCGCTGGCGCCCAGGCGGTTGGCGCCGTGGTCAGAGAAGTTTGCCTCGCCGAGCACGAACAGTCCCGGGACAGTGCTCATCAGGTGATAATCGACCCACAGCCCGCCCATGACGTAGTGCACGGCGGGAAAAATACGCATGGGCCGCTGGTAAGGGTCTTCGCCGGTGATGCGCTCGTACATTTCGAACAGGTTGCCGTAGCGCTCGGCAATCGTTCTCTTGCCCAGGCGCCGCAGGGCATCGGCAAAATCCAGATAGACGCCGCGCCCACCCGGCCCCACGCCGCGTCCTTCGTCACATACGCGCTTGGCAGCGCGCGATGAGATGTCGCGCGGCGAGAGATTACCGAAGGCGGGATAGATGCGCTCCAGATAGTAGTCACGCTCGGCTTCCGGAATCTGGCCGGGCGGCCGCGTGTCCCCGGCCTTCTTAGGCACCCAGATGCGCCCGTCGTTGCGCAGCGACTCACTCATCAAGGTCAGCTTCGACTGGTAATCACCGCTCACCGGAATGCAGGTGGGATGAATCTGCGTGTAGCAGGGGTTGGCGAAGGCGGCGCCACGCTTGTAGGCGCGCCAGGTGGCCGTGGTGTTGCACCCCTTGGCGTTGGTGGAGAGGAAGAAAACGTTGGCGTAGCCGCCCGTAGCCAGGATGACAGCGTCGGCGACGTGGGAGAAAATTTCTCCTGTTCTCAGGTCGCGCACAACAATGCCGCGCGCCCGCCCTTCAACCACGACAAGTTCCAGCATCTCGTGGCGGGGAAACACCTCGACCTGCCCGGCGTGGGCTTGCCGCTCCAAGGCCTGATAGGCGCCGAGCAGCAACTGTTGCCCCGTCTGCCCGCGCGCATAAAACGTGCGTGAAACCTGCGCGCCGCCGAAGCTCCGGTTGGCCAGCACTCCGCCATATTCGCGCGCGAAAGGCACCCCCTGCGCGACGCACTGGTCGATGATGTTCATGCTGACCTGCGCCAGACGGTAGACGTTGGCTTCGCGCGAGCGGAAGTCGCCACCTTTCACCGTATCGTAAAAAAGCCGAAACACCGAGTCGCCGTCGTTCTGGTAATTCTTGGCGGCATTGATTCCTCCTTGCGCGGCGATGGAGTGGGCGCGGCGCGGCGAGTCCTGGTAGCAGAACGACCGCACGCGGTAGCCCAGTTCGCCCAGCGAAGCCGCCGCTGACGCCCCCGCCAACCCGGTACCCACCACGATGATGGAATATTTCCGCTTGTTGGCAGGGTTGACCAGCTTCATATCGAACTTCAGCTTGTCCCATTTCTGGTCGAGAGAGCCTGCCGGTATGCGCGCGTCAAGTTTCATGGGTCTATCCTTCGATCCCTTGCCGTAGCGACGGTCTGTAAACGCCGAACTTAAACAGCGGAACCTAACTCGATGCTACGGCATCACCTGACCAGACCGCTCAGCACAGCCAGCGGTATGGAACAAAACCCCACCCCAATAACGATGGCAATCACCTTCGAAGCCATCTTGAGCACGGGCGTGTAGCGGGGGTGGGAGAGGCCGACGCTCTGGCACATGCTCCACAGACCATGATAGAGATGAAAGGCCAGGCAGATATTGGCGATGACATAAAAACCCGCCACCAGCGGGTGCGTGAAGCTTGCTACGACGTTGCGATGAACCTGCCCGAATTCGAAACCGGGGTTGAAGGTCCCGAAGGTCAAGTCCAAGAGGTGATAAATCACGTAGAAGAAGATAATGGGACCGCTCCACACCATGGTGCGGGAAGCGTAGCTGGAGGACAGAGGATCCCATTTGATGTAGCCTTGCGAGCGTGCCCGAAACTTGTTGAGCACCGTAAGCTGCCACGCTGCGATGATGTGCAGGATGACCGCCACCAGCAGGATAATCCGTGCGCCCCACAGTAGTTCAGGAATCGCGCGCAGTTGCGCCGCGTAGGCGTCCACCGCCCATTTGCCGTCCGAGCTCTTGGGCAGATAGATCAGTAGGTTCCCGATAAGGTGCGTCACGATGAAGCCGAACAGCAGGAATCCCGTCACCGCCATGACGATCTTCTTGCCAACTACGGAGCCGTAGAATCCGACGACGGGAGCTTCCTCATCACTGGTGATCGTGAGGCTCACTGGGCTTTGGCACCTCCTGGGCGGGCATGTCAATGGCGAGGCTGAATGGGGTCTTTTTCAGTCCGTCTGGCGCCGACCGCACCGCGTCACCGCCGGTTGCAGACAAGGGCGACTGAAGTGCCGTAATGCAGAAACTCTGGCAGGCCCGACTCGCAGGTCACTCTGCTATCTTACCCCAAACCTACTCGGCGATGCAATGCCAAGTGGACCGTCCCAGCGCGAGCGGCTGTGTCACGGTATGCCCATAACACTGCCCTGGCGCTACTGACCGGCCCCGGTATTTTGAGACCACTGTGAGAGTTAGTTTCCGGCAGAATCTAGGAATCAAAGAGGAGGTTTTGCCATGAAGCGGAAACGATTCTCGGTGGAGCAGATTGCGGCGGTTTTGAAGCAAGCAGAAGTGGGAGTCCCGGTGGCCGAGTTGATCCGTAAAGCAGGGATTTCGCAGCAGACCTTTTATCGCTGGAAGAAGCAGTATGCAGGTTTGGAAGTGGATCAGGTCCGCGAGTTGAAGCAATTGCAGGAGGAGAATGCCCGTCTGAAACGGCTGGTGGCTGACCTGACGCTGGACAAGACGATGCTGCAGGAGGTGCTGTCAAAAAAGTTCTAAAGCCCTCGCAGCGGCGTCCGGTGGTCGACCATTGGCGTGAGAGGTATGGAGTCAGCGAGCGGAGGGCCTGTCGGGTGGGCCGGATGAGCCGCCGGACCTACCGATACCACAGCCACAAGGATCCCCAAACCGCACTCCGGATGCGGATCCGGGAGATCGCCCAGGCTCGAGTGCGATACGGATATCGCAAGATCCTGGCGATGCTCCGCCGGGAGGGCTGGAAGGTAGGGAAATATTTGGTGGAGCGAATCTATCGGGAAGAAGGACTGACGCTGCGGCAGCGGCGGAAACGCCGTCGTCGGGTAGCGGAACATGGCCGTGAACGGTTTCATCCCACGGCCCCAAATCAAATCTGGTCGATGGATTTTGTCGCGGACCAACTGGCGGACGGAAGAAGGTTTCGTTCGCTGACGGTCTTGGATATTTGCACACGGGAATGCCTGGCGATCGAGTCAGAGCAGAGGTTGAAAGGGCAGGACGTGGTGATGGTATTGAACCGCATCAAGGCTCAACGAGGCGTTCCCAAGATGTTGTACTGCGATAATGGCAGCGAATTTTCCAGCCAGGTGATGGACCTTTGGGCGTACCAGAATGGGGTGCGGATTGCCTTCTCTCGCCCGGGCAAGCCCACGGATAATGCTTTCGTGGAATCATTCAACGGGACCTTTCGGGCCGAATGCCTGGATGCTCACTGGTTCACGACCCTGGCCGAAACCAGGCAGATTATAGAGACTTGGCGAAGGGAATATAATGAGAGCCGTCCTCACAGGGCTCTCGGAGAGAGGACGCCGAAGGAATTTGCCTATCAGGTCGCGGCTAGCCGCGACCTGACAGGCCTCGAAGAAGCCGAAAAACTCGCTCTTGAAGTGGTATAAAAATCCCGGGCCGCTCAACTGTGATGTAAACTCTCTCTTCCACTGGTACCAAAACCCGGGCAGGCCATTAGCGCGCGCACCGAAACGAAAGAGCGATGGCACAGCGCATGAAGCATTTTTCCACTCGCTGTCCAATAACAGCCTGACGACGATCCGGCTTATACTCCAGTGGGCACCCCTCATCTCGTTGATTCGCATCTGTCAAAACTGGTAATAATGATCCGACCATCATTCATTTAGACTGGGGACTACGCTGCGGTTTCAAAATATTTCCCTATGCTGGAAAGATTACTCTCCTTTCCGAGGCAGCTCCACTGGCCGGTTCTGTTTGTAAGCTTCGCGAACCATCACCTTCACGGTCAACAGGCTGTGGGGAAACAGCTTCAGCCATTCCGCATTTTCGGTGATTTCTGCGTCGCCATTGATCCGTACCCTTCAACCACTGCGAAAATCCATGAACAACATCCCGATATGCGGGTTCTCGATGATGTTGCCCAAGCTTCGGAACGAGCCATTGCCCACGTAACGAGGAAAAACCATAGTCTTTCGGTCAAGGATCTTTACTGCTGGCACATCCTGCCCCTTGCCGCGGTAGCTGCAGTCGCACTCACCGGCCTTGCCGCTCGTAGCGATAAAGAAGAAATCGGCGGATTCCACGAAGCGCACCAGGTCTTCAGGAATAGCCGCTAATGCCGCGATGTCAGGCGTGCCGAACTTTTTCCGCAATTTTTCATCGCCGTGCATTTCCGCTTCACTCATCTTCGATCAACCCCTCCTTCGTTGGCCCGTAAGGACAGTTCTTCGCCCTGCCATTTGTTGCCGCCTTGTTGGCCTGAACGGTTGTCACCGACACTACCCTGCGCTCTATTCATCCTTCGACCCTTCACAATCCTGCAGTCGATCCAAAATCAAATTGCCCGAGGCGAGCTCCATCTTATTGCCTAGCTGAAGGCGGTGCCGGGGAAAATCTAGCCCTTGTACGTCACGACGCGCCCCCACAGGCTCTTGGTGCCCCAAAGTCCTGAGCGCAGGCATTCGAGTTGCACGATCTGGCTGTGATCCACAAAGAGATTGACTTCGGGGCCGTAGTTCTTGATGTACCAGGCAAAGACTTCGGGGTCCGCCGCCTCAAACATGATCTTTTCCGTGCCCAGGATGTTGGCGATCTTGGCGGGAACGTCCGTACGCCACACCTTGACGTTCTCGGTGATGCCTTCCGATTCGATCATGATCATGTAGGCTCCGGCACCCAGAAAGCGCTTGGCCAGCGCGATGGCGCCTTCGGGGTCGCGTGTGCCTTCGGCCGCCAATTCTTCAGCGCTGGTGGCGCCACCCGCGCCAAATTGGATGCCCACTTCCGGCTTGGCCTTGAGCCCGGCTTCTTGCACTTTTTCGATCAGCCGCAGCCAGTCGTCGGGAGGAACAGTGATGAACCCGCTGGAAATTTCGATGATGTCAAAGCCGAGCGATTTGCACTCGTCGATGTAGCGCGTGACGGCTTCCGGCCCCTCCGTGAGGACGTGCTCGATGAAGCCACCGGTTGAAACCAGGACATCATGCTTATGGCAAAGGTCGAGCAATTCTTTGACGGCCTGCCGGGGCATCAGGCTGAAAGACCCGCCCGCAAACTTGAGCGTGTCCACATACCAGCCCATGGTTTCGAGAATATCCTGAAGATACCTGCTGCCCATCGGGGTATAGTACGGCCCCCGGATTTCTGTATTGCCGCTCCGGCGCGGCTTCGGGGGTCGGTCATTCAGTCGAAGAAATGGGAAAGCTCGGTCAGAGTGTTGAACTTGGTTTTTTGGCATGAAGAGGAACTCCTTTCATTTTCAAGGCCCGTCAGATCTTTAACCTTTTCCAGCGTGGAGAACGCGAGGGGTGCGGCTCTTGCACGGCCTCGCTGCAAGATCTCTTCGAGATACCTCGGGTCGGCGACGAGCTCGAGATACCGCTCCCGAATGGGCGCGAGAGCCGCGACCACCAAGTCCGCCACCTCGGCCTTGAGATTCCGGTAACCTTTGCCGGCAAAATGCGCTTCGATGCCGGCGCGCGATTTTCCGGAAAACACTTCAAAAATCGCGAGCAGATTTTTCACTCCGGGTGAGGCGGAGACGAAACGCATATCAGAACCTGAGTCGGTGACTGCTTCTAGAATCGCGCGGCGAATGGCCTGGGGAGGGTCGGCGAGGCCGATCGCATGGCCTCGCCGTCCTGCCAGGCTCTTGCTCATCTTGGCCGAAGGATCGTCGAGCCCCATGATGCGCGCGCCGATCGCGCGGATCAGGGGTTTCGGGATTTCGAATGCCTTGCCAAACCGATGGTTGAAGCGCCGGGCCAGGTTCGCGGTCAGTTCGATGTGCTGCTTCTGGTCTTCGCCCACCGGAACAAGATCGGTTTGGTAAAGCAGAATATCAGCAGCCTGCAGGACCGGATAATCGAGCAGGCCGGTACTGGCACTTTCGGCTGCGGCGGCCTTGACCTTGAATTGCGTCATCCTTTCGAGCCAGCCCACCGGAGTAAAGCAATTGAGTATCCAAGCAAGCTCAGCATGCGCTGAGACGTGCGATTGCACGAAGAGTGTCGATCGCTCGGGATCGAGACCGCAGGCGAGCAAAAGCGCCGCGGTTTGGCGCACTTTCTGCGCGATCTGTACATCCTCGTGCAAGTCTGGCGTGGTGAGCGCGTGGAGATCGGCGATGCAGTAGATATTGTCATAGGCATCTTGGTTTTTAGTCCACTGGCTTACCGCGCCAATATAGTTGCCCAAGTGCAAACCAGCGGTAGGCTGGATTCCGGAAAAGACGCGCGGTTTGGAGTGGTTCGGTGCCATTTTTAATTGAATAGATGCACGCGGGTTCGACTCAACGCGTAGATTTCTCCACCTCGGCCACGGCGCGATCAAACTCTCGACACAAGGCTTCTTTTTCCTGGAAAATTCCGCGGATGACGACCGTGGTCATCACCGTGGACGGGCACTTGACACCGCGCGCCGCCACGCAGTCATGATGGCCGATGGCCTTTACCGCGCAACCGAGCGGCTTGACCACGGACATGAACGCATCCGCAATATCCGCGGCCAGGGCCTCCTGAACTACCGGACGGCAGGCCAGCGCATGCACGATGCGGGGAATTTTTGAGACGCCTACGATCTGCTGATCGGGCACATAGGCGAAATGGACCTTCCCGCCGTAGACCAGAAGATGATGCGGGCAGAGTGAATAGAAATCGATTTGAGAAACCACCACCAGGCTGCTGCATTTCGCGCGAAAAGTTTTGAGAATTGCGGCGGGGTTGGCTTTGTAGCCGTGCGTAAACTCGCGATAAAACCTGGCGACCCGCGCGGGCGTCTCGCGAAAGTGCTCGCTGTTAACATCTATCCCGATTTCCGTGAGCAGCATCCGGATGACACCTTCCAGACGGTCACCTTCCGGCGCGGCGGGGAAGGGCCGCTCGGGCAGAGTCAGAACGCTCTCCAAACCGGAGAGAGAAGTTGCTGTGTGATGATTGCCGTTCCCATTGTTCATGAAGCTCTCCTGGCGCCACAGTTGGCACACTTGTTACTGCCGCGCAGGCGCGTCTCGCGCCCTCTTTCTCGATTCTCAGATTTACCTCTGGCCGCTGGTGGCCAAATTGGGCAAACCACACTCCCATTCCCTGTTTAACCCATTCGAGGGCTTGGCGCCCCTTATTTGTCCCGCAGGGTGCCGTGCGCCCGCGCGAAACGGTTTCACGCTGCGCATCTGGATAGAGCCATTGGCGTGCAGCTTTATCACTCAGCAGTCCGCGTGTCCCCACCAGCTGCGGTTCTCTTTCGGCGCTTTTTCTTCGAGCTCGCTGGAATTCCGTTAGATACACGCCGAGCAAGATGAGAACGCCGCCCGCGACCGCCTGCGACGTGATTCGTTCCCCAAGGAGCCAGATTCCCAGCGCCACGGCCATCACGGGCTGCAAGTAAGAAAATGCCGCGGCTTTCGAAGCGGAAAGAACCGTAAGCGCGAAGGCGAAGATGAGATAGGCAACCACGGACCCGAAGACGACCATGAAAGCCAGGCCCGCCCAGGCACGCAGGGAAACCCGCTGCCACTCGACGGCTGCGATTGAGCGCAACGAAAAAGGAACCAAAAACGCGGCGCCTAATCCAAAAACCAGGGTGCTTAGGGTCAGAGCATCGTAATCACTAGCGACATCTTTCATCAGGATGGTGTAGCACGCGAACGCGGCGCCCGCGGCCAGCAGAAGCAAGTCTCCGCTCCAATGCGCGCCGTTGGCTGCGCCTGCTTTGCCGACCAGCAAGACGGCCACGCCGCCAAAGGCAATCGTCATGCCAGCGCAATTCTGAATCGTTAGCTTCTCGCGGCCGATCATCGCGGCGAGCAGAAGGACCATGATCGGGCCGATGGCCTGGAGCAGGCCCGTATGGGTCACCGAAGTGCGCGCCAGGCCGCCCAGATAACAAATCTGGTTTAGAGTAATTCCCGTGAAAGCCATGAGCCCCAGCAGCAGCCATTGCCGTGGGATTAGGTGCAGCCGGGGCCGACCGGGCCAGAAAAGAAATATGGCACCATAACAAAACGCAGCCAGCACCATCCTCAGTTGCGCGAGCGCCAGCGGGGAGAAGCTCCGTAGCGCCTCTTTTCCTGCAATGATATTGCTGGCCCAGCAAAAGGTGGTCACCAGCATCAAAAGGTTAGCAGCCCTTTTCCGGAAAACAGATCTGCCGGTACTTTGCCCCGTAGCGGTGATGCCGGCTCGATTCATATCCGGACATCCAAACCCTGCATCCTTGACCGTAGTATCCATCTAATATCCAGCGAACTCTTCGCCCCGGATGTTGTCTTCGTCCACGCCCCAATCGACCAGCATTTTGCGCAGGGCGGCTACCATGCCGGGCGGCCCCGCGAGGTAATAGATCGCCTCGGCGACAGGCGGGCCTGACGGCGCAGTCACCTTCAAATGCTTCGCTAGCAGCGGCGCGTTGATGAAGCCCCTTTCCCCTGACCACGGGAGATCGGAGCGCTCCATGGCGGTCATGGTGGGGATGAAGTGATAGTTCGGATTTTGCTTTTCCAGTTCGCAGAATTCTTCGAGGAAAGGAGCATCCTCAGGACGATAGTTCGAATAGAACAAATAGATCTGGTGAGGCAACCTCTCGTGAGCTGCCTGTCGCGCGATGCTGCGGAAGGGTGTGATCCCAATACCCCCGGCGAGCAGAATGGCGGGCTTCTTGGCGTTTTTGTGAAGCACCAAGTTGCCGAACGGCCCCTCGATTTTGAACTCTGTCTGGAGAGGCAACGCAGCCAGCTCGCGCTTGAAAGCGGTGTTCCGCATTCGCGTCGCCACCATCAGAGTATCCTCGTAGGGCGCGCTCGCTATTGAGAACCCTCTCACGTTGCCTTCCGAGTCTGTTTCCAGCGGATCGAGGGCCGTAATATCCACAAATTGCCCCGCCTTAAAAGTCCATCCCGCCGAGCGCTCGAACTGGAATGCCATTGTGCCTTGCGCAGCTTCGCTGCGATTCAACAGCTTAATTTTAAAGGCCGGCCAGGTTACTTGCACGGTGCTCATGCTTTCGCTCCATTCGAAAGATTTCGCGGGTTTGCCGGATTCAGGCAGGGACTTGACTTCGCCCGCATTGCCGGGCCTGGCTCGTGCCGGACGGCCCTGAGCGACGAAGAGAGGCACTTGGCGCCATACGAAACCGCCATAGCCGTCGAAGCGAACACGGCGCTCGTGACAATTAGAAAAACAGCAAGACCCGCGATCCTGATCATTAAGGTGTACATGTCTTATCTTTTCATTTGCGGCCTATGTCTTATACATGTTGAGAGTCTTCTGACTGGCATCGTTCCACCGCGCGCGCAGTAGCCTGGATTTGGTCGCCGAGAGGCTGATCCCCAGGCAGCTCGCAGTCTGTTCGCAGCTGAGGCCCTTCAGATAGTGCAGCACGACCACCGCCCGGAATCCGGGGGAAAGCGATTCGAGGGCGTCACCAAACGGCGCGCAGCTCTCTTTCTTCTGAAAATTCTCTTCGAGATTGAGCAGGGAATCGATCAATCGGGGCGAAATGACTCGCGTCTGACCATCCGAAGACGCCTCGATCGGGACACACTTTGCCGAGCGGTCCCTCCTCCGGGCCATCAGGGCTTCATTAATAGCAATCCGGATGAGCCAGGTGTCAGGAGCCGAATACGAATGGAACGAATCGAGATGAGCCAAGGCGTTGACAAAGGCTTGCTGCACAATACCTTCGACGCCCGCTGGGTCGCGCAAAATGCGTCGAACCATCCTGGCGAGCATGCCTGCACAGCTACGAAAGGCCTGCTCCGTACCTTCGAAAACCGGCGGCGCCGTCGGGATCGGCACCTTTCGTTCAGAAGCTGGGATCGATACTGGCTTGCTATTCAATGGCGTCCTCTCGTGAGCCATAGAGCCCAATTGGCCTGCGCATTCCAGATTTGTATGTGCAAGGCAGTGGCCAAAAGGAGCCAGATTGATTGCTCACCGCTAACCTGCTGATATGAACGTGGCAGCGCGAAATTTCTACTATCTTGCCGTTATTCAACTTCTCGCAACCGAAGGGATAGGATTGGCACTTCTGTCAAAATGGCAACGGAGGCAGGGATCGAGGCTTGAAACTTTATCCCGAGTCTTGAACCCACTTCAAGGTCGAGCGTGTTTCGTCGTCTCGTTCTGGGAGTCGACGGCAGCCGCCGGCCCTGGGAACCTGCCGTCTGTTTCACTGATTGCAGAAGCAGACTTCCCGTTGCGCTCTCCTCAGGAGGACGGCGCGACAAGGGTTAGCACAACAACCTGGCTTTATGGAGAATCGTTCTCGGTCCGCTCCGGCGACTCGCCGGACCCGAAGTCGATAGTTTATGCACCATTCCCATCCGCCGCACCGCAACGCGTGATGGTGAGAAACAAGGTGGAACCGTCGCGGATATCGTACGACCCGAGGGTTCGGTCAGAGCGCAACGGCGTGCTGGCATTGCAGGAAAGAAGCAAGCCGTAATGATGCCGGAGAGGGAGATCGAAAGTTTCGGCGGCCTTCTTAACTACCTCGGCTACCGGTGCGTCGCCAGGAAAATCAAATAATCTCGGGCCGTACTTTGAATACACTGTAATGTTCATATCGATGCCTCCTTATTGGTGAAGGTGAGGAACCTGGATCTATGGGCAAGATTTCGGCCAAATTCGCGGCGTCTGGCGTGGAGCCAGCATAATTGTAAATGGTGCGAATTTGAAGCGCACTACGAAGAATAGAGGCCCCTCTGTTGTGAAGCTCTGGGGTTGCATAATCCAGAAAGCGTCGATATGCCGTCAAAAGTGACGCATGCAGCGGGTTGACGAGGGTACGTGTTCGCTGCTGCCGTTGCTCGGTCTTGCCAGACGGATGAGCGATCCGGTTGACACCGCTGCCCTTACCCGACAGCGACGCTCAAACTTGCCTTTTGGCAGCGCGAGTGCTCGCGAACAGCGTTGGAAGCGACCAGCCGGAGTGTTTGCGCTGTGTGGAGACGGCCATGTTGATGGAATTGACGGTTATTCCTCTTGGCGGCAAACGCTCAATTAGCGGGGACATCTCGGAGTTAGTGGGTTTCATCGGTGAGAGTGGGCTGCCCTATCAGGTCACGGCTTTCGGAACCCTCGTTGAGGGATCGTGGGACCAGTTGATGGAGATCGCAAAAAAGTGCCACACCGACATTCGCAAAAAGGCGGAGCGTGTTTTGATCCTAATCCGGCTTGACGACTATGCAGGCCGGACCGATCTGCTCGCGACCGCAGTCGACCATGTGGAACAAAAGCTGGGCCGCTCCGTTAAGCATTAATCGAGCGGAATCCCTAAATTAAAGGAGGATCATTCGTGTCACTGGAAAATCATTCTCCGCACGCTGGTTCAGCGGCGTCTCCGGCGGCGGCACAAGCGCGCTCGGCGGAGTTCGATCTGGAGAAAGAACTCTCAGAACTCCATCAGAGCCCCGAATGGCCAAGCGGCAACGCTCGCAAGGTCCTGATTAGTTATCCCGATTTGCAGGTTACTTTGCGGGCGATCAAGGCAGGCGCGCGCATCCCGGAGCATCACAATCCCGGACGGATATGCGTGCAAACTTTGCGCGGGCACATCCGCATGCACGCCGCCGGAAGACTTTTTGACCTCCCACAGGGCAAAATGCTTACTCTGGATCGCTCCGTGACTCACGACGTCGAAGCTGTCGAGGAGAGCGCCTTTCTCTTGACCGTGGCGCCTCCAGAGAATTAACAATACGATGGAAAAGTACTCTTATGACACGATGCTCGCTCGTGCGTTGTATCAAGCTTGTGCGTCTCGTTATTCTTAGTGCGAACGGGCAACGGATCTGCCCTGAAAATAAGGCAAAGCTCTATGTTTTTAGCAAACGGTAGATATGATCAGAGGCCCACTTTTCATGCTTCAGGGTGTCGTAAGACGACATGGCTGGCTGCTTTTGGAATTGCAGAGTAAAAAAGCAGATTGCTATGGCCGGCAAGAAATGTTGGCCCTAGAAATGGTACGGGACCGAGCCATAAACAGGAAATTGATTTATGACTCCAAAAACTGTGGAGGCTTACAAACATGCCAACTCAAACAAAATCTCCCGTCCGTCGCATCAGCCTCGACCAGGTGCGAGAGAAAATGAAAGAATTGGTTTTTGTGGACGCGCGCAGTGCGACCGCGCTCACCCGGAATCCCCAGCAGGTGCCGGGGGCGATTCATGTGCCGGTGAAGAACCTGGAGGCGGGCGCAAAGGAGTTGCCGCAGGGCCGCACGCTCGTGACGTATTGCACTTGAAGCGGTGAGAAGACCAGCGCCCGGGTGGCGCGAGAATTGAAAGAACGCGGGTTTGAGGAAGTTTACGCCTTGCGGGGTGGGTTCAAAGCCTGGCAACGCGCTGGCTTGCCTGTTGAAGCCATCAGGAAGTAATCCTCAAGCAGGCGTTGGAGGCCAGGATTTGCCACTGAAGCTCCCTTAATTCATCTGTGCAATTTGAAGCTTTATCCTTTTCACTGAAGCCTGATACTTTTCTTGGGCTCGGATTTTAAGGTCTCCGTCCACGCTGAGCTTGCTTTGCAGCCGTGTTGAGAAGATTCACTAATTTACTCAGGTTTCTGGCCTGAGATTCGGGAACGCCGTGGCGATTGATCAGGTATTCCGGCGTGTTGTAAGTCAACCAGACTTTTCCGGCATCATCCTCCCACACCAGTGCTTTGAACGGCAGATCGATTGCCAAAGTAGGTGCAGCGATCATCAGAGGCGTTCCACCTACGGGGTTGCCGAACACCAGCACCTGGGTGGGACGCATCTTCAGGCCTGCCTCGGCCGCCGCAGCAGAGTGATCAATTCGGGCAAAAACCCGCAGGCTGTGCTCCTTCAGCAGCAATTCCAGTCTCGTCATCGTCTCCGCGACGGAACGTCTGCATTCTAGATGGGCCAGGCCATTACTTTGCTCGGATTTTGGAAACATTAAGTAAACTCCTATGGCCTTTAAGCCGCGGTTGACAAAATATTCCGCCGCCGGGACTCTTGGACTCCTTCCTCGAAGAACATCCGGGCGTTCCGATTCGCGATTTTGAGCCAAGAGCGACCGCTGCCGGCACTCGGTGCCACGATCCGCACCGTCCTTCCGCACATTTCGGAAAGCTTCCGCTCCAGCATTTTTCGCGGCTTAGGGCGAGCCGGCAGATAAACTTCACCGGGCAAACCCGATCCGGTTCGGCAAAGGCGACGGAACAAGACGATGAGCATTTCATCCAAAGCCGTGCCCCGCCGATTTTCGCACATCCATTCGTGCCGGCTCACAAGCTGCCCGCCTCGGAATTGGAATAGATCCAACGCCATCCCCAGGCCTTGGCAGTAAACTCCGGCGACATCGATGTCCCGCGGCGGGATGCGCGCGGCAATTGCCTGCTTGCGCATTTTTTCGAGAACACGAAGGCAATTCCAGAGGCGGCTTGCCTCTTCAAAGTGGCGCGTGTTGGAAGCCAGGAGCATTTGGCGGTAGATATTGCTAGTAGCTTCCTCCGTATGTCCCTGGCGCAATCTGCGTACCTTTCTCACGTTGTCCTGATAAATTATTTCCCTCGCGTCCGCTACCAGGCGGGCCTTCCTGCCTTTTTCCTGTTCGCTTGGCACACGGCTGCTGCCGGTGAAGTCGAAATATCGTCGAAAAACCTTGATGACTTGACAAGCGAGGCCGGCCGGAATGTACGGTCCGTAGTAGGATGCGCTGTCAGATCCTTTGCGCCGCGTGACGCTCAACTGAGGATACAGCCTGACTTCTGTCAGTTTTATATAAGGATATGTCTTGTCATCCCGCAGCAGGACGTTATAGCGTGGTTTGATTTGCTTAATCAGCCGATTTTCGAGGTCGAGAGCTTCCTGTTCCGTGTTGGTGACGAGGGTTTCGACCATCCAGGTGGAGGCAAGCAGATGCGCTACTTTGCTTTCGTGATCCGGTGCGGGACGGAAATATGAACTGAGCCGATGCCGGAGCGACTTCGCTTTTCCCACATAAACGGGCATTCTCCCTCTGGTCGTGAAGAGGTAAATTCCGGGGGCCTTCGGACTTCTATTCGCGACCTGCTGCAATTCCGAAGCGATGCTGGTGCCGCTGCTGTCAAATTCGCTCGGGGAAGAAGCTTCCGCCTTCATGGCCTCATTCTTGCCCGAATGGACATTTTGATGGTTTGGAGAGAAAAGATAAGTGTGCTCAACGTATCTAGTAAATGGCGATAACCGCATGACCAAAGTCCTCAGAGCTACACGCTATGATGGACGAATTCTATCGTGGTCCCGGGCCCAGGATTGCTCAAGGACTAAAGTCGGATCAAGGCTTTGTATTTTGCCCGCGAGTTTTGAACATGGCTGCCAGGCGCGTTTTCTAGCGGCGAATGACAGCGTCTCGGGCTATCGAGTCCTCGACTGACGGTGGTCAGGGATGACTGGAACTTGAGATGGATCTTATTTATGGAGAAAAGGGAAATGGCCGTCAATATTCTTTGCGATGGGATCAACCCGATAGAGGACAGGCCAACTCTTGAAAAGGTTGTGGGCAAAGTGGTTGGGAAGCGGCATGGCGAATGGAAAGTTTGGCTTACCCAGGGCACGCGCGACCCCGGTTTCCCGATACGAGTCGATGGGCCAGATGGGGCCTTTTTCTGCTATCGTTTCTTAATCCCACGGGAACACCGACTAGACTTTGTGGAAAAGACAATCCGGGATGGGGTAGCGCGGCTGAGCCGCGCTCAAGAGCACTGAACTCCCCGATAGGATATCGCGGAACCTTTTCTGTGTTTCCTCGCGATTCAGGCGTTGCGAGGGCTTCAGTGTGAAGAATGACTGATTGTACGGCAGCATTTGGCCCGCAAATTGCCTAAATGACTGTGACGGAGGCCTGCCTCCACGGTATCCAGGTAAGCCGCGCGATCGGGGAAGTGAAAAAGGCTTTACTGCCCGGGCGGGTTGGCTGAGGATTTCTAGAAAAACATTCACAGCCATGCAGAATGATTGCTTCTGTTGCTGGGTGTGAGAGGTCTTCAATCAAAGGGGGCTTGGAGATGACCAGGGTTGAAAAGCTTGCACAGTTTGTTTGCCACGCCTCATTTGAAAATCTTTCCGAAGCCGCCCGCCTTCAGCTCAAAATCCGGGTTCTCGATGCCTTGGGCTGCGCGATAGGCGCGCTAGGAGGGCAGCCGGTCGCGCTGATTCGCATGCATCTCCAAGATTTTGGCGGCCGCCCGCTCACGACTCTCATCGGCGGGAAGAAAACCTCTCCGGACCGGGCCGCTTTTTATAATGGCGCGCTGATTCGCTACCTGGATTTCAATGACAGTTATCTCGCGAAAGGCGAAACCTGCCACCCCAGTGACAACATCGGAGCCCTCCTGGCGGCCGCGGAATATGCCGGTCGCAACGGCAGTGAGTTTCTGACCGCGCTGGGCGTCGCATATCAGGTGCTTTGCCGGCTTTGTGACGTGGCGCCGGTGCGATCCAAGGGATTTGACCACACGACGCTCGGATCTTTCGCGGTAGCCGCGGGGGTTTCACGCACGCTGGGGTTGAATCCCGCCCAAACCGCCAACGCCATCGCCATCAGCGGCACCGCTTTTCATGCGCTCCGAGTCACGCGAACCGGAGCGCTCTCCAACTGGAAAGGCCTGGCGTTTCCTAATACCGGATTTGCTTGCACCCACGCCGCGTTCCTGGCCATGCGGGGGATTACCGGGCCACCCGAAGTTTTTGAGGGCAACAAAGGTTTTATGGATGCGATCTCCGGCCGCTTTGAGATCGACTGGTCGAAGGAAGATCTCGAAAGGGTTAATCGCACGATCTTGAAGAAATATAACGCCGAAATTCATTCGCAATCGGTTCTTGAGATGATGCTGGTGCTGCAACGGCAAGCGGGCTTCGAAGCTGCGGCAATCGAGCGCGTCGAGATCGAGGTCTTCGATGTGGCCTACAACATCATCGGCGGCGGCGAGGAAGGCACTAAGACGCTGGTTCGGACGAAAGAGGAAGCGGACCACAGCTTGCCCTACATGGTTGCTGCCGCCATTCTGGACGGCCAAGTGATGCCACAGCAATATCTTCCGGAGCAAATTGACCGTGAGGTCGCGCAAACGCTGCTCCGGAAGGTCACCGTGCGGCCGAACCAGGCGTACAGTGACCGTTTCCCGGAGGAAATGCCGTGCCGTGTCACGGTTCGTTTGCAGGATGGGCGCGTGCTGGAGAAGGAAGGACACGATTACGAGGGCTTTCACACGCGCCCGTTCTCCTGGGAAACCGCGCTAGGGAAATTTCAGCGGCTAAGCGAACCTTATGCCTCCCCCGCCTTGCGACGTAAAATCTCCGGGGCCGTGAGGAACTTGGAGAACATCAAGATTCGCGATTTGATGAAACTTCTGGCAAAAGTCAAAACGCCGGTAGAAGGCCCGGCGGAAACGGCTGGGAAGGGAAACGAATCAAAAGCCTAGGGGGTCTAATGGAGGCGAAGAAGACGTTCAAGGTGTTTCATTTCAATAACGCTCTGGCGTGGCAAACCGCCAAGCGGGGGACGATGACGCACAGCAAGCACCGGCCGGTCGAGATCGGGAGCCCGCCGGAATTCAAGGGGACCGAAGATGTCTGGTGCCCGGAGGAGTTGCTGATCGGTGCGGTGAATAGCTGCCTGATGCTCACCTTTCTGAATTTTGCTGGGCGGCGAAAGCTGGAAATTTCAGCTTATGAGAGCAGCGCCGAAGCAACCGTGGAGAACGCCGACGGGAAATACCGTGTGACGCGTATCCGAGTCCAGCCCCGAGTTTCGCTCGGCCGGGAGAATGACATTCCGCTTGCACAGAAAGTCTTTAAAGACGCGAAGGAAGCTTGCATCATTTCGAATTCGGTGATCGCGCAGGTGGAATTAGTCCCGCAGTTTACGGTCGGGAAACGGGCGCATGCCTGAGGGAGTTGCGTGGCTGACGAGGAGACAGATCTCAAACCGGGCGTGATGCGAGGTCGCGATGAGGAATTCATGCGCCAGGCGATCCGGCTGGCCCGCGTCGCTCTTGAACGCGGCGACACGCCGGTGGGCTCCGTGGTGGTTCGCGAAGGATGCATTGTCGCCGAGGGCACCGAGGGCGTGCGAACCGAAAAAGAATTCACCGCACATGCTGAACTCAAAGCGGTCCAGGAAGCCTGCCGCCATTTAGGGACGCACGACCTCGAGGGCTGCGAGTTGTACACCACGGCGGAGCCTTGCTTCATGTGTTCGTTCGTGATTCGCAGCGCCCATATTTCCAGGGTAGTTATGGGAAGGGCAGTACCGCACATTGGCGGCGTCAGCTCAAATCATCCCATTCTGATTGACGCCGGCATTCCCAATTGGCCTCCGCCTCCGGTGGTGGTGAGAGGTGTTCTCGAAAAGGAATGTAACGAGCTGTTCATTTCTTAAGAAGCCGATGATATCGGCCCGTCGCTGGCCGAGCGCAGCCTGGCTAAGGCACCTTCGTCCCCAGCCTTCTACACCGTGACGGCCCGTGAGGATCACCCGAGCACAACGGGAGTTTTCTACCTGCAAGGGCAAGAAGAAGCAAAACTTTTAATTTATAATCATCACATTAGGGGGTGGCAGTGCGTCGAGCCGCTGCAGGGCTGGACCGAATCAGATGAATAACGCACCCACAGGGAGAATCACCAAGCCATGAGCGTGGGAGTCAGCCCTGTCGGACCTCAGGAACTTCTGAATTCACTTCCTGACGGCGTGGTGGTGACCGATGCCCGAGGAAGCATTATTTTCGCGAGCGACCAAGCGCTTGAGATATTTGGCTTCCCGCGCGAAGAGTTGTTGGGCCAATCTGTCGAGATTCTCGTTCCGGACTCGTTTCGCGAGACACACCGTGAATATCGGGAAGCCTACGTCCGGAACCCCAAAGTTCGCCCGATGGGCGCGCTGGAGCTTCAGGCCAAGCGCAAAGACGGCAGCCTTTTCCCTGTAGAGATCAGTCTGGCCGGCTCCCATACTCCGGACGGCCTCCGCATTATCAGCACCATTCGGGATATCGGCCGGCGCAAACAGATGGAAGAAGCTCTTCACGCAAGCGAAGAGCGTTACCGACGCCTGATTGAAGAGGTGAAAGATTACGCCATTTTTATGCTGGATCCGGAGGGCCGGATGATGACCTGGAACGAAGGCGCGCGGCAAATGAGAGGACATCGCACCGAAGAAATTCTAGGGCGCCATGTTTCCGTGTTTTTTACGCCGGAAGACATCAAAGCCGGCAGGTCTGAAGAAGAGCTGAGGGAAGCCGCTGAGAAAGGGCGGTTCGAGACGGAGGGCTGGCGGGTGCGTAAAGACGGGTCGCGCTTCTGGGCACACGTCGTGCTGACCGCGCTCCGGGACCAAAACCATCAACTGCTGGGATTCACCAAGATCGCGCGCGACATTACAGAGCGCAAGCGGGCTTCTGAAGCCGTTTTGCTCGAAATCAGCAATCGCCTGATTGTTCATTTGAATCTCGAGGATCTGCTTAGCGCCATCGCGGCGTCTCTCCGGCAAATCAAGGAATATGATTACGCGGGTCTGGCGCTCTATGATCCAGCCATCCAGAAGCTGCGGGTTTACGCTTTGCCTTCGGTTTCCCGCAAGAATCTGATTCACGAAGAGCTCTTGCTCTCGATGGAAAACTCGCCGGCCGGCTGGGCGATCAAAGCCCGCCGCCCCCTCGTTCTGAACCGCGTCCATGAAAACGGCAGGCCTTTTGAAATTCCCGCGAACCTTATCAAGCAGGGAGTACTATCGGCATGCCGCATACCCTTAATCCATGGCGACCGGGTTTTAGGCACCTTGAATCTTGCGAGCCTCCAGGAGGGTGCCTTTCTCGATGAGGAAGTGAGCCTCCTCGGCCAGGTAGCGAACCAGATCGCGCTGGCGCTGCGCAACGCGATCTCTTTCCGCCAGCTTTCCGAACTGAAAGAGAAATTGACGGACGAAAAGCAGTACCTGGAAGCTGAAGTCCGCAGCCGGCCGAATTTTGGCGAGATCATTGGCCGGAGCGCATCGCTCAAGCAAGTGCTCGAGCAGGTCGAAACGGTGGCTCCCACGGGCTCGACGGTTTTAATTCTGGGAGAAACCGGGACTGGCAAAGAGCTAATTGCCCGGGCCATTCACGGGCTGAGCCGCCGGCGTGGGGGAGCTTTCATCACCGTCAACTGTTCCGCGCTGCCCTCGGGACTTTTGGAAAGCGAACTCTTCGGTCATGAAAAGGGCGCTTTCACCGGGTCCACATCTCGCAAGATCGGGCGCCTGGAGCTGGCACATCGCGGAACGCTTTTCCTGGATGAGGTGGGGGATATTCCTTTGGATCTTCAGCCGAAGCTGCTACGGGCATTGCAGGAAAGGCAGTTTGAAAGGCTAGGCAGTTCCCAGACTATCAATGTGGACGTACGCCTGATCGCCGCCACCAACCGTGATTTGGAATCGATGGTGGAAGAGGGGCGCTTCCGCAGCGATCTCTACTACCGGTTGAATGTTTTTCCCATTACGCTGCCTCCCTTGCGGGAGCGCGCTGGAGACGTTCCGCTTCTGGCCCGGTATTTTCTGGAAAAATACAGCCGCCGGATGGGCAAAACCACGGGTTCGATTCCTGCCGAAGTTCTGCGCGCGCTTTCGCAATACCCTTGGCCTGGTAACATCCGCGAATTGGAACATTACATCGAGCGCGCCGTCATCTTGACCTCTGGCGCGATCCTGCAAGTGCCGCCCCTGGAATCCAAATTCCAGAAAAAATCAAAGCCGGCGCCCGCCAGCACGCTCGCGGACGCGGAGCGCGAACACATTCTGCGCATTCTGCGCGAAACCAACGGCATTGTCGGAGGTCCGCGCGGCGCCGCCGCCCGCCTGGGCCTGAAGCGAACAACCCTCGCTTCGAAGATGCGGTGGCTCGGCATCTCGCGAGACAGTGTCTGATGCTAGAAGCGTCACCATGTCGTCAAATATGACGACGTTTGCCAGCCGGAACAATAATTCTGTCTGTTCGTAAATCCCACCAAAAACCCGACTCTTTCGCCAAGCGCCACCATTGCCGCAGGTTGCCGTCTTCCGCCGAAGCCGCTCCCGTTTTGGCTTGGTACTTGCCATAGTTCCCAGTGCAGGCGCGGCGGTTCGCAGCTCCAGCGCCTTCGCAGAAAGCAAGGATCTGAAAAGGAGATACGAAATTTATGATCACACTCAAAAGAGTTTATGACACGGAAGGTTGTATGGGAGGTAAATGTTTTCTGGTGGAGCGGCTTTGGCCGCGCGGTATCAGGAAGGGAACTCTGCGCCTCGATGGTTGGTTGAAAGACATCGCTCCCACTCATGAGTTGCGCCGTTGGTTCAGTCATGATCCGGCCAAGTGGGAGGATTTCAAGCACCGCTATTTCGGCGAACTCAATGCCAAGCCTGAAGCCTGGAAACCCCTGGCCCAAGATGCTCGCCAGGGCGATGTGACGCTCGTGTACAGCTCTCACGATTCTACTCACAATAACGCTGTGGCGCTCAAACAGTTCCTTGAAACCAAGATGGCTTTCGAAACCAAGGCGGCCTGATTGCGCTAAACCACAGTAGCAGCGTTCTGCGACAAGATTCGATAACCACGCCGCAGTCTCCTGCCTTGCGTGAAGTCTGAAAGGAGAAACGAATGAGCGCAGTCGCGATTTCGGCCTGGCCAATTTTTAATTCACAATTGATCGGCAGCTGGAAAGTTGCCGATCACACCATGGCATTCCGGTTTGAACGGCCGGCCGGCTGGAGCTTTAAGGCTGGCCAGTTTGTGGATATAACGCTGCTGAAACCTCCCGAAACCGACGCTGAGGGCAACGTACGGGGGTTTTCCCTCGCCAGTTCGCCTAGCGACCAAAGTCTTATGGTGGTGACTCGAATGCGCGATTCGGCATTCAAGCGGGTGTTGGGAGTTGCCCTCCCGGGAGTTGAAGTCAAGATCGAAGGGCCTTTCGGCGATTTCAAGCTCCATCAGGATAGTCAGCGGCCTGCAGTGATGTTTGCGGGAGGGATTGGGATTACGCCTTTTCGAAGCATAATCCTTGATGCCAGCGAGCGTAGGCTGAGGCATCATATTGTTCTTTTTTACTTCAACCGACGTCCCGAAGACGCTCCATTCCTTGACGAACTCAAGCAGATCGAGAGTCGCAACTCAAATTACCGGTTTATCCCGATAATGACGCAGCCCGAACGCTCACGCCGGCTCTGGAGCGGCGAGACAGGACATCTCAGCCAAGCCATGCTTGAAAGGTATCTGAAATGGCTAAGCAACCCCGTCTGCTATATTGCCGGCCCTGCGGCGATGGTGAAAGGGATAAGAGCCATCCTGAACCTGGGAGGCGTCGATAATGATGATATTCGAACAGAGGAATTTGCGGGCTACTAACGCTCTGGTTGTCGCATCTTGCACCTGTTCCGAGGTCGCCCGAAGCCGTTTTGATATTGCGCTACCAGCCAGACATCGGAAGGGCCTAAGGCGATCAAACAGAAAAAGGATCTCCGACGGTCACCCAAAACTTGCCATTGAAGGTCACCTTGAAACAGGCAAGAGAATTGAACTCCGGGGCACTGGTTCCCGCTTGAAGGGTTATAACCTCAGTCGACATCGGCAATGTCTTGAGTGAAGATAAAGAATAGCAAGTTGTAACTTTGGGAAGCCTCGACCGGCATAGTGTCGAGTTGTCGAGTTGCGCCCCATACAACTCGAACTCACCCGGACCGGTAACTGCCCTCTAACACGCCAAGAGGAAATGTGGCGTTGAAGCTTGGCGCGCGCGGTGGCTATCGCGTGTCAATCTCAAAACCGCATCATAGCCCCTCACATCGGGCTCAAGATCCTCTGAGCCTGTTGAGCCAGGTATTTAGCTACCAACTTCGCCGCATTTCGTCAGCAACAGCCGTATCAAGATAGGCGTCTCGGTGATTGTCTGCGAACCTCTGTCACGTGGCCGGAACAATCGCAGGAGTTAGTTCGGAAGTATAGTGGGCAGAGAGGTTATTTCCAAATGGTTCGTCGTTCATGCTGAATTGCTATATCATTTCGACAGGGAGGTTCCAATCAACGAGAAAATACTCGATTCGTGTTTCTGCCGTCTGATGCAGCTGAAGGCAGAAAGCTTTTCCGATCGGAGGCGCCCGCGACAAAAATCGACCACACAAGGCGAGAACAGTTAACGCCATGACCGGACCGTCAGGCACCGGCCAAGTCGTTTTTTCCCTTCAATCACCTGAGCGTAAATTAGAACAGGAGGACTTCAGATGATTCCTCTTTCAGAGATTGCAATACGACTTTTAGTGGCAACGTTGCTCAGCGCGATCGTTGGGATGGAGCGAGAGCGCCTCGAGTGCGCCGCCGGCCTGAGAACTCACGCAATGGTCGGGCTGGGTGCGGCACTCTTCATGGTGCTTTCGGCCTTCGGCTTCCACGACATTTTGGGGAATCCAAACGTGGTGTTGGATCCTTCGCGCATGGCGGCTCAGATCGTGAGTGGCATAGGCTTCCTGGGCGCCGGCCTGATAATTTTCCAGCGGGAAGTGGTGCGGGGGGGCCGACCACTGCGACTAGCGTCTGGGTGGTCGCGGCTGTTGGCGCGGCGGCCGGTGGAAAATCGAATTTTCCGTCACCGCCACTCGCACGAGCTGAGCTTGCTGATCGAGCGAGGAGTAGGGTCATTGGAGGCAATCGAGTCCGCGGTAGAATCGGTGGGACAACACCTGGATCGGGTGGTGGTGATGCCAGGCGAACTGGGGACGGTCGACAGAGTTGACATCACCCTGGGCCCAACTGCCACCCGAAACCTCACTTCATTAGTGGACCACCTGGGCCGGCTGGAAGGTGTGCGGCAAATCACTTCAGAAAGATAAGCGACGAGTAGCGCGAGCCTCCGGTCCTGCGGGCGAGTGGCGCGACCATTGTTGTTGGATGTCTACGCCGCCGGCCCAATATTGAAGACCCTGCACTTGCCACACCCCATTCCTTTCTGTAATTCGCACGGCGTAGAGGGCCTCATGCGCAAGCCCTGCGACAGCCGTTCTGCCGTCCGAATCCCCGTTCTGCGCGGCTTATGCCTCCAGCTTATATCGTGTCTCCGCCATAGTGTAAAGCCGTCGCCAGACCAGGCGATTGATGGTAACAACCACTGCGGCCATGGCGACGGTTGATGCAATCAGTACATCAAAATTTCCTGCAGCAGTTGCCCGGCTGATCGTGGCCCCGAGCCCCACAGTGGAAAAGATTTGACCTTTAAACTGGAAATACTCGGCGATGATGCTGGCGTTCCACGCGCCGCCGGACGCAGTGACCAGGCCGGTAATCAGGTAGGGGAAAATCCCGGGAAGAATGAGCTTGCGCCACCGAGCGCCAGATCCGAACTTGAACACGGCGGCCGCCTCCTTGAGGTCGCTTGGAATGGCTATTGCGCCGGCGATGACGTTGAAAAGGATGTACCACTGCGTTCCAAGCAACATGAGGACCACTGAGGCTACACCCAGCCCGCCACCCAGCCGGATGAGCACCAGCAGCACAATCGGAAACAGCGCCGTGGCGGGAACGGAAGCTGCAATCTGCGCCAGTGGTTGTGCAACCCGCGAAAGCCGGGGACTGAATCCGATAGCCACTCCCGCGGGGATTGTCCACGCCGCGCCGATCAGCAGCGCAACATTCACTCGGGCAAACGTGGCGAGCATTCCCACTCCAATCTCCGCGATCTCCGCTCGGCCAAGACCGGCCATCATTATGGCGGCGCGGGCGACCGCGTAAGCAACGCCTGCGAGCAGCGCCACGCCAAGCACTCGCGGGGCCCTCCTCTTCAGACCGCGGAAGCGTTCCTGTTCCGGCGCCTTTTTTAGCCGGGCTTCGGCAAAACGCACCGAAACATTTTCGATGAGCGGGGCCAGAGCTCTCTTTTGAAGGCGGACCATGAGCCGCGAGTGTCGAATCAATTCCAGCACCCATGATTCGGACGATTCGCCGGCCTCGACCTCCTCCAATTTGAATTTTCCCGCCCAGGCGATGACAGGACGCCATAAAAGCTGATCGAGCAGGACGATCACGGCTACCATCACAGATACGCCCCATACAATCGCTTTCGTGTCGCCCGCGCCGGCGGCAGTCTGCAGGTAAGAACCGAGCCCCGGCAGGCGAAAATCGCGGTCACCCAGCACGAACATCTCGCACGCCATCAGGAAAAACCAGCCGCCGGCGACAGACATCATGGAATTCCATACCAAACCGATGGCCGAGGAAGGCAGTTCGACCTCCCGGAAGCGCTGCCACGCGTTGAATTGGTAGACCCGCGCGGTTTCGCGCATCTCTCTGGGAATCCCTTTCAGCGAAGCGTAAAAGCTGAATGCCATATTCCAGACCTGGCCGCTGAAGATGAGGAGAATGGCCCCGAGCTCAACTCCGAGTTGCCGCAATGGGAACAGCGCCACCATCGCGAGCATGACGCCGGGCAGAAAGCTGAGCACGGGGATCGACTGCAGAATGTCCAACAACGGAACCATGAACCGCTCGGCGGCGGCGTTGTATGCGGCGACGTAACCGTAAGCGAGGGCAAAACCGAGGCTGAGCAGGTAGGCAATCAGGATGCGGAGCAACGAGTAGGCAGCATAGCCGGGAAGCGCCAGAGGACTGCGGTCGATTTCTATCCTGGGCGTGACCGGACCAAGCCATGTGCGCTCGACCGCAATCAGGCCGTAGAGAAGCGCCAGGCCCGCCGCAAAGATCACCACGTCGATCGCTCGCGGCCAGGTGCGCAAAGGCCGTAGCGACCAGGGTCCACCCGCGAGGACCCGCAGCCGTTTGCTGGTGATACGCTTCATCAGGAGATTCAGCCCTTGGTCTCGGCACCGCTGTCGGGCAGCACAAGGCGGCCGGTTTCAGAGTCGTAGTCGAAAATCTCAGCGTAGCGCCCCCAGTCCAGCATCGTGTCGATCTGGCGCCACACTTCCTCTTCGGTGAAGTGCTCGCTCAACGTATCCTGGAGGAATTTTTCCTCGACGGAATGGTCGGGGTTCGCCCGCAGCGTGCTGTCGATTATGCGAAGCAGTGCGACGTGTTTTAGCGCTGCCTCCCGGAATAACGCCTTGCGCGTAAGAATGTCGGCCCCGGCAAAAGCCCGGCCTTGAGGCGTAATCTCCGCATCGCCTTCCTTGAGCGCAGCAAACCGCAAGAGGGCTGAGGCTTCAACGGTTGGCAGAAGTTCATCGACCTCCATGTTAAGTTCGTCCGCCAGATGATATAGGTCGTCCCGGCCGCCACTACTATCCAGAAGTTCCAGAAATCCGCCAATGCCGCTGGGGAAAGCGTGCGGCAGCATCTGGTATCTTTTCTTTCCCAGCGGCTTTCGCAGCGGAAGCGGAGGCGCTTTCTCTTTCGGCCGCGTCATGACCGCATAGATGTAATCCACGTATTCGGTAAACCGGCGGGCCTTACGATCTCTCGCATGCGGCAGGTCAATATGGAAATCGGCGCGAATGTGGCCGGGATCGTGCCCCAGCACGATTACCCGGTCAGCCAGCAAGACCGCCTCTTCGATGTTGTGAGTGACAATGAAAATGGTGCTGGTAGGCATTTTCTTATTGAGCCAGAGTTCCAATAGCTCGCCGCGCAGGTTTTCTGCCGTTAGGACATCGAGCGCTGAAAAGGGTTCATCCATGAACAGCACTTCCGGCTCGACAACGAGGGCGCGCGCAAAGCCCACCCGCTGCTTCATACCGCCGGAAAGCTCTTTGGGGTAGGCGTTCTCGAACCCATCAAGGCCCACCGTATCGAGCATCCGCAAAGCGCGTTTATGGCGCTCTATGGCGTGCATGCCTCGCGCTTCGAGCGGCGCTTCGACGTTCTGCAAAACCGTGAGCCAGGGGAAAAGAGCGAAGCTCTGAAATACGATGGCAACGTTGGGAATCTGGCCGTTCAAGGGTTTCCCGTGCCACAGCACCTCGCCTGCCGAAGGCGGAGCAAGGCCCGAAAGAATTCGCAACAGGGTCGATTTGCCGGACCCTGAAGGACCAAGCAGGGCGACGATCGCCCCACGATGGATCGCGAGATCAGTGGCCGCGATGACCTCGATCTTACTGCCTCCAGGCCGAATATAGCTCTTTTCGACTCCACGGGCCTCGATTATCGCATCCGGCACCGTATCTCCTCGTAATTGCTGTCTGTCCTGATTGGATTTTAGCAGGTAGCAAGGACCTTCGGTCGTGAGGTCCGCGGTTCTTCTGGCCGTGTCGCACACCGGGTTGCACCCGAGCGTCCGGTCGCGGCTCCGCAGCCGTTCGACGCCATGACCCCGGCCAAAACAAGTGACGCAGACCGCAAACCCGGCGGCCTGCGCGATTTCACTCTCCAAGCCGTGGGATTGCAGGTTTTCGCATCAAAAGGCCCGTGACACGAAGTCGCGCCTGCGGCGACATGCTGTTTCTTCTTCCGCAGCACGCTAGCCTGCGAATGGCGCGCTCCATTACTTCGCGGAAATTGTGAACTGCTTTCCCTTTTCCCCAACCTGAAAAATCAGGAGCTTCGCAGGCTTTGTGTAGCTCAGGTTGCGCAAAGAACGGTGGACGTGCATCGGAGGCTCGCAGAAGTACTCGCCGGGTTTGTATCTCCGGGGAGGGTTCGGGTCAACCTGGTTCTCGATCTCGCCTTCCAGCAGATAGGCAAAAACCGGCCCCATATGCTTGTGCGGCTGGGATCTGCCGCCGGGAGCAACGGTGAGCGTGAGCACCGTCACCTCCGGATTGGGCATTTCAGCCAGAGGCTCCTGCATCAACGTGTGTATTCCGATGGACGGCATGTTCCGCATGTGACCTTGGGCGTTTTGTCGCGCCTGCTGCGCAGCGCGCGCAAAGGCGTGCCAGCACTTTCCATGAAGAATCCGCCCAGTATGGCGGCAAGACTGCTGTTCATTTCGCATCGAGTTATCATGTTGCCATTCTCCTTTCACAAGGTCGTCGCAATCCGCGCGGTTCAGCGCGCTCAAATAGCCGCTGGCAGGTCACACCACGGCCGCGGATAAAAGGCTAATGTGCAGATATTGAGCTGTACAGAAGAGTTTTCGGATGAAACTCCGACCACGCGAACCAGAATTCCGGCTCAAGAATCAGCGACTTCAACCGCGTCCCCTTCGTAGGCCCGGCGAGGCATATGCCATAGGCAGTCCAGGTTGAATGAGTTTCCAGGTCGATAAGTTTTTCGGCCTCAGGATCGGCGGCGCGGAAATGCAGCCTTTTGCCGCCTGCTTCAGCCACGAACGCTGTGGTCGTGTCTGAGGCCGGCTGATGCACAATCAATACGGGGCGGCCTCCCACCGTGTCGTTCACCACGCGCGTGCGCTCGAGTGCGGACATCGGGTACGCCTTCGCCTCTCCGCCCGCCTCGAGTCCCACGATCGTGTCCCTCGGACGCAGCCGGCGGTCGTGGCCGAAAGCGCCCTCGGGCGCCGGACCCGCCCTTCCGATGATTCCCTGGTTGATGATTCTATTCATGGTGGCCAAGCGCTCCGCGTATCCCGGTAGGGGTTTGAGCACCAGCGTGCCGGGGTGCTGGTTGCACCATTCGCCCCAGGTTGTCAATAGAAAAGGATAAAGAACCAGATGAGTGCCCTTGAGCGGCCCGGAGATGGCTTCGAGGGTTGATTGCTGCCAGCGGCTGTCCGTCTCGTGGTCCCGAAACACTTCATTGCCGCCGATCAGGCCGGCGGTATCGAAGATAAGATCCCTGCCTTGCGCGGCGGCCCTAAACACGAGGGCCGTGTTTCAGTACGATCACCAAGTGACCGCGATGGGCCCGTCCGACATCAGATCCTGCACCACCCCGTGCTGCGCCAGAATGGCCGCCGGGTACGCCTTGGCGGTTTTGCCGTCGGTCACGCCGATCAGCAGGTCATTAGGCGACATGAAAGTGGCTTGCGAGGACGGGATAAATTGCGGATGGACGATGGTAGCGTAGGGCAGACGCGCTTGCTTCGCCAGCGCCCTGGCCGGACGCGGCGCGAAAGCGATAGCCACAGTCCCCGCCAGCAGGGCTACTAGCCAAACGAATTTGCCACTCATCACCCGAAACTCAATGTTGTCAGGAAGCCGATCTTCCGTTCCTACACTTTCTCTACCGATTTGCGCGTTAATCATTTGCGAATGCCCCGTTGCCGCGCCCTCTTTAACTCGAGAGCACTCCCGGTTTACACCCAACCGAGAGGTGGAAGTTCAGGTTTGTGCCAGCCGTGAAGGAGGTCCCTCCAAGCATGTGCTCCCGGGCTGGGCAGCACTTGATTTCGGTAGTCTGCGTTTTCCCAAAGAGGCGGGCTTGACCAGCCTTCACAAGTTCACGCCTCGCGCGATTGCAGATTCGAAACTCCGCCGATACAAAGAAAAACTGCCGTATCGCATTTTTGAGCTCGCACCGCAGGTTGCCCACGGCATCCACGCCGGAGGCTTCCGTGGCCGGACAGCCGCGCAAATGGCTGGCACGGACGGTGGTCTTTCTGTCGTAGACTTTCCAATCTTCGCCGGGGTTGCCATCGCTCAATAAGGTATGTTCGGTGGTCCGCGCCCGACTTAGGTCGTTGCCGCCCCTATATTCGTAACGCATACTTCAGGTGAAAGCATTCTGGAGGAGGTTCTATGGCGTACGTTATTGCAGAGCCTTGCATTGGAACGAAAGATACTGCCTGCGTGGATGTGTGCCCGGTCGATTGCATCCATCCCAGGAAGGATGAGGCCGGGTTTGGAGAGGCCACGCAGCTCTATATCAATCCCGATGAGTGCATTGATTGCGGGGCCTGCGTTCCGGTGTGCCCCGTCTCGGCAATCTTTCCAAAAGACGACTTACCTGACAAATGGGCACATTTTGCAAAGTTAAACGCAGCCCATTACAACAAGGAAGAACAGGCTGTTCCAGCTCCGGCTAAATAGATCATTTTTAGGAAGCAGGTTACACTCGATTTAGAGGATTGACTTCCAGTCGTCCGGCTTCATCAAGGCCTTGCATCAACATATGGAAATAAATCAGTCCGCCATAGGGCCGCCACCGTGCAAGCATTCTCTGGGCACGCTTCGCGTCGATTGGCTTTTTCGAATGAAACCATCGCGCGAGCCCATTGCGGGCTCCCTTGTCGTCAGCAGGAAAGATATGTTGGCGGCCCATGCCTCGTAATAAAGTGTACTCAGCGGTCCATCGCCCGACTCCCCGAATTTCCATCAACCGCTGAAGCGCTTCCTCATCATTAAGGCCTGCAAGGTTCTCAAGATTTAGCTTCCCCTCGACGACGGCTTGGCTTATTTCAATGATGGCCCGCGACTTCTGAAAATTGAAGCCAAGCTTTCTGAGTTCTTCTGGATATCTATATGCCAAGTCCCGCGGTCGTGGAAATGCGTAGCTTCGCGAATCACCCTCGCCTATGGAAAGACCGAAATTCTGTGCAAGCCGATTTAGCAGTTGGATTCCAAGTGACAGGCTAAGCTGCTGGCAAGTAATTCCGTTGACGAGTGCTTCGAAAATCGAAAAAAATCGCGGCGGTTTCATCCCCTGGAAACGCCGTGCCAGCGGCGCAAGCCGTCGGTCGCAGGCGGCCACGCGGTAAAAGCCGCTCAGATCTGCGCCAACTCCAAGTGTGTTCGCCACTGCCTGTCTGATTTTCTGCTTTTTCCTGGCATCAAGGGAACCGCCACGAATTGTGAGCCGAACACTTGAGCGGTCGCTTCCAGCCTGAGTTGCCGCAATTTCAAAGGGAGTCTTCTCCACTGCGATGACTCGGCGATAGATTTTCCCGTCCCATCGATCGATAAGATTGGTTGGCCGGCGCCGCAATGCCCATACCGTCAGGTCGAGACGAAATGGAGGCAAAGGGCGAATCAGCATTGTCGTGGATTTCGCCATCTTCACTCTAGAGCGTGGGGCGCTATTCCGCTTCATTCTAAAGATTGCTGTGGATTGCGCATTCCCGCAGTATTTCGGCGGAATCTCTCAAATCTTCTATCGCCGGCCGGCCGCATCCACAGTCGTCGTCGGATCTGCGCCCTTCCATGTGACATCTGCGGTTGGCCCGTATGTGGAAGGGACCTTCTTTTCGAGCAGCCTCAAATAGACCGTGAGCTGGGTGCGATGGTGCGTTGTGTGCAGGACTCGCCGCCAGAAAATCCAGATCCGCTGGCGTTTGACGTCGAAGAACGGCGCTTCTTCGATCCACCAGTCCTCCCGCTTCGATGAAAGGAATGAGAGCCTTGGCAGGGCGAGCTCCAGCATGCGCCGCGCGTATTCCTCGGGAGTTTCCGCCGCCGGAAGCACCTGGTGCGGCGGTGGCTCCGGCGATCCCAGAAATTCCCCGAAAAAGCGGCGCTCTGAAAGCAACTGGTGCTTCATGATTTCCGCAACGCTGCTCGAACGCTGGTGCGGCCGAAAAGCAAGGTCTTCGGCGCCAAACTCGCTCCAAACAGAGATCACCTTGTTGGTCTCGCTGGCATAGGTATCCAGCAGGTGCTGAAGAATGGGGGAAGGCGCGCGCGGGACCTGCGGGTCAGATATGGCGATATGCACGTAACTCATCGGCATTGATGGACCCTCCGATATTCACCGCCGAGCAACCTTAATCCACGTCTTGATTTTCCGTCTCTTCTGCCACAGAGTCGGCGGGTGCTGAACTATTCAATGGATCAATCCGCCTGGCCCAAAGAGGATAATCCAGCCCTGCCAAACGATTGATCACAATCCCCTGCACCACCAGTAGTACCACGGCAACTTCGATGATCGCCAGGTAGAACGGTTTGGTCACAATGCCGAGTGAAACGATCAGCGTGGTTGCTCTCGCGGGCGGATGCGCGGCCTTCAGCAAAATCATCAGGCCGGCCGTCAGCGCCAGTGACCGGGTGGCGGCCATGATGCGGCGCATGTCCACATTGGTCTCGATGGCAGGTGGTGCGTGGTGCAGGCCCAGCAGCAGCGAGCCGTAGCCGCACACGATGCCGATGGCGTGGCCGTAAAGCGTGTGGCGGGGGGAGGCGGTCGGCGAAAGCGGAGTATAGAAGAGCAGAATCGCCGTGGGCCCGAGCGAAGGAAAGACAAACGGCGTGTGGGAAACCATCGCCGCCCCCGCGAGGATCGCGATGGTGATGAACCCGTTGATGAACATAAAAAGGGCCCAAATGCGGCGCTCCGGAGAGCGGTTGAGAAGATGGATAAGCCGCAGCCGCATGGCAATGGCGCGAACCACCTCGGGGTCGAGTAATGCAAGCCGCGACGAATACTCTGAGCCCGTCCTGTCCAGCCTCTTTTCCGTGTTGAGATTCAGTTTGCCGCTCATGGGCAAATCGCAGAAAAGCGGAAGCCTCTTCCATCGGTGTCGACGGAGATTTTTGTGAAACCGGCGGCCGCGAAACTCTCTGTCAGCGTCAAAGGGTCAATCGGGACTAGTGTATCGCGCATGTGGAGCAGGCGCATCAACAAGCTGTCCACGCTGTCCACCCCCGCAAACACACTACCTGGCCGGATGACGCGGCAGATTTCTGCAAAGAGTTTATTCTGGAGTCCAACGGAGGGAATGTAGTGAAACATCGTGAAGGCCACGGCCCCCAAAAAGGAATCCTCTTTGAAAGGCAGCGGTGCCGTCGTCTCGTATGAGGCGCACATTTGTGCCATGCATGCGGCTTGCCAGTGAGCCCTCCATCTCGCGGTCAATTTCAACCGCAGTGAGCCGATTCAGCCGCTGGCGAAGCCAACCCGTGGTGAGGCCGGGACCCCCCTCCAGCACGTTTTCGCCAAGGTCAGGGTCCTTCACTACTGAAGGAAGGACCCTCTCTTCCAGCGTCTTCTTCCAGCCGCTCGACCGGCATAGCCAGCGGTGCCCGCGATTCATCTCTTTCTTCACTCAAGCGGGGCAAAAGAGCTTCAGGTGCGAAAAGAGAGCGTTTTCAGGCGAGCGTTGTCGCCGCTGCGGGACTTTTGCGCCCGGCATCCTAGCTTTGAATTTACAAGGATTTGGACCGGCGATGCACTAGTTACTGACGCTTTCTTGCCCCGAGAGCGTTGCTTCCTCCATGGCCACGGCGCGCGGAAACAGTACGTTGTTTTCAAGGTGGACGTGCTGGTGCATGTCGCTTTCAAACGCGCGTAAAGCTTCATAGAGTGTTCGGTAGCTGCCGCAGCCGTCCGGCGGCATCTCATAGCCGTGGCTCAACTCATGGATTTCATGCAGTGCCGCGCCCGCGCTGTCGTGCTCCAGCACCATCATCTGAACGGGATTTTGCACGGTCCCGAATAGCGGCCGGGGAAACGGAACCCTGCGAGTCACGGCTTCTTCCATCCGGACAATGTAAGGAAACAGTGTCTGCTCTTCTTTAACAAGATGCATCAGCAGCTCCTTGCTGAGCCCTGCAAAAAGCGATTTGATCCTGCGCAACTCGGAATGAATGTCGCCGTGCACCTGCGCGACTTTGTCGAGAAGAGGTTCGATTAACGCCACCTCCTGCCGGCAATAATTATGGTGCTTTTCGATGATGTGATTCATCAGCTCCGCCAGTGATTTTTCGGACCAATCGGTGCTTTCTTCGCCGGCACCTGCGTCGTGCGCGGCGGCTTCAAGTGATCGCGCAAGGTTCGTCAGTTGCACGCCGGCGGCCTTGCAGGCTTCATCAAGGCGCTTATCGCCGCCGCAGCAGTAATCGATTCCCAACTGCTCGAAAACTCTCGCAGACGCCGGTATGGCGAAAACGATTTCCTTCACCATTTTTGTTCCGTCGATTTCCACGCTGTTTCCTCCTTTCGTCCAGGCAGGCTGCCCGCTGCCGTCCTTTTTATCGCAGGCCAGGTGCGACTGCTGCGTCCTTCAATCCGATTTCTGTGATTACCCGGCGGATTACTTCCCCAATGCCAGCATCCGGAATAGCCACAAGGATGCCCGGCGGAGTTTCATTCAATTGCCCAGTTGCGCCTTTGATGTCTGTGGAAACAACAGCCAAAGGTGTCGTCTGACCGGCGGGATTCGTTGATGATTGATTCATATTTTCTCTGCGTAAGATCATCATAGGGGCCCGCAGACATGCGTGGCCCGTTCCCTTCCACCGTTCGCAAAAAAACTTAATGTCTCAGGCGCGTCCGGCGGCGGTCTCTTTTGCCGCGCACGCTCGCGCTTTTTTGGACGTCAAGCACTCATAAACCGATTCGAAAATCAGATAAGCCGAGCTTCCCCGGACGATGCAATTTCCTTCTGCTTCCGAGAACATTCTGACCATTTCCGGATTGTGCTGACCGACTTCCAAAAGCACCATGGTCGGCTTGATCGAAAGCCCACGGACTGTTTGCCAGAATTCTTTGGGATCCACGTCGGGAAGATACTCGCCGACCAGCACAGTATCGAATTGGCTCGAACGGAGCTGCTCGATTGCTTCGCGTCCGCCCCAGGCAACGACGGTTTCGTACCCCTCGTCCTCAAGGAAAAACGCCAGCCGCGTTATAAAGTCGTGGTCAGCGGCGGCGATCAGAATGCGCTTTTCCCCTCCCATGGTTTACTTTTCCTCTTGAGCCCACAACAAGTAGCTGCTTCCGCAATGCGCTCGTCACATCGCAGAACACGTACTAACCAGACACTCTACTGCATTGCAGGCCCTATTACGAGGACTAAAGTCATAGCGCTCCCAATATAAAGACTTGAGTCCACGAGCCCAAACCGTCCAAAGGCACAGACCTCATAAGCCCTTTAACAACAAATTCATTATGCTGATTTTAAAGCTCTTCGATTGTTGGCTAAATGCCCCTGATCTGGGCGAACCAGTGACACCTAGTCGTCCGAAAGCTTCGATTGCTTCGGTCTTTCCACGTTTCGGTCCTTGACATTGCCCGATATTATCATCTAATATTTAGATGTCAATAGAAGGAGTCAAGGTATGCAGACCGCGCAACTGAAGCTTAAACAGGCAAGCGCTGTTCTCGAAACCTCACCGAAAGAACTGCAGAACCTTGTCCAGTTTGGCGTCGTCAAGCCTAGGCGGCGGGCGGGTCTGTATGTCTTCGACACGAATGTTCTCTACACCGCAAAGATCGCACTGCTCCTGAAGAAGGCGCTTGGCACGAACACGGAGCTACTCTCCGAGTTTACAGACGCTTTCACTGAATGTTTCCCTTCGGGGGTGGAGAAAAAGGCGGACGCGGTTGTGTTCAGGTCTCGGCCTTCGCCCGGAACAATTTCCGTCGAGGTCAAGGTCCCGCTTCGAGAGTTGGTCCGGCAAGTGGAAGAACGAGTTAAGTTGGTTAGACTGTTTAAAGACCTGCCCAGGGGCAGAAAGCGCCGCGGCTGGAAGAGCGAGTTTTTGACCGCTCTCGAAGAGGCGGCTCAGGGCATCGGAGACGTATCCCAAGAGGAGATTCTGAAGGCGATCCGGGAGCACAGAAATCGAGGGAAACGAGTGCCGGAGGTCACCGTTGAAGCAGAGCCGCGGGCGGCGCGGGCGTAGAGTCGTTGTTGACACGTCGGTGGTGATTTCAGGTATTGCAGCCTTCAAATGTCCCTTCGTGGCGGGCAGGACCGATAGTGGCGATCTGTTATTCGAATGGGCTGAGAAGGGTCGGTTCATCTGGCTCGTGTCGACTGAGATCTTGGAAGAGTATAAAGAGGTTGCCAGCCGCCTGAAAGTGCGTCCGTCAGTTGCTGGCCGGCTGATCAACTTACTCAAGGAAGAAGCAGAAGTGGTGGTCGTGGAAGGAACCTCCGAACTCTCTCCTGACCCAGGCGACAACTCCTTTTGCGCATGCGCTCAGGAGGGCCGAGCTGATTTCCTTGTTACTTTGAACCCTAAAGACTTCCCCCAAGAGACGTTATCAGCCGAGGTGGTCTCGCCCAGCCAGTTTCTCTCGCAGATTCGAAGTGGCCGATGAGTACGATAGCCAGAGTCGCCACGCCCGTGATTGGTAGGGAGCTCTCGAATACAAGGGAAGGTTTCATGGTCCAATTATGGTCCAGTTATGGTCGCCTAACTGTTCCTCAAGCTTACTGACGGTGTTTTGGGTAGCCATCCATGTCGCATCGTTTCAGTAAGTTAAGAGCTACGAGCGTCCTTTCACGGCGGTAACGTGGGTTCAAGTCCCGCCGGGGACGCCAATCTCTCACAGCCCTTCCAAAATTTGTTGATGAGTATTTTACCTTTCTGCCTGCAAGGTTCTGGTGCGCAAAGGCTCCGCGAAGTGGGCTGAATCTGTCAATCCTCAACGCAAACGATCTTCGTGCTGGAATTCCGTGCCGAAAAGCATTACCCTAGCGCCTTCAATCAGGAGGAGTTGACGCATGTCATTACTTGAGGGAAAAGTTGCGGTTGTTACTGGCGGGGCAGGTTCGGGGATCGGGCACGGCATATCCCATGTGCTCGCAAAACGAGGCGCGCACGTAGCCATCTTTGAAATCGACATCGACTCCGCCGAAGAGGTCCGCCAGCGAATCAAAACAGAAGGGGGCAGCGCAACCGTTGTTCGGGCGGATGTCAGCCGTCCCGATAACGTTCGCCGAGCCATCGACATGGTCGTAGACGAGCGAGAGCACCTGGATATTCTGGTGAATAATGCCGGCATCGGCCTCATCCGTCCGGTGGCCGAGGCCAGCGAAGAGGAGTTTGATCACCTAGTCTCGATCGACCTCCGCGGGATGTGGCTGTGTTGCAAGTATGCCATCCCGCATATGCGACGGCAGAAGCAGGGTTCTATTGTTAATATTGCCTCGGTGCACAGCCGTGCTACGCAGCCGCAGTTTGGGCTCTATGCTGCTATCAAGGCGGGCGTGGCCGGGTTGAGCCGCGGAATCGCCGTGCAGTACGGGCCGGATGGAATTCGGGCCAATACCGTTTCGCCCGGGCTGGTTGATGGCAAACAGACACGCCAAATTGTGGCCCAGGTTTCGAATGACGTTCAGGGTTACCTGGACGATTTTGTTCGCTCGGACCAGGCCCTTCCGCAATTGATCCAACCAGAGGACATTGGGAATCTGGTGGCCTTTCTGGCCAGTGACGATGCCAGGATGATTACGGGCGCGGAAATTCCCGTCGACGCCGGGATGTGGGTCCAACTGGCCAGCCGGCGATAAAGTCCTGGCTCTACTGGCATAGCTCCTGCCTTAGCCGTGTTAATCTAATGCCATGATTCTCTACGACCTTACTTCGCCGAAAGTATCGGAACTCGACCGCAGCACAGTTGTTGTCATCCCCTTTGGCTCGGTTGAGCAACACAGCCTTCACCTGCCGCTGGGGACGGACTCCATCATCGGCGAGGCCGTTTCACGCCGGCTGGAGCAGAAACTTCCAGCGCAAGTCCTCTTGCTTCCCATGATGTGGCTTGGGTGCTCGCGTCACCACATGGACTTTGCGGGTTCTCTGACCGCTGAGATCGAAACCTTCATCGACGTTGGAGAGCAACTTGTGTGCAGCATGGCAGAGCACGGGTTCAAGAATTTCCTCCTTCTCAACAGCCATGGGGGAAACGTCAACAAAGTTTCTCTCATGGCTGAAAAGCTGCGCTATAAGCTCGGGCCCACGGTGAAGGTGGTGGCCGTGACCTATTGGCACCTGATTGGCGAAGAAATTCAAACCATCCGCGAGACGCCCATCGGCGGAATGGGCCACTCGGGCGAGCTGGAAACATCAGTCATGATGGTGGCCCGGCCGGAGCTGGTGCGGAAAGACTTGATCGATCCCGACGGGCCGGAGAACCCTTCGAAGTTTGAAGGCCGGGATCTTTTTGCGCCCGGGAAGGTGGCTGTTGCCAAGACATTTAAGGAAATGACACGCCACGGCGGAGTCGGAGATCCAAGGAAAGCTTCGAGAGAAAAAGGCGAACGAATTCTTGCTGTGATTACCGAGAAGCTCGCCGAAGTGGTAACAGAGATACAAACCGGGAAGCTGTAGTAAGGGTACCACGACCAGCTTCCGACCCCAGTGCGAGGCTGCCGACCGGTTTACATGCTCAGTTTTCGGACTGTCGGCGCCTTGTTGACGAAGCTCTGAATCTTTTGCACGATGCCGTCGGCGTCCAGGCCATACTTTGCATGGAGCAGGTTTGGCGCTCCGTGCGGGATGATGCGGTCCGGCACGGCGATGCGCACGATGCTGGTTGGAATTCGCCGGTCCTGCAACAGCGCGGCAACGGCGGAGCCAAATCCGCCGCACTCTGTGCCCTCTTCCACCGTTACCAGAAATTGCTTTTCCGATGCCAGACAGCAGATCAGTTCCTGATCCAGCGGCTTCATGAAGCGCGCGTTGACCACTGCGGTGTGAATGCCTGCTTCTTCCAGCCGTTGGGCCGATTCCAGTGCCGGATAGACCATGGTGCCGAGCGCCAGAATTGCGATGTCGCTCCCGTCCCGAAGGATTTCACCCTTGCCGATTTCAAGCTGCTTGAATTCACGGTCGAGCGGCACGCCGAGTCCGTTGCCGCGAGGATAGCGGACGGCCGCTGGGCCATTCACGCTGAGTGCGGTTGAAAGCATGTGGCGCAATTCGTTCTCGTCCTTCGGCGCCATCACCACGATCCCCGGAAGCGCGGAAAGGTAAGCCAGGTCATAGAGTCCGTTGTGGGTGGGGCCGTCAGCGCCCACAATTCCTGCCCGGTCCATGGCAAAGGCGACCGGCAGCCGCATGAGGCAGGCATCGTGGATTACCTGATCGTAAGCCCGTTGGAGGAAGGTCGAGTAGATGGCTACCATCGGGTGCAGGCCTTCGCACGCCAGGCCGCAGGCAAAGGTCACGGCGTGCTGCTCGGCAATGCCGACATCGAAAAAGCGGTCAGGGAAACGTTTGGAAAATTCCACCAGTCCGGTTCCCTCGGCCATGGCGGCGGTGATGGCCACCACTTTCCTGTCCTTCTCGGCCAGATCGCACATTGCCCTGCCGAACACGGATGTGTAGCTGGGGGCATTGGCGGGAGCTTTGTGGAAAGCCCCCGTTGCGACGTCAAATTGAGTCACCCCATGGAATTTGATGGGCAGCTTTTCAGCGTGCGGATAGCCCTTGCCTTTTTGGGTCACAACGTGCAGAAGAGTCGGCTTGGGGTTGTCCTTCACCCGCGCTATCACGGTCAGGAGTTCCTCCATGTTGTGCCCGCTGATCGGTCCCACATAGTCAAACCCCAGCTCCTCGAAAACCATTCCGGGGATCAACGCCGTTTTGGCGGATTCCACCAAGTCCTTCGAGAGCCTCAGCAGCCGGGGTCCGAGTCGGGGAACCGAAAGGATCATCTTTTCGGCTTCCTGCGTAATCCGATGGTAAGCCTGGCCGTGCACCACGCGATTCAGATAACCGGCAATCGCTCCCACGTTGGGAGAAATCGACATCTCGTTGTCGTTCAGAACAACCAGAACCTTTTTCTGAAGAGTGCCAAGATTATTGATGCCCTCGAGTTCGAGCCCCGACGTCAAACCCGCATCGCCCACCACGGCCACCACGTGGAAATTCTCGCCCTTCAGATCCCGTGCCACGGCCATTCCCAGCGCACCCGAAATGGCGGTGCCGGCGTGGGCGACATTGAAGGTGTCATAAGGGCTCTCGTCCCGCACCGGAAAGCCGGAAAGGCCGCCGTACTGCCGGATGGTAGACAGGAGGTCGCGACGGCCTGTCAGGACCTTGTGGCCGTAGGCCTGGTGTCCCACGTCCCAGACGATTTTGTCTTTGGGGGTGTCAAACAGGTAGTGCAGAGCCAGCGTCAGTTCCACAGTCCCAAGGCTGGAAGCCAGGTGGCCACCGACTTTCGAGACGACGGAAATGAGATAATCGCGCAGTTCTTCCGCCACTTTCGGCAGGTCTTCACGAGGCACTTTCTTCAGGTCCGCGGGTGAATCAATTCGTGAGAGATACCGGTATTCCATCAGGCAGTCCTCTCAATCAGGAAATAGGCTAAGTTTTGCAGTCTGCTTGCCGCCTTGCCGTAGGGTTCCAGGCTTTCGCAGGCCTCCTCGACCAGAACCCTGGCTTTGCGGCGTGATTCCTCGATTCCGTAAAGCGCCGGATACGTTGCCTTGCGCTGTTTGTCGTCTTTGCCAGCGGTCTTGCCGAGCGTTACGCTGGAACCCAGCACGTCGAGCAAATCATCCGCAATCTGGAAAGCCAGTCCGATCTTCCGGCCATAGGTTGTAATTCGCTCCAGGTCGGCTTTCGTAGCGCCCGCAAAGATGGCTCCGCATCGCACAGCCGCGCACAGAAACGCTCCTGTCTTCGCGGAGTGAATCATTTCCAGCGTGGTGGCGTCAACGTCCTGGTTGGTAGTTTCCAGGTCCAGCACCTGGCCGGCAACCATGCCTCCACGGGTTCCGGTAGCGTGAGCCAGCTCGTAAATGATGCGAAGCTGGCATTCCGGGGACGTTAATCCCGGTTCAGCCAGTACCTCATACGTAAGCGTCAGCAGCGCATCCCCTGTGAGGATCGCTGTGGACTCGCCAAAAGCGCGATGGCAGGTGGGCTTGCCGCGCCGCAAATCGTCGTTGTCCAGCGCCGGCAGGTCATCATGGATCAACGAGTAGGTGTGGACCAGTTCCATCGCCGCAGCTATGCGAAGCAGGGAAGGCTCAGTGGCGCCGAGCAATCGCCCGGCCTCCGTGCAAAGAATCGGGCGCAGCCGCTTGCCTCCCGCAAACACCGAATAGCGCATAGCCTGATGGATGGAATGAGGAAAAGTGTCCTCTGGAGGAAGCATCTGGTCAAGCACCTGATCGATCAGTGCTCTTTGTTCATCAAGATATTGCGAAACCGCGGTGGAAGCGCTCAAGTCTGCTCCGTTTCATTTTCTTCCGGTGCAAAAGGTTCAGCCACAATCTTCCCCCCGGCTCTTTTCATGAGGACCTGGATGCGACCTTCGGCTTCCTGGAGCTGCTTCTGGCAAACCTCCGAAAGTCTCATGCCTTCTTCATAGATCTGCAAAGCCTTTTCGAGCGGCAGATCTGCGTCTTCGAGCTGGCGCACGATGGCGTCAAGCTTTTCGATGTTCTTTTCAAAGGTTTCTGGCTTGGCAGGTTTTGGTATTTGCGACATCCCTGTTGGTCACCACCTCCATAACGAATCCTTATGGCGCATGGGTTCTTCCCCCGGCTTCCTGCTGCGCCTCACTGCCGGGCGCTTGCAATCGCGCGCCCAGCGCTTCCGTCACTTCCACCGCCATAGCATATCTGGAAAACGGAGCCACCACCTGAATTCCCTGCACCAGTTCGCGGACTTCCAGCAGCATTTCGCGAGCGATTCTCAAACCTTCCGCCCGCGCTGCTTCACCTGTATCCACCTTGCGCATCTGCTTCAGAATCTCGGGCGAAACCGACATTCCTGGAACTTCATTATTCAGGAATTCTGCGTTCCGGTAGCTCGTCAAAGGATGGATTCCTGCAAGCAGTGGAATTTGCGGCGCGTCCAGCGACCGGACCCGGCGAAGGAACTCGGCAAGCCGGTCCAGGTCAAATACCGGCCGGATGATTCCAAAGTTGGCCCCGGCTTTTATTTTATATTCAAAACGTCGAAGTTCTTCATCCGGATCCAGGGCATTGGGATTGAGTCCCACACCAATCAGGAAACTGGTTTGGGTTCCCAGCGGGTTTCCTCCCATATCGAGGCCGCGGTTCAGGTTGCCCAGCACGTTCACCAGGCCGATGGCGTCGACATCAAAAACGGCCGTTGCCGAAGGCAGGGCCGCGACCTGGGGAGGGTCACCCGTCACAGCCCAGACGTTTCTGATGCCCAGCGCATGGGCGCCAAGCAGATCGGACTGAAGGCTCAGCACGTTGCGCCCGCGACAACTGAAGTGCAGCAGTGTTTCGATCCCGGCCTGCTGCTGGATCACAACGGCAAGCGTCTGCGCGCTCATCCTTGCGGTTGCTCCCGATCCGTCAGGAACGTTGACTGCATCGATCCCATGTTGTTTCAGGTATTGCGCGCCTTCCACCTCGCGCGCCGGATCGCATCCTTTGGGAGGAACGATCTCCACGACCACCGGGAATTCCCCTCGAGCGAACTTCCCGGCAAGACGCGAACGGAGATCAATGGGTACGGGTTCGAGCGCCTGGGGCTGGCGCAGGGCCGTCTCAATTGTTATCCGCGCCGCCTGAGGCCGCAATGATTTCACTGCGGCCTTGATGGCTTTGATGTGCTGTGGAGTCGTTCCGCAGCACCCGCCCACAATCCTGGCTCCAGCCTGTATAAAGCGGCTGGCGCGCTCGGCCATGTATTCCGGCGAGCAAAGGTAGTGGGTCCGGCCGTCTACGGAATGGGGCAACCCGGCGTTGGGCTGGGCCGAAAGTTTCTTCGAAGTCACCGCCGCCATTCTTTCCAGAGTTTCCAGAACGGTAGCCGGTCCGATTCCGCAGTTGACGCCGATCACGTCGGCTCCCCAGGCGTCAAGCTGGCGCGCAAAGTCTTCCGGGCTGGCGCCGGAAAGCGTGTTCCCCTCTTCCTGGACCGTCATCTGGACGACCACGGGCAGTGACGTGGCTTCGCGGGCGGCGAGCAGGGCCTGATGGGCCTCTTCCAGGTCCATCATGGTTTCAATCACAATCAAATCCACCCCGCCCTCGGCAAGCGCCTCAACCTGCTCACGGAAAGCGCGTCGCGCTTCCTCAAACGAGGTGGGGCCCAGTGGTTCGAGGCGCAGACCCAGTGGCCCGACGGAGCCGCCGACATATAGATCTTCGCCGGCGCTCTCCCGCGCCAGGTGGGCCCCTGCCAGATTGATTTCGCGAACTTTATCCGCCAGGTCGAACTTGGCCAGGCGGAAGCGATTGGCCCCAAACGTGTTGGTTTCAAGAAGTTCAGCGCCCGCCTTGACATAGCCCATGTGAACTTCTTTTACCAGGTGAGGGGAAATGAGATTCAATTCATCGAAGCACCGGTTGAGAGACACACCGCTAGCGTACAACATGGTGCCCATGGCCCCGTCACCGACCAGGGGCCGGCTATCGAGTCGATGAAGGATCGATTCACGCACGCTCAGCGTAGTTTAGCACGCCTGCGGCGCCGCTGACGAGGGGCACAGGTCTGCCGGAGATCGAATAAAGAGTGACCGCCAGAGCGCTATAGGCTATCATTGGATTTAGCTCTTGGCCCATCCGGAGACTCTTTTCACCTCTTTTTTCAACCATGGCCCACACGATTTTTCAAACGCTGTCACACTTCTTCTCGACGTATGGCTATTGGGTGGTCTTCTTCGGCGTTATGCTGGAAAATGCGGGTGTTCCCATCCCGGGCGAAACGGTCCTGCTCTTTGCAGGTTTTCTTGCTTACCACGGGAAAATCAGCATTTTCCCCAGCATCCTGGTGGCCGTTGCGGGGGCTACAATTGGCGACTCGATGGGATTCCTGATCGGGCATTTCGGCGGCAGGCCGTTTGTCGACCGGTTCATTCGATGGTTTCCCGTCACTCGGAAATCTTTTGACTATTCCCAGACCTTGTTCCTCAAATATGGCCAATGGGCGGTTTTTACAGGCAGGTTCATTACGGGACTGCGAATGTTTGCCGGAATCCTCGCCGGGCTCTTCCGGATGCCCTATGGGCTTTTTCTGATTTTCAATTTTTCCGGTGCCATGATATGGGCTATTGCAGTCATCTATGTGGGCTTCCTGTTTGGAAACAGCTGGGCATTGGTCCAAGAGCATCTTTTGGAAGTCAATGAAATCGTCATGAGCGCAGTTCTGTTGGCTGTTTTGATTGGGGTAACGTCGTATTACCTCAAAAAGAGGCGCTCATCCTGAGGTGTGCTTTGGCGGCCTCGGCGGGAGTGCTTTGGGTCTGGCCAGCCGGCTTCCCGCTCAGCCATCCCTGCCGGATTTTCTGCTGTTCTTCTGTGGCGCCTGGCAGGTTAGTGATCGAATACTCGTCGGGCTCTGGCGGGCCAAGCTGGACGTAAATGAGATGCCTCTCTTCGTGGCGTTCCACTTCAAAAAGCACTTTTGCGCCCGCGGGATAAATGCTCAGCCGGTCGGCAAGGCTGTCGGTGGCCAGCGGCTGGTCGTCGACGGATATCAGCACGTCATCGCGGCTTAAGCCGGCGCGGTCCGCCGGCCCGCCCGGCTGCACCGAGAAAACCCTGACGCCCGTATCCGCGGGTTCAACCAAAACTCCCAGGCTGGGGGGCGCCTTGGGCGAGGTTGCAATGTGGAGCGCCAATCCCAATTTGGCGAGGGCTTCTGTGTACGGCAGAGGAGCGGTCCCAGCTACGTATTGCTGGAAGAACGGCCCGAAGTCCGCGCCGGACACCTGGTTGACGGCGTCGAGGATGTCCTTTTCCGTATAGCCCCGCCCGTGCAGGTAGTACGTGGCAGCCGGGCTTTCATAAAATTTGCTGTACATCAGGCGCATCACATCATCCAGTGATTTCTCACCGTGCGTTGCAGCGCGTATTTCAAGGTCCAGCAGCATCCCCAGCAGGGCCCCCTTGTTGTAATAGGAAATAGTGGTGTTGGCGAAATTTGTCTCCTGCATTTGCGGTGACCGATCGTAAAACCAGGCATGGAAGCTGGAACTTTCCGCCGACATCATTTTGCGGCCGGGAGCTTCCCGGAGCGCCTGGACCTCGCCGGCCAGGCGATCAAGAAATTCCTGCTTTCCCCAGATGCCACTGCGCAAAAGATGGACATACGAATAGTAAGTGGTCAGGCCCTCCACAAACCACAACGACCGTGAATAAACCTCATGGCTGTAATTGAACGGTCCCAGGCCAACGGGACGCAGGCGCTTGACATTCCACAGGTGGAAGAATTCATGGGCGGCTGTTTCGAGCGCCTGGGAGAGTCCGTTGCCTGACAACCTTCCGTGAACAATGATGTCCGTCGAATTCAGATGTTCCATGCCATCACCCATGGGCAGGCCTGGATCAAAATGGAATAGAAAAGTGTAGTGGCTGAAGTCGGGGCCAGGCATCATGGCCATTTCGGATTGGACAATCTTCTTCAGCCCGTCGACCAGCGCGGCGCGGTTGCCGGCGCTGTTGTCCTGATCAGCATAACTGTGGACCGCTAACCTGAAGGCCTTCCCATCCTCTTCGAAATCGCTGACCTGGACGTTGGGCGAGATTTCAAGAGGAGTATCGACAAGAATGTCATAGTTTGGAACCTGAAAGGTTGTCTGGCTGAGCGACATCGAGAACCCGCTGACGATTTTCCAGCCCTGCGGCGGGTGAAGGGTCAGGGTAATGGGGTCCGCCTTGTTCCCCGTCAGGTACATAAAGACCGAGGCGCTGTTGATGGCCGCGTGCGACGTATCAAACTGCGAAAATGATCCGGTCAGGTCATTAGCGAAAACCTTGTAGCTCACCCTGACTGTGCCGCCGCAGCCGGACGTTTGCACCGCCCAGGTTTGCTTGTCCGGCTGCACCCACGGAAGCGGCTGGCCGTTTGCTCCGACCACGGCAAATTCCTGAACGTTCTTGGCGAAATCATAAACCGCGTAGCGTCCGGGGGCCCAGACCGGCATGGCGAGCCGGAGAAGCGGCTCAGTCACCTGCTTGATCGTGATCTCCACCTCCAGGAGGTGGGTTGAGGGATGTTCCATATCAAGACGGTATGAAAGTTCAACCCGGTTCGCCCCCGCCTGCGGAGTTGTAAGCTGGCTTTCAGCCGCTTTTGCGACAGCCACGCTCGATAGCATCAGGCCAGCCAGCACCGCCGCCAGAATCAGCCGGAAAAGATGATCGAATGAAAGCCGTGGCGGCTGACCTTCCAGAGTAAAAAAATGAAAATCCTGCTGCATGGATCCCCTTTCGTTCAAATTCAGGAAACTGATTGTGAAATTTTGTAAGTCTTGCACCCTGCACCGGGCGAGCTTTTCTCGCTTGTTCCATCGAACGGCGAAGAGTCTTTTAACCATCTTGCTAGAGGACGGGTGTCTCATCCTGCAACATCTGTTCGCGGATCAGCTTGATAGGCAGGATGCCGTAACTCAGGAACTGGTCATGGAACGTCTTCAGATTGAATTTGTCGCCCAGCTTTTTCTTGCCGTCTTCCCGAAGTTTCATGATGGCCAGCTTCCCCAGCGTGTAGGAGACGTAGGTGGGATCGATGGTTCCACGCGTAGCTTCGCGCTCGGCGTTGGCCGGGTCCATATAGGCTTGCTGCTGGAAGAGAAGGGTAGCCTGATCCACCGTCATGGCCTGGGTGTGCATTTTGATCGCGGCGATGTAGCGGCACAGGCGAATGAGGGCAGCCTGAAGCTGCACCAGCAGCAGGCTGGGATCGCCTTCGCCGTAGCCCTGTTCCAGCATCATCTCTTCGCAATAATGCGCCCAGCCCTCCACATTGGTTACCATGCCGTTAAGCGACGGCCCCAGTTTTCGCGCCTTCGTGGGCGCCTGCTTCAGCGACAGGAATTGTACGTAATGCCCGGGATAGACCTCGTGGATGGCGATAATGCGCACCGAATAGCGGTTGAAAAACCGGAGCAGTTGCTGGGCCCGCTCTGCGTTCCAGGAGGCGCCGGGCAGCGTGACGTAAAAGAAAGATTGGATGGAATGTTCTTCAAACGGGCCGGGTGTATCCATCGAGGCAAAGGTGAGCGAGCGCATGAAGGAAGGCGTTTCCTTCACCTCCGGGATGGGGGCGGGAGGAATGGTTACAATCTCGTGGGTCAGCACAAACTGCCGCAGGTTGTTGAGCACCGATTGCGTCCCCGCAATCACCTGGCCCGCGGCCGGCGCGCTTTGCTCGATGGTCTGGAGCACCTCCAGCGGTGTTTTTGAGGGGTCGATGATCCTGGCGGCCTGGGCGAAAAGCGACCGCACCCGGTGCATTTCTTTCTGGCCGATGTTCAACAGATCTTTGATCGGAAGATCGACCATTTCGTCATACTGAAGTTTCTTCTGGAAATTCTCCCGTCCCAGCGCAAAAGCGCCCCCGGATTGCGGGCTGAGTCCCTGTTGCAGATAATCGAGGAACTGCTGATGCGCCGTGATGGCGCTTTGGTTCACCTTCGTAAATTCAGTTTTCAGCGGCAGACTCTGCGCGCCGGCAACGGCCCCGGGCAAAACATTCTGGAGGAAATCAATCTGCGCCTGCACATCTTCGATGGCGATCTTTGTGTAAGCAGCGGGAGGGTTCACCACGTTCGTCCGCGCACTGCGCAAAACATCGGGGACGTGGCGTTCGCGGGCAATCAATGACTCCAATCGGTCGTTAAGCGGCGCAAAATCGCGCTCGATCAGGCTGAACATGGCAGTCGCAGCCTGAGCATTATAAAAGCCCGGGTCCTTTGTCCACCTGCGGATGGCGGCAAAGTCCAGCAAACGGCCGTTGATCAGGCTTTCAAGCGCCGTGGCGTCCAACCGGTTGTTCTCTGACAGGCCGCCGCTGGGGATGCCCGCAAGTTTTCGCAGGGCCATCTGATTGCGCGCTATTTCGCTTTGAATGTCCGTTTGCGAACAGGCGGGAAGGTCGCCGTCATATTTGTGGACCCCCGCGCTGGTGGCGCTGGCGGGATCAAACTGGAAAAAGCCGTCGAAATATTCGTCGACGAATTGCTGAAACGCCTGGTCAGATGCGGAAGGCTGCGCGGCCTGATTTGCCGGGTTGGCCCCTTGCGCACCGGCCGGGCCCGCCGCCGGCGGGTTGGCGGGCCCCGTGATGCTCTGCCCTGCTGCCTTAAGCGCCGAGCCTCCGGCGGCAAATGCCGAGGCCATCGCTGCAATCGATTCCCGGCGCGTCATTTTCTTCATGGCCTGTCTTATACTGTCCCTTATTGCCTGGTCTCGCGCATTCCTGTCTGGCCTGCAATTGCCGGTTCAAGCACCAGTCGATGGACCGTCCCCTTCTGAACGTCCTCATCGCTGAACAGCATCGGAAAGCTCTGGCCATGATACCAAGCTTCGATCTGGTCTTTGTAGTAGGGACTGAACACCTGGCCGGATTCGCCGAGCGTGATGTTCTGAACAGAGTCCTCCAGATTGCCGAGGTCAACTACCATCCGCATGGATGGGCCAACGCCGAGAGTGGCGCGTTTGATGGTGTTTGCTGTTCCTGATTGCGGAAATGGGCCCAAATTCAAAAGCCATCCCAGCAGCCAGGAACCTCCGCCCAACGGGTGGCGGAACGTCAGAGGTATCGTGCTGCCCCACTTCCAGGCGGCGTGGTCATTCGACCCAACCAGCTTCGGAATTTGCCGGACGGCCTCATCCAGGCTTTTCATCAACGTCTGATCCAGGTCCTGATCGCCGGTCGGCAGCCAGCGGTCCAGGTTATTGTCGATTACATTCTGGAGAAACACAGTGCTCATGGGACCATGATATCCAGCGAGGTCCTTCCCGAGCCTGGGAGCAAGAATCCGATGCAGAAGGGCCGTTTTGGTGAGTTCGCACACCAGCGTGGCGGCGGAGCCGGCCGTGGCCTCGCCGTTCCAGGCGCGCAATTTCTCCATAGCAAATTGCGCGTCGGCCGAATGCGGCGGATATTCATTTGCGGCGTCTACGAGGCGGTCACGCAGCCACTCATCGTCCAGCGGATGGATATCCATCTGGACCCTCAGCATATCCGAGGCAGTGAAAGATTTCCCGGCATCGAGAAGCTGGTAGATGCGCGCCGTGCGGTACGGGGCGCCCCACATTGAAGTGATGAAGTAAGGATAATCATCAGGCACAACGCGGCCGTTGGCCGTGGCGAGAATACCGCCCTTGGGATTATACGCGTGCGGCAGGTTCTGGAACGGGACCATGCCCAGCCACCCGTAATCGTCGCCCGATCCGGGAGCCGGAACGTCGCCGTCGCTGCGTTTGCGGATAGGGATCCACCCGGCTGCATAGAAGCCGATGTTGCCCTTGACATCGGCGTACACAAAATTCTGCATCGGCCCGACAAAACCGCTCAGCGCATCCGAGAATTCTTTCCAATTCCGCGCTTCGTCAATTTTCAAGAAGGGGAATTGCAGTGCGTGTGGCAACAGGGCCGTCCAGGCGAGAGAGAAGGTGCGATTGTCCGTATCGGTGGAGGGAAGGACGGGGCCATACCTGGTGGACCTTACAAGGACGCCTTTGTCTACTCTCCCGCGGACCTTGATTTTTTCGAGCCTTTCGATGGCCCGCACCCACTTGCCGTCATAAAAATATTCCCGAGGGTCCAGGGGATTGAAAGTTTCTTCATAAAGGTCCTGGACGTCCGGGCCGGTATTGGTGACTCCCCACGCAATGTGGCGGTTATGTCCGATGATGACCATTGGCAGTCCAGGAAGGCTCACGCCACTCACATCCAGACCGGGCGCTTCCAGATGGACCATGTACCAGACAGACGGGACCCCATAGGGAAGATGCGGATCGTTGGCCAGCAAAGGCTTGCCGGAACGCGTATGGGCGCCGCTCACCACCCAGTTGTTGCTGCCCACGCCCGTGTATGAACTGGATGACTCGAGCGCCTGCAGCATCGGGTCCATGCCGGCAAGGTCGCCTGGCAACGGAGCCGGCGATTTTCGCGGAGCCTCTGGAAGCCGCGGCAGAAGTGTTTTCGGGGTTGAAGGCGCGATGCTTCCCGGCGCCGGGGGCGGTGAAATGTTTGGAGACAGCCCGGCCTCGGGATGGTCCAATGGCGAGCTGGCCGGAAAGATGTCAGACTCCAGCGCCGCGCTGCCCAGTTTCGATCGAACGCGTTCGCGCATCAGTTCATCCGGCCAGGATGTATTCAACAGGCGCGCCATATTCAACGCCACTTCCAGAGAGTCGGATTCCCGCCAGCTCTCCGGATGATAGCGCAGCAGCAGAAACTCGACCGGCAATCGGCTCTGGTGGGTCCGGATAAACGCGTTCACGCCGAGGGCATAGTTTTGCAGCAACTCCTGCTCATCGGCATCGAGTTCCCTTACGCCACGCTCGGCTGCCTGCTTCATTCCCAGCGTCCGGTTCATAATGTCCGAATTAAGCGTGCGCGGGCCGAAGAGCTCCGAAAGGGTGCCCTGCGCAATCCTGCGGCTCAGGTCCATTTGCCAAAGGCGGTCCTGCGCTGTGACGTATCCCTGGGCGAATATCGCGTCTGCCAGCGACGCGGCCTGGATGTGCGGCACTCCGTGCGCGTCCCGGAACACCTGGACTTTCCCCTGGAGGCCCTGCAACCGGATGGTTCCATCAAGTTGGGGCAGGCAGGCGTGTACCCGCCAGTAAACCCATGCGCCTGCTGCGGCCAGCAGCACCAGGACTGCGATCAGGACCGATGGCCCCACCCAGCGCAAAGGGCGCCGGGCCGGGTGCGGAGCTTGCGAAAATTCTGGCGGATGCGTTGCCATTGTTCAGGAAGGAGCTAGCGCGGCGTCCCGCTTGGTTTATCAGGTCCCGGCTGAAAAATCCTCAATCCCGGCCCTTCGCCCTCCACTCGCAAACGGCCCTGACCAAAGTGAAAGGGCCCAGGGTAAACTCCGCGAGAAGCCCGCATCTCGGATGTGCAAAAGCAGGTCGATTGGACCGACAAGACCACCGCCCTCAGTGATAACGGCCGGCTGGCAAATTTATCAATTGGGATGCCACGCCCTGGGCCGTTTTGAAGTGAATCGCCCGGCAGGCCCGAAGCAAGGATAGTACAGAAATTCGCGGAAGTCTGCAACGGCGGTGCTTCGGGGAGACGGCGGAGATTTTTCGCGGCGAATTTGCTTGACAAATCTACGCTACTGTGCTAGTCTTCACGTTGACTCGCCGGGGCGGTCCTGTCGGGGCGGGGCGAAGGGGCGCTTTGGCCCAGGGGTGTCCGCCATGCGGAACCGGCGGCGGGGACGAGAAAAAAACGCGATATAAGGAGGTCGATTTTGGCCGCTTCGAGGCTGAAAATAAAAAAAGATATCTTATTTTTGAAAACGAAGCCGAGAAGTTGTTGAAAACAAAGGGAAAGACTACATATGTTAGCCGAAACGAACCCGAAAACGAACCCGAGAAGTCCTTTAGAATCGCACTCGGCGAAAAACGAACCCGAAACGAACCCGAAAACGAACTCGAGAAGTCCTTTAGAATCAGATCGTGAAAAGAACGAACCCGAAACGAACACGAGAAACATCTGCCTCGATCTAAGCCTGCCTGTACCGGCCCCGTTGCCCTCCCGAATAACCAAGGCAAAAAGCGAGGAACATCCTGCGTGATCAATCATTCAACGGCCAATCACTTCGGACCTTGAGAGGAATAACGGCGCCGCACCACCCGGAGGCCCGGCTTGCCTTCCTGTGAGCTCTCGATAACCTATCAGAACGATGAAGGCTGGGCGCACATCGTGATCAGGAGCTTTCCTTTCATCGAGATATGCCGTTAATGCAGCAGGGAGCTGATGATTCGGAAGATGCCATTAGACCCTAGAGCGTGTATGCCGTGCAGCCGATGAAATTCCTGTATGGCCTCTGTCAAGAAACCGTTGGAGCAGTGCGCGCCGCGACACGGCGCGACGCACCCAGAACCGGCGTGGCCGCGCTCATTGTCTGTCTACACCGGTAGGGCGGGGCGCGGGAAGCATGCCCCATATGAAGGAGCGTTTACCATTCTGGAGGCGCTGATCGTGGTCGCGATTTCCGGGATCATCACCGCGATGGTGGTCCCGCAAGCCTATAACGCCATCAAGGCTTACCGGTTGCATGCCGATGCCGCAGCGATTGCGAACCAGTTGAACATTGCGCGGATGAGGGCCGCTTCGCAATTTGCGCCCTATCGCGAGGTGGTCAATGCTTCTTCAGGAACCTACTGGCGCGAAAAGCTTTGCGGCGACACGCTCGTGAGCGCCGATTCCGCCTGCACCTCGGCTTACAAAGCTCTGACGACGGCGGGAATTGAGGGCGGAACGCAGTACGCAAATAGGGGAGACACGTTTTCAGGGTGCCGGCCGGTTTCGCTCGGCGCCAGCAGCTATCCGGGCACAATCCAGTCCGACCCGAGCCCCTGCCCGGACCCAGTTCAAATCTATTTCAACACGCGCGGCGCGCCCGTGGATAACAATGGCAACCCGCTCGTTAACGGTGGAGCGGTGATCTACGTCAGCAACCAGTACCGGCTGGTGGACGCCGTCACGGTGTCGGTTGGTGGCGCGGTCAAGGTGTGGAACTGGGATACGGCCAGTAACTCGTGGATGAAGAGATAGAAATTCCCTTCAATCGGGGGGAACCGCTCGTTGGCAGGGGAGCCCGCCGCGTTCCGGCGGGAGGGCAAGACGCCCCCTGCAAAACCTCGATGGGGACAGAACTAATGAGAAGTCCCAACAATGAAAGTGGCGTGACGCTGATCGAGACGCTCGTTGCTGTCTTGATTGCTGTTATCGGTGTGTTCAGTGTGGGCGGCCTCATCTTTCAGGGCATCGTCACGAATAAAAACCAGGGCACCGAGGTGACGCGGGCCACCATCTACGCCCAGGACAAGATGGAAAAGCTGTTGTCGCTCGACTTCAACAACTGCACGCAGCCCGCTTCTTCCCAGCCATCCAGTTGCAACACCACCAATATCAACGCCTCCGGATGGACCGACGGCCTGCTGGCCGGGGGCGCCATCGGCCCTTCTGTGCAGGCCACCTGCCCATCTTCCGGGAGTTCTGTCGGGTATATCGATTTTCTCGATGGCAACGGCATCCAGCTTCCCGGCGCTTCCGGCGCAACCAGTTGCTCCGCGATCATATCGTCGAATATTTCGTATGTTCGCATGTGGCAAATTTCCGATGTTGCGTCCACCGGCGGGCCGGCCCTTAAACAGATCTCCGTAGCTGTCTACTCCCAATCCGCCGTAAATTCGGCGTCGGGCAAGCCGGTCGTTGTGCTGAGCAGTTTGCTGTCAAACCCGAATTAGAGGAAGCCGAGCATGGAACGGAGCCGAAATTTGCGCCAGGAATTCGCGGCCGGATTTTCATTGATCGAGATGATGGTCAGCGTGGCCATCATTGTTCTATTGATGTCAGCGGTCTTCCCGTTCCTCTTCCAGTCCCAGAAAAAATACCAGGACAACCAGGTAGTCTCCGAGTCCAACCAGAGCGCCCGCGCGGCCATGGAGGTCATGACTCAGGAGATCGGGCAGGCGGGTTACAATCCAAATTTCACCGCCGCCAAGGCCTCCAGCAATGCCGTAGCCGTGAGTTCAAGCCCGCAATGCATCACACTCAGCGACATTAACCAGATTAATCCCGGCGACTGGCTCGCGGTGGACACGGGGCCAAACCATGAAATAGTCCAGGTCCTCTCCACTTCGGACGTTTCAGGGAGTCCGTGCAGCGCAGCCAATCAGATCAACGCCGTTTTCCTGATGAGCCACAATGGGTCTGTCACCCCGTTTCCCGTCATCAGCTACAAGATGCCCTACGGCAGCGGCATTTTGCAGGCCGCGGGCACCTCAAATGACCAGAGGCTGGAATTGTTCGGTGACATCAACCAGGACGGGGTTATTCGATATGTTGTGTATAGCCTTTCGCCGGCAAGCCCTGCCGCCACGGTCAGCATAAACGGGACCACCTATACTGTTTATGACCTTTATCGTTCCGTAACCGCTGTGCCCTTCACGAACCTGCCGGCGCCGTCCACCTACTCACCGCCGGCAAATACTCAAGCTTCTCCGCTGGTGACCAACGTCCTGTATAACACCGCGAATCATCTCGGCCCCGCCGGCCAGCCGATTTTTGCTTACCCCAACCAGATTGTCATCGGGGTGGTGCCGAACCTGATCACCGTGGTCGGTACGGTGGCGGTTACCATCAGCGTGGCTGTGAGTCCCAAAAGCCTGGAGTCCGCACTGCCGCAATGGTTTACCATGGCCACACAGATTCGTCCTTTAAACCTCCAGGCTGCCATCACTGTGAATAATGCAGGCGGCGCCATCTATCTGCCCCCGCTGCCAAAGAGCTTGCCCATGACTTTTCCCTCGAACTATTACCCCTGAGGAACAATCTCCAATGAAAACCTTAACCTTCCACAAAATCGAACCGAGAGGCTATGAATGCGAACGAGGCATTGCGCTGATCCTCGTTTTGCTGGCGATGCTGGTCCTCTCTGTGCTCGCGGCCGCAATCGTCCTGGCTGCCCGCTCTGAAACCTTCGCGAGCTACAATTACAAGCTGGATACGCAAGCCGATTACCTCGCCAAAGCCGGGGTCCAGCGCGCCGTCAACTGGTTCCGCAGCACGCATTACCGGGCTATTACGCAGGGCGAGGCCAACACTTATTATCTGGTAACGGCAAGCGGAAGCCCCTTCAACCTTTTCACCTCCAACGCCTCGCCTGTGGTCTGCAAATCCGGGTGCCCCAGCGTGAACAACCCCGTTCAGTTGATCGGATTTGGAAGCGGTTCTTCCAATTTTCCTGCTATCAACAACAACGAAAGCGCGCCCCGAGCGGTGACGGTTGCCTTTGCCTCAGATCTGGACAACGCTGCAAACACTCGTGTGACCGCCGACGCCAATAATTCCGGCTACTTCAACGTGAACGCGGTGCTGTTGAATTATCAGACGGTCAACGTCGGCTATCAGCCTCCGCTGACTCCGACGCCCGTCGAGACCTGGCTGATCACTTCACGGTCAACCTGGACCGGAGGGTCCGGTTCCTCGACGAGCGTGGCCACGGCTGAAGAATGGGCGATCGTGCAGCCCATTTACATCCCCACCTGGGGCAACGCCCTTTACGGATTCTGCTCCGTGACGATGCAGGGGAGCGCCGGGACGTGCACCGACGCCTTCAACTCTTCGCTGGGGGCATACGGCGGGGGCAATCCCAGCGTAGCTTCGGGCCAGTGCGACTCCACCACCGCCAGCAACGTGATTGCAGCCGGGGCCAGCGTGGGCGCGAATGGCGGTGTGACGCTGGGGAGCAACGTGGCGGTTTCAGGGAACGTGATCATCGGAACCGGCGGAAGCTCGGGCTGCACGGCCAGCGGCTATAGCGGAAGCACAAGTTCCGTCCTGGGCCAGGTGATTAACGGCCCGCACAAAGACCCGCCTCCCACCCCGACTTTTCGTGCGAACTTCCCGAGTGGGGCTCCCTCATACTCGCTCGGCACCGGCAGCGTCCAAGTTCTGCCGGCAGGTGCGACATGGTCGAACAGCCCGTTCCCGCAGACGACTGGGGTGAGCCCTGCAACAAGCTCTCCCTGCATGGATTCCACCTGCAATGGCACTGCCGCCCATCCCTACGAAATTTCGAGCATTTCGATGTCAGGCGGCGGGGGAGGCGGCAACGCCCCGGCATTGGAACTGGTTGGAGGTTCCAGCGTTCTGAATCCGGTTTACTATGATATTGGCAGCCTCAGCGAGACACAGGGCCAGATTAACGTTTCAGGCTATGTGGTCATCAACATCAAGTCCGGCTTGAGCATTGGGGGTCTCGGTGTTTCCAATGGTATTGCAAACAGTATTTCTCCCCAGACGGTGGTCATTAACTATGCAGGGACAAGCAGTGTTTCCATCAACGGAAACGGTGCCATCTCAGCGGTGCTGAGCGCGCCCAATGCAACGGTCAGTCTGGGCGGGGGCGGCAGCGGAGGTTACTTTGTAGGAGCGATCCAGGCCAACAATGTCTCCGTGCAGGGTGGTTATCCCGTCCACTACGATATACAGCTCGGCCAGAGTGGAGGGACCATGGGCATGATCGTAACCTCTGCCTACAGCCGAAAGAAAATGTAGACGGCAAAGAGCCTGTGTTTCTTTCTCTCACCCCCTTCCGGAAGGTGGTATTCCACGCTGGTGTCCTTTCCAACCGGATGCCCCCAACCTGACTAATTTGCGGGTATTTGACGTTTGTCTAGTCGCGGCCGAACCCGTGTGTGGTAACCTTAATGACAGGGGGATGCATGTGCCTATCGGAATCAATAGAGGCAGGAATCACAGGTCGTCAATTATTAAATTGGCACAACGCAGCGTTAACCCAGTAGGAGATCCTTACGTGCTGCGAGCGCATCTGAGCTAATGGCAAAAACAAGATTACCCCGTCCCCGGAATGGATCAAACTCTCGGCAGAAGAGTTGACGAAAGGAGAATCTTTTCCAATGCCGCGCTTTTCCAAGAAGTTCTTTCGCGAGAATTTTCTAGGCCTCAGCCTGACGGCGATCGGCGTTCTGTGCCTGGTTCTCGCTTCTGTGATGTACGTCGGGCATAGCAGTTTTGCGAACATCGTGCTGGCCGATGGCCAGGCGCTTGATGGTCCGGACATCAATCAGCTTGAGCAATTGAACAAGGCCTATGAGCGCATCGCTAAGGCCGTAACCCCTGCGGTGGTTTACATCAGCACCACGCAGGTGATGAAGGTCCAGCAGTCTCCCTTTTTCTCCGATCCCTTTTTCCGTCACTTTTTCGGCAACATGCCCGGAGGAGTCCCGCAGCGGCAAGTGCTGCACGCCTTGGGCTCCGGCGTGATCGTATCGCCCAAAGGCTACATTGTGACGAACAACCACGTGATTGCCAAAGCGTCGGATATTGAAGTGATGCTTTCTGATAAGCGGAACTTCAAGGCCAAGGTGATCGGCGCCGATAAGCCGACGGACCTTGCGGTTATTAAGATCGATGCTGATAATTTGCCGGTTGCTTCCTGGGGCAACTCCGATGACCTCCATGTGGGCGATATAGTCATGGCCTTCGGCAACCCCTTTGGGCAGAACTTTTCGATGACTCGGGGGACCGTAAGCGCGCTCGGCCGCTCGGGAATTGAAGGCCCGCGAAATCTGGAAAATTTCATTCAGACAGACGCTGCCATTAATCCCGGCAATTCCGGCGGCGCCCTGGCGAACGTCAGAGGCCAGGTGGTGGGCATCAACACCGCCATCCTCAGTGGAAATTCGGGCCCGGGCGGCGAAGGCAGTTTTCTCGGAATCGGCTTTGCCATCCCTTCCAACACCGTCAAGCATGTGATGGAAGACTTGATTAAGACCGGAAAGGTCTCCAGAGGCTACCTGGGCGTTTTGGTTGGCGATTTGAGCCCCGGATTGGCCAAGGAGTTCGATGTGCCGGATACATCGGGCGCGTTGGTCCAGAACGTTGAATCCGACGGGCCAGCGGCCAAAGCCGGCCTGAAAAACGGCGACGTCATTCGCAAGTACAACGGGCAAAGTGTTTCCGACGCCGGTGCGCTGACAGTTATGGTGACGCAAACCGATCCCGGGGCCACCGTCAGCCTGGGCGTTCTGCGGAACGGGAAACCCATGACCATCAAGATAACCTTGGGTGAGCGGCCTGTGAACGCCGGCGAGAGTCCGGGACAGGGACAGGGACCTTCTGGAAGCGCTCTTGAAGGGATTTCGGTCCAGAACCTGACCCCGAGTGTTCGCGAACAGTTGGGCATTCCCAGCGACGCGTCGGGAGTTGTGGTTTCCAGTGTCGATCAGAACAGTGCTGCCGCAGAGTACATCGAGCAGGGCGATGTGATTGAAAGCATCAATCGTCAGCCTGTTCATAACGTAAATGACTTCAACAAGCTGGCAAGCGAGGCCAAAGGACAGGTCCTGCTGCGGGTCATTCATCAGGGGCAGCCGATGTTTGTGGTGATATCTCCCGGTCCGGCCGGCCAATGATGCCGCAGCCTGCTGGCTGGTACGCAGAAGTTCAAGTGAGTCCCCGGTACGTTGTCGCTATTCCACGTGGTCAGGTGGAGGGGCTGCAAGGGCCGGGGGCTTTTTCCCTTGCCTGCGAAGCCGTTTCTTCCAGGCGGGCTGATCATTGGCCCAGCGCACGCTGGGAATCCTCGGTTGGGACTACGTGGCGCACTGTGGCAAGCGTCGCCCTGGCTGGAAAGGATGATCTACAACGAACGGGTTATGACTTTGCGGGAGTAGCGGGCGCCTCGTCGGATTTTTCTGCTGCAGCCGCAACCGCACTGGGCGCACCGTGGCACTTCTTATACTTCTTGCCACTGCCGCAGGGGCAGGGATCGTTGCGCCCGATTTTTTCCTTGCGGACAACCTGTTGAGGCTTTTCCATAGCTCCGCCTCCAACCATACGCATTTCCGCCTGCTCACGCCTCTTTCGCTGCTGATACTGGCGGATCAGCGCCTCTTCCTCTTCGGGGGTCCGCATGAGGAACAGGTAGCGGAGGGTTTCGTCCTCCGTGCGGTCCATCATGTCCTCAAACATGTCAAACGACTCGCGCTTGTATTCCACAAGTGGGTCACGCTGGCCGTATCCACGCAATCCAATGCCCTCTTTCAGGTGGTCCATGGCCAGCAGATGGTCCTTCCACTGCGCATCAACCACCTGGAGCATGATCATGCGCTCGTGGAACCGCATGCGTTCCGCGCCCCAGACCTGCTCGCGCTCTTCGTACCGCTGATGAACGATCTGCTTCAGGTCCTCAGCGAGGGGATCAAGCAACTTTGGATCGAACTTGAGGTCATGTTTGCGGATATCAACGCCAAACCGGGCCCAGAATTCGTTTTGCAGCCCCTGGATGTTCCACTCGTCTGCATGCTGGGCCTTGGGGCAGTAACTCGTCACGAGCCAGTCCACCACCCGGTCGGAAGAGTCCTGCAGGTACTCTTTCTGATCGTCGCCCATCAGCAGTTGTTTCCGCAGGTCATAGATGGTCTCTCTCTGTTTATTCATCACATCGTCATATTCAAGCAGGTGCTTACGAGACTCAAAGTTTTGACCTTCGACAGCCTTCTGGGCTGCCTCAATCCGCTTGGTAATCAGCTTTGATTCAATCGGCACACCCTCTTCCATGCCGAGCCTGTGCATGATCTTTGAAATGCGGTCGCCGGCGAATATACGCAGCAGATCGTCTTCAAGAGAAAGGTAGAATCGCGACGAACCCGGATCGCCCTGGCGGCCGGCGCGCCCGCGCAACTGATTGTCAATCCGGCGAGACTCATGACGTTCGGTGCCGAGAATGTGCAGGCCTCCGAGGTCAATCACGCGCTCGTGTTCGATGTCGGTGACGCTCTTGAAGCGATTGATGAAGTCGGTCCACTTCTTTCGCCAATCCGCATAGGCGTTGATGTATGCCTGGTAAATTTCGTCCGCGGAGCCGGCAGCCGGGCGCTCGGGTGGTTCAGGATCGATGCCTTGCTGGCGATACTTTTCCGGCGATTTGCGAAACTCTTCGCGAGCCAGAAATTCCGGATTGCCGCCCAACAGAATGTCTGTGCCGCGGCCGGCCATGTTGGTGGAGACGGTGACGGCGCCCACGCGCCCTGCCTGCGCCACGATCTGGGCTTCGCGGTCATGCTGTTTGGCGTTCAGGATGTTGTGCTTGATTTCGCGTTGTTCCAGGACTTGCACCAGGCGTTCCGTGCGGCACTGGATTTCGATGAGGTAATCGAGCACCGGAACCACTTTGTCCGGAGTCTTGGTTACAAACTCCACCAGCTTGGGGACCCCGTCGCCATCCAGCGGACCGACCGGCGGCGCAAAGTATCTGGAAACCTTGCGCTTGAGCAACGCGTTGACAAACTCGTTCCGATTCCCGTTCGACGAGCTTGCCACGCCTGAGAAACGACCGTCCTTCAACGTCTTTCTCGCGGCCGAAATCGTGACTCCGGCGCGCACCAGCCAGTTCATGGCAGTGGCGTGTTTCGTGTGCAGGTCTCTGGCCCAGTTTTCTAACGTACGGCCATCCAGTTCCGCCTGCTTCAGCAGTTCCTGGAATTGCGCCGGCAGGTACCCCGCCTTGCGCAACTGGGCGCTCAGCCGCTCCGATTTTTCAATGGCGATGGTGCCTACCAGGACGGGCTGGCCTCGCAGGTGGTATTCCTTGATTTCCTCGATAGAAGCGTTGAACTTTTCCCGCTCCGTGCGATACACCACGTCCGCGTGCTCATAGCGGATCAGCTCACGGTTGGTGGGGATGACCACCACTTCCAGCTCGTAGATTTTCTCAAACTCGGCCGCTTCAGTTTCTGCCGTGCCGGTCATGCCGGAAAGCTTGTCGTACATGCGGAAATAATTCTGGAAGGTGATGGTGGCGAGCGTCTGGTTTTCTTTTTCAATCTTGACGCCTTCCTTGGCTTCGATGGCCTGGTGCAGGCCGTCACTCCATCGCCGGCCGGGCATCAGGCGGCCGGTAAATTCGTCCACGATGATAACCTCGCCGTCTTTCACCACGTAATCCTTGTCGCGGATAAACAGCGCGTGGGCTTTCAGGCCCTGGTAGACGTGGTGGATAAACTCCATGTTGGCGGGGTCGTACATGTTTTCGAGCCCCAGCATTTTTTCGGCTTTGGCGATGCCGGGCTCGAGCAGGCTGACGGTCCGCAGCTTCTCGTCGATTTCGTAATCGTCTTTAATCTTGAGCTGGGGAATCACCTTGTCCACGCGGTAGTACTTTTCCGTCGACTCTTCCGACGCGCCGGAAATAATCAGCGGCGTGCGCGCTTCGTCGATCAAAATCGAGTCCACTTCATCGACGATGGCGTAATGGTGCTGGGGCTGCACGCAGTCGGAGAGCTCAAACTTCATGTTGTCGCGCAGGTAGTCGAACCCGAACTCGTTGTTGGTGCCGTAGGTCACGTCGCAGTTGTAAGCGATGCGCCGCTCGTCGTCGTCCAGGTCGTGGACGATCACGCCCACGCTCAGGCCCAGCAGGCGGTAGATGGGGCCCATCCAGGCGGCGTCGCGGTTGGCCAGGTAATCGTTCACCGTCACCACGTGCACGCCCTTGCCTTCCAACGAATTCAGATAGACGGGCAACGTGGCCACCAGCGTCTTGCCTTCGCCGGTTTTCATTTCGGCGATTTTGCCCTCGTGCAGCACCATGCCGCCCACCAGCTGCACGTCAAAATGGCGCATGTTCACCGTGCGGCGGCCGGCCTCGCGGCAAAGCGCAAAGGCTTCGGGCAGCAGGTCGTCGAGCGTCGCGCCCTCGGCCAGGCGCTTCTTCAGCTCCTCGGTGCGATGCGGAAATTCCGCGTCGTCCAGCTTCTGCATCTCCGGCTCAAGCGCGTTGATCTCCTCCACGCGCGCCTGCAGGCGCTTCAGCTCGCGGTCGTTCTTCGATCCGATAATTTTGCCAAGCCCGGTCTGGAAATATGTGCCCATGGTCCTCAGCGGGATTGTGGTGTAACAATCAGTGTCACGCGTGTATCAACTGTGGTATGAATCACGTGTGTATCCACTGTGACATCTGTATCACAATCGTATTCATTTTACCTTTCCACCGCAGGATTGGCAAAGCTTGCGGGTTTTGCTTTGGAATCTTGAATTTGCAATTTTGAATCCCCGAAGGTGTTCATATCCCCGGCTTTCGTTCTGGAATCCTGAATCTGCACTCTTGAATCCCCAAAGGGCACATTCCCTCCCACACGATTGGCAAAGCTTGCGGGCTTGTTTGCAACCGCTGGCCGTAAACCGCTTAGGAGGGCGTGGCTTCAGCCACGCCACTACGCACCCGCCACCCCTCGCGGCTTCAGCCGCTGAAGCTGGCCCCACGCCGCCCCACCTCATCCTGTGCAACTCGAAGAGCCTGCCCTGAGCTTGTCGAAGGGATCTCTGCATTTCCTCTTGAATCTTGAATTTGCCATCTTGAATCCCCGAACGGCCCCCCGCCCCGCGCCGGCAGTCAAATTTTCTCATTTGACGCAAAATTCAATCACTAATAGTGCTAGATAATAGATTTGCTTGAGAATGATTTCCCCCCGGCCCGTCTCCCCGCGCGCCACCCGTCACTTGCTGTGGCTATCTTTCATCCTTCAGCCTTCACACTTCTTCCTGCGCCGTTTTCCTTCGTCTCCGTCTGATTGTTCAGTCGTGCGTACTCAACTGAGGATCAGCAGTCCTAAAACCAGTTGCTCTGAACACGCTTGGCGCTAATTTTACTGATTTAAGTGGAGGGTAGCTTTTAGGGCGAGTGCCATGGCTTTGATGAGTTGCTGAGGTTTGTCGTCAGGCCAGTTACAGATAACGGCATGCCGTGGATGCGGACGGGGGGTTGAAATTATTTTGAGGTCTTGGCCAAACACTGTACCAGAGATCACATCGCCGCGTGCGAGTACAGTGCGCCCGTCCCGCCGAAGGCGCTCAACGAAAAGATTCCCCAGCAACCAAACCTTTTTCTCGCTGCATCCATCCGTCCGGTAAACCGAAGTATCCTCCGACGTTCTACTCGGCAGAAAAGCGGCGGCACGTATCTCTCCGCCTTTTATGTGTCGCTGATAAAAGATAAAGCGGCTGATGCGCTCGCCGGAAGAGACGACCGCGGGGACTCGATCAAGCTTCAGTAAAATACTGAGAAAGTATCTGTAAAACTGCCGTGGGTAGAGCCCCAAAGAATCGCTCCTCACCGTACCTCTTGCAGAATCCGCCAAAAATCCCAGCATAGACCAGTTCAGTTCCCGACACAGTTAACGAGAAGTACTTTTGCGCTCCGTTCCGCCACTCAAGGCCAACTTCACCGCTTGGTTCGGGAACCACATTAGGCACGGTGATGTGCTCTGGCAAGGCGTCAATGAGTTGCTGTGCAACGGTAACTGACTCCACCGACACCGGCTCTGCGTCGTACCCATCCCATCCCGCCTCCGAACACTCCCGGACGATTTCGTCTAGCTCATCCTTCAAGGTCTCTCTCCACGAAAAGGAGATCGGCTGCCGAACTTCTGCCAAAATCTTCAGAAGTCGCGCCCGAATATGTTTGGATTCATCGCTTAAGCCGATCTCGGGCCACGAAAACGTCTGCCCAGACCCGGCAATTGCCAGCCGAATACTCATCTAAACAGTTCCTTCGTCCTGTCTTTTATACTCTTGAAGAAGATTTCATTCTTAATATACCGTAACTCTTCAAATATTTCCCAAATCAATTTATCTTCAGGCTCCAGGTTTTTCTCCATGAAAACATCTATGTCCAATATTATAGCAGTGCTCAAAGGGTCCTGTTTGCCAGACGGCGTCTGAATGATTACAGCCGTTACTCCCTGCTCGAAGAAGGGGATCATCGTGCGCGTAAAAAAGTGCTGAAGTACTTGAGGAAGTCCCTCCGGAATCTTCGGAATTGCAGTGAAATAATCATCGAAATCAAAGCTCTTGAATGGAATTTCGATGGAATTGATGTAGCGAACAGCCAATCTGTTCACCGCAAGCGGGTTGGCGTGCATCGCATAAATACGCCAAGCCTTCCTGGCTTCGTCCCGCAGATCTTCCCAGCGTGAATAGGGTCGGAGACGGTTGAAGCTAAACCCATCAAGACGGTATTGGACTATGCGCTTCCCGTCCGCTGATGTGAAATAGTAGCCATCCTGTTGGAAGGTGGAACTTCTGAGGGGCTGTTGCTCCTCCTTAAATTCTATTTGCGCTTCGAACCTTCGGCGGGGCTTTTTGCCCGGGTACGCGGCCCTTATCAGGTCGTGAAGCTCCTCCAGTTTAGGAAGCGTGGCATCCTCGGGAAGCTCGACCCTGATATCAATCAGGGCCTCCGTTATAGGCGCTTTCGGGAAGACCTCTGCCATGTGCAATCCCCGTGATTCCGTTACTTCTTTCCCGCCGAGTATGAATGTATCACGGACCTCGAAAATTGGTAACGACGTTCCTCAGGTCCGCGACGGTACTCAAATACTTGGGTAAGAATGCGTCGTTTGGGCCCTCTTCCTTCGATCCCGTCTGCTTGTTCAGTCGTGGAGGACTCATAGCGGCGCATTAAATGGTTTATTCCTTCTGGAAACGCCTGGCACTCGCGCTAGGAAATGGGTGTAGAATCGGCCCTTTCTAAGAAACCAAAAGAAACGGGGGCATTTCATATGAGCAACAATGACAAAATCAAGCACGTCGTAGTCTTAATGTTGGAAAATCGATCGTTTGACCAAATGCTGGGTTGCATGAAGGAGGTTTATCCGGAACTAGAAGGCGTCGGGAAAGATGACGAACGCAATAGTTGTGGAGACTACCATAACCCTGAGCACAGAATCCCGCAGTCACCATTCAGCGAAAGATGTGTAGACCCAGACCCTAAGCATGAGCACGTGAATGTCGAAAGGCAAGTTGACCCGCACTACGGATTCATAGTGGATTACGTCCAATCATATCCGCATGTTCCCATCAACTTCGACATGAAGGCGCGCGTAATGGGTTACTTCCCACACGGGTCGCTATATGCCTTGCACACCCTTGCGGAGCACTATGCCATTTGCGACCACTGGTACTCTTCGGTACCCGGACCCACATGGCCCAATCGATTCTTTGTACACAGCGGCACCTCAAAAGGCCATGTCAAGATGCCAAACGGAGTTTTTGACAAGAACTGGCATTGGTGGGACCAAAACACCCTCTACGACCGCCTTGAAGAGAAAGAAATCGGCTGGAAGATTTACCACCACGGCATGCCACAGTCATTGGCTTTAGTGCATCAATGGGAATATGCAGGGAACTACTACGGTATCGACCAATTTTTCGAAGATGCCAAAAACGACCCGAAAGATTTCCCACAATATGTATTCATCGAACCGTGTTACAGCGGGCCCGGCCAAAATGACCAGCATCCCCCTTCCGACGTCATGGCGGGCGAGCTTCTCCTGGCCAAGGTCTATAACGCACTGCGGGATAACGAAAATCTCTGGGCCGAGACACTTTTCGTTTTTCTATATGATGAGCACGGAGGCTTTTTCGATCACGTCACAGACCTGCCGTCTGCGGTGCCGCCGGACAACCACATCCAGAAAAACGGGTTCGCGTTTGACAGGCTTGGCTTACGGGTGCCAGCGCTCCTGATTTCACCTTGGATTGACCGAGGAGTGGTGAATACGCAATTCGACCACACAAGCTTGCTCAAATACCTGACTGACAAGTGGAGTTTGGGTCCCCTCGGAGCGAGGACGGCTGCCGCCGAGTCATTTGGGCCGGAGTTGGAGAAGCGCGCGAATCCACGGACCGACTGCCCTGGTGCTTTGGATGAGGGCAAGATCCCAAAGGTAATTCCCAATGAGAGCCTCAAAATCAACGCTCAGCAACGGGCTCTGATCGCTTTCAGTCATATGTTGGAGGCCGAGCTAATAAATCTTGACGAGCCTGCGAAAGAGATAGCGGACCGGGCCATCGAGATACTGGGCGGGACCGAGAAACAATTCGAGGTGGCGAAGGTGAGGTTCGAGCGGTTCTTTAAGCGCAAGAAGGAGGCTCAAGGCGGGCCGGTTACGTTGTAATTAAATGGGTCTGCACGGATCGAAATTCTTCACGAACGGCTGATCGACTAGGCTGTTGCGTTCATAATTTTCGGCAAGAAGGGAGCATTCAGAGTATGAAGGTACTTTTTTGGAACGACGATCCAGAAAAGGGGCTCCTATTGGGGCCTTTCTCGTCCGTGGAGAAAACAGAAAAGGAGATCAGGGC
>DATEKC010000228.1:0-20058 GCA_035277665.1 Terriglobia bacterium
GGGGTGAGTGAGGGCTCGGTTCCCACCGCTCACGCGGTGGGCTTTTATCTTCCGGCCCTCCGGGCCTGTGGAGGGGCAGAGGCGCGAATACCGGGCGTAAGCCTGCCGCTACGATCACCCGTTTTTTCGAACACAAATCGCCCTTCACTCAACCACCAATTTTCAACAGACCCCTCACCCGCCGTGGTCCCTCCGGCGCCCCCCTCCCCAAAGCAGACGGCTGTGGATCCTTTTGGGACTGCCGTTGACGGCTCTGAAAGTCGTGCCCCTTCGCAAAAAAATCCCGTCGGCGAATTGAATCCCGCCTTTTGCAAAAGGCTTCCAGGTAATTCGTAATTGGTAATTGTATTCGATTCGCTTAATCGCAACTTGCTCAACCGCCCATTCCCTATTTTACCGGCACAACGGGAATGCGCATTTCGGCAAGCCTGGTATTTGTGTTGTGGTTCTCATTGCCGGCCACAATCCATGCCGCAACGCTCACGCCGTGCGGCTTTGGAAACTCGACAGACTCTCCAATCTCTGCCATCTGCAAAGAGTGGACATAGCCTTTGTCGCCTTCAAAAACGCAGACCAGAAAACTTCCCTCGCCCTTGGCGTCATCCCTTCCTCTCACGAGAGAGAAGCCGTTCGAGACGCCCGTTTCCGGATCGGCGACTTCCACAATATTGATCCCGCTTGCGCTCATGTGCCCGTAATACAAATTGTAGTCGCCCGGAGGCAGGGACATATGCCCCCACTCAGCAGCAAAGGGCAGGGTAAATTTCCCGACAAATTGGGTTGAGCTGAGGCTTTGTGCCCTCATGCCTGTCGCTGCCAGCCCAAGAAACATCACCAGCATTGAAACCGGGACAAACAAATTTCGAAATCTCTTCATCGCAGCACCTCCATTCAAGAGGTTGCCGCGGGCGGCCGGGGAGGATTAACCTGCGCTGAACTTCGCCTGCCGGCCGCCACGCAGCAACACTCCCTAACCATCTCCAATTTTCCGCACCTGAGGGAGCAAGCTTCAGTGCGCTGCGTCGCACCTGATTGTGACCTCGGGCTGCATCTCAAAATGGATGAATATGAACCACTTGCCCGTCACAGCCGGGCCTGCAGCGCCCGGAGAATCCAATTCGGGATTCAGATTCAAAATTAAGGATGAAGTGTGAAGGATGAAAAAAACAAAGGCGGCAGAAAGTTTGCGGCAGCGGCTGAAGCCGATATTGGTCGGCCACGTTTTATGGCGCGAGTGCACTCGCACTCTTTCTCCAAGGCAAGTGGCGGGAGATTCAAGATTCCAGATTCAAGAAAAACCCGCATGGCGGGATGAACCCGCTGCTGCCGTGGCATGGGCATCCTGCCCATGTTCATCCACGGGCGAGACGCCCGTGCCACCGCAATTGACTCAATCATCCATGCGGCGCGTGCCGCGCGGAAACGCGGCGCTACTTCGGGAGGCGGGAGAGGCGGTCGAGGTCGAGATCGCCGGCAGCGCCCCAGCCGCTTTTGCCGGAGGGGACTGAGGGGCGGAACTTCTCATACAATTCGTAGGCCTGGCCGGCCAGCTCGTCGTTTGAGAAGGATTTGGCCAGCCGTTCCATGGCCTTTTTGGCGTCGTCCAGGCGGTCCTTGAATTTGCTCTCCAGGTAGTGCTCGACGCTGGAGGGAGAAGATGGCTTATCCTTGTCCAGCGCGCGCAGTCCTTCCGGGGTTTGAACGGCGGGCACGGCGCGATGCAAAAGGTCGACCTTCAGGGTTTCGCCCTTTCGACTCTCGCGGCGGCGCTTCTTTTCCTCTTCGGGAGTGGGCTCGTAGAGTCCCAGGCTCACGCCCTTGCTGTGGGCATTCAGGCCGGCCACGGCGCGGCCCAGCGTGAGCGCTTCCTCCCAATTGAAGCCCAGGCGCTCCGCCACCACCGCAGCCCATAACGTGAGCACCGGCGCCCGATTGATTTTGATGACGTCAGCCATATGGAAAAATCTCCACCTGTCTTTATGATTTCAGATTTCGCGCCGCAAATGAAGCGAAATGCCCAGGGCGGCCGGCGATGAGGAGACCACCGCTACAGCAATTCTGCAGAGCTCAGGACCGGAGGCCCGCGCTTCCCGCTGAGCAGCATCACTCCATTTATTTCTTGCCTCAGAAATCCTCACAAGTGGCAAAATACGCGATGCAGCCACCGCCCGTCGAAAACGTTGGCAACTAAAATTTGAGAAATCTTTGGGAGGGACGATGGAAAGATACCGTCTGCTGTTGATTACGCTGATGGCCCTGCTTGTCTGCAGCCCGCTTCTGGCGCAGCCGGCGCAGCCTAAGATCATCGATGGACACGTGCACTACAATGGCGACCCGGCCTTTCTTCAGAAGCTGCTGGCAAAGCTGAATTCGGTGGATGGAATGGCGTTCCTGCTGGTTTCTCCGTCCGATTTGAAAACCGCGGAGCCCTTCATCCACGCGCACCCCAACCGCCTGGTGGGGTTCGGGGCGATCCGGCTGGACGCCGCCGATGCGCTCGAACAAATTGACCGTTTCCACGCAGCGGGATTTCGCGGCCTGGGTGAGCTAACCTCGTCATTGCATAACTACGATGACCGTGCCTACTGGCCCATTTACGAGCGCGCCGCCAAATACCACATGATTCTTCTGTTCCACACCGGCGTCGTGGCCCGCGGAAATCCTAAGAAACCCGAAGACGTCAGCTTTGATCGCATGCGCGCCACGCGGCTGGACCTGATCGCGAGGCGCTTTCCCATGCTCACCGTGATTGGCGCGCACATGGGGAACCCTGATTATGCCGAGGCTGCGGAAATCGGCCGCTGGGACCCCAACCTCTTCTTTGATCTGTCGGGCTCGTCGCTGATCAAGAAGCAGAACGATTACACCTTCTTCAAATCCATCTTCTGGTGGTCGGGTGTGGTGAGCCCTCATACGCCCAGTTCCGGGCACAGCGCTTTTGAGAAACTGGTGTTCGGCTCCGACGTGTTTGGAGGAGATCTGGAGGAGTTTGACCGGGAAGTGAAGCGCTATCACGCGATGCTCGACGCCTGCGATGTGCCCCAGCAGGCCCAGCGGGATATCTTTGCCGGCACGCTGTGGCATGTTCTGCAGCAGCAGAAAGAATCCTCTGGCGGGAACTGAGCGGGAAGCCACGGCACGGGCTTAGTGGTCCTGCCTGCTATTACGCCGGCCGGTGGTGTGGAAGCTGCGGGTCAGATCCATTTTTCAATCCAGGCGAAGGCGTCCTCCTGCATGTCGGGGCGGAACGAATGGCCGTAGTCGTAAAACTTGCCGCTGAAACGCTCCGGGATGCCGGCCTTGGCGTAAATCTCACTCAGCTTTTTGACGGACGCTCGCTGTCCATCGTGGGGATAAAGGCCATCGCGTAGACAGTGCAGCACCATGAAGGCGCCGGGAGCGGTCAAAGCGGCTGCGTCGGGCAGGTCGAGCGAGCGATAAAGGCCCGGGATGTAGACCATCCAGGTGTGGTTGCGCAAATAGTTGCGAAGCTGGGTGCGAAATTCCGTCATCCATCCCGCAGAGACAGCAACTTTGATGCGCGGATCGGCCGCAGCCAGGTAATCGGTCCGCAAGCCGCCGAGCGAAAGGCCCAGGCAGCCGATCCGCTTGGGATCGACTTCCGGCCGGCTGGCGAGGTAGTCGACGCTGCGGCGGTCGTCCCAATTGAGAATGCCCGGCCAGGTTGCGCCGGCCGCGAAAATGGTTTTGGCGGTGAGGTCTTCATAAAGCCCGCAGAGGTGATTGATGGCTGAATACCATGCGCGCGTATTCTTCGGGATATTGGAAAGCTCCTGCAACGCCGCCCGCCTGTCGCCGGGCGCGGTGGCCGGGTCGATTTCTTCCACGCGCAGCCTGCGCGAACCGAAGTAAAATGCGTCAATCACCAGCACCACGTATCCCTTGCGCGCCAGCACCTCGGCATAGGGCCGGCCGTAAAAGTGGTTGCGATATTGCGTCAGCGCCGGCGGTTCATGGGGATAGCTGACGATCTTTTTGTGGCCCCAGACGTAATTGCCGCCGTGGTCGTGGAGGGCAATAATGCCCGGCGCGGGCCGCTTTGCCTTGTGCGGAATCAGCACCCAGCCGGGAATCTTGTAGGCTGCCGTGGCGGAAATGTCGACGGCTTCGAGCGTAAAACCGTCGCGCCGTTCGCGGCTGATGATTTCAGCCGAAAGCGGTTCCGGAGTGGGATTGTAGTGCAGGCACTCGTGAAAAATGGGCCGGGCGGCCTGCTTCCATTCCTCGAGATCGCTCCATTTCGACTCGAGGAACGACATGCGCGGCTGGTTTTCGCGAGCCATCCAATCGATGGTTTCGTAAAGGTTGGCCAGGTCGGGATTGGGAAATGTCCGGTCAATGATGGGCTTCAGGGAGCGGTCCGGCCCGATCAGGCCGTATTCGTATCCCGAGGTCTGCGGCGGACGGGCGGACTGGCCGGAGGACAGGCCTGGCTCCAACATCGTCGCCGCTGTGGCCGCCAGCAGAAAATCCCGCCGGGCTATCGAATGCGCCTTCTTCTTCATGACCATCACCTTTCCCGAATAGATCAGCAATGCCCCCGCTGAAGAGAGGGCAACTTTACAATCGCCGGCCCTTCGAACCGGCCAGGCCGCAAGTTGCCATCCGATAGTAAGTGCTTCTTCTCTTTCCGGCAAGCGGTTTGCCCTGGATGACCGGCGGGGCTGTTTAGAAGAGCTTCTGTGCAAACAGTTTTGTGCTTGCAAGTCGCGAAGGGTTTGATGAGATGGGGCCCCAATTCAGGGTTGCAGATTCAAGAACCGGCACGCCGGGCAGACGCCCGGCCGCTTTTCAATCACAAATCACCAATTTTCAAAAGGCGCCTCATCCGCAAAGGATCTCGCGCCGCTTGCTATTTGAGAAATTTGAAGGTGGAGGCAATTCGGGCGGGAACAGAATCGGAATCTGCGTCGAAAAAAATGATGATGGGCTGGGCAGGATTATTGATGCAATAAAACCGCAGAGAGGTATTGGTGACCTTCAACGTGGGAAATCCCGCAAAGACAATCTGCTGCTTCGACAGGATGTCCTCAAAACCAATCTCGCCACAGGCGCGCAGTGACCAGTCGTTAGATTTCTCCACCACCGAAAATTTTTTCTGGTCCGGAATTTCGATGCTGAGCACCCGCTGGCCTTTCTGGGTTTGCACCTCGACCAGGTCCAGCAGCGGGGGCTGCGTTCCGCTGATGGGCTGGTCGGACAGGAACTGGTGCTCGTCGGGTCCAACGGCGTAATCAACCACCACGAATTTCTTGGGATACTGAAACTCGAAACCGAATTTCACGTTCCGGTAAGTTTCCCAGCCCTGGACCTTGCCCTCGGGAGCGGGCTGCGGCTTCTGCGCCCGAATGCAGGGAGCAAGGCCAGTAAGGAAAAGCGTCAGGATGATCAGGGTGCGCTTCATGCCGTTGCCTCAACGGAATTAGCGTACCACGTCCGGGAAGCCGATTGAAAAAAGGGGAGGCAGCGGCCGGAAATCTGCCCGAAGTTTTCTCATCCTGCAGATTCTATTTCTTTTAGCTTCCATCCCCCGATCGGGGGATGGCACTGGTACGGTTGTATATTGACAGTTAATAACTATGTGTGGAAAAGTGGTCGTCTGGGGGAGGGGCAGGGAGCATTCGCTTCCAACGTGATATGTCCTGGCCATTCACTGCCCCTTTTCCACGGAAAAGGGCTGCGGGTGGCAAGCCAAGGAGAGACTGCCGATGAAGAAATTTCTGCAATTCCTGATGGTTCTGATGGTTGGCGCGGGCGTGGCGCTGGGGCCATGCGCTCTGCGCAGCCTGGCGCGCCCCAGCCCGGCGTTTGATGGGCACGACCATGACCATGGCCACGGTCACGGCCGCGACAAGGACGAGGATCATCGTGGCAGTTGGCACGAAGGGCACGGCCGCGAGCACTGGGACAACGGCCGTCACCGGGGCTGGTACCGCAACGGCAAAGGGTACTACCGCTTTAATGATGATGGCCGGCGCGCCTTTGTGGCGTACGTCCGCGATCACCGCGACGAGCGCTGGTTCCATGAGCACGGACCGCGCGGCGTTGTGGTCGGTTACGGATACGTGGTTGCGCCCCGGTATCGTGGATATTGCCAGCCGCTGCCTCCGCCCATGCTGGCAGAGCTGCCGCCTCCGCCGCCCGATCACCACTACTTTATTTTTGGCACTAACGTCGTGCTGGTGGACCGTGGCTACCGCGTGCAGGACTTTATTTCACTGAATTTCAACTTTGGCCGATGAGGGATAATCGCTGGCATTGCACGGATCGCGCGAAATCGCGGTCCGTGCGATGGGAATTTCCGGCCCTCGACGCTCCCGCCTTGTTATAAAATTTTTCACAACTCCATAAAGCCGCCGGGACGAGCGGCTGCGCTGTTTTGAGTGGAAGGAGACTTCTGCTGTGGCCCAGTCACCTTACAAACTGCTGGCGGTTTATTACGACCGTATGTTCGGGACGATGCGGCGTCCCATGGAGCGCGCGCGGCGCCAGATTCTGGGGGACATTCTGAAGCGTGCCGAAGCAGCGTGCGATCTCGCCTGCGGAACGGGAACCACGGCGGTGGAGCTGGCACGGCACGGCATTCGCATGTATGGCGTGGACGCCTCGACCGAAATGTGCCGGCTGGCCCGGCGGAAGGCCCGCGAGGCAGGCGTCCGCATTCGAGTTCTCGAGGGCGACATGCGGAGCTTCCGTCTGCCCGAGGCGGTGGACCTGGTGACCTGTGAGTTCGACGCGCTGAACCATGTGCCGCGCAAAGCAGACCTCGGCCGCGTGACGAGCGCTGTGGCAAAAGCGCTGCGGCCCGGCGGCTGGTTCTATTTTGACGTGAACAATCGCCTGGCCTTTGAAAAAGTATGGACCGGGACCTGGCGGCACGAGCTGCCCGGCGTGGTGCTGGTGATGCACGGCGGCTACGAACGGCGCCTGCAGAAAGGCTGGAGCAATGCCGAGTGGTTCATCCGTGATGGCAACTGCTGGCGGAGAACCATCGAACGCATCGAGCAAGTCTCATGGACCGCGGCGGAAATCCGGGCGTCGCTTCGAAAGGCGGGCTTCAGCAGCATCCGGGCGTGGGACCAGGCGCCCTTTGTTCCGGAATGGAAACTCGGTCCCGGCTTCCGCACGGTTTATCTGGCGAGGAAGGCCGGCCGGCGGAGCGGGAAGCCGGATGCATGAGAGCAAAGGCCGGCGCCCCGGCGGAGAAAGTTCGCGCGGCAATCCCTCAGACACGGCAAGAGGCGCGGCGCCTGCGGCATCCCCAAAGCTGGTTGAACGTCAATTCTCAGCCTGGCGGGCCGAGGAAGTGACCATCCAGACGATCTGGGAAAAAGGGACGAAGATAATGGGGTCCTGCACGCCGGCGGGTAATTCCGCGAGGGAGGTATCCGCTGCGGGCGTGAGCCACAGTCCCTGCGTTTCTTCTCCGCGGACCGAGGCGTTGAGCAGATTGTGATCACTAAGCTTGATGGTAACGTGCCTCCTTCTGACCTCAAAAAGCATTTCTCCCCTCCTTCATCTGTTGATATGAGCGGTTGCTCGCGCGCTCAGCTTCGACTCCCACCCCGGCTCGAAAGTTCCCGCCGCAATCAAACGGCACATTGTCCAAAGACCCAAATTACCACCTCGAAGGGCCGAATTCCACGCTGGCGCTTGCAGTTCAGTCGTGCCGGGCGCACGGATCAGTTTATGGGCCGAAGGCGCCATGGCTTCCCAGTGAGTATTGGCCTCGCCAATGAGCACGGTTTATCCGTCTCGGCGACGCTCATAATGTCCGGTTGGATGCCCGGTTAGATTGCAGTCAGATGGGCTGGCAGCGGATTGAGGCCCGGGTAGTGTGAGGCGCCACATTAGTGGATTTTCTCGGGTCCTAAGGCAGCTTTGGCCTGGCTGTAGGTGCCGTGTTTTTCAGCCGCAGACTTGAGCGTGGGATAGAACTGCACAAAAGTGTTGTCAACCGCGCCGTGGGTGTTATGGCAATGGAAGCAGCGCGCGGGAGCGTTGGCAGCGGCCCGCGTCGAACCCTGATTAAAAGAAAAGTAGGCCCACTTTGCCGGGAACCGTTTCACGTCTTTGACGGAAGCGGCCAGGCTGCGCAGCCCGGACTGGTAATTGCCTCCGCGGTTGATAGAGCCTTGCGTGGCCGAATTGCGCACTTCCAGAACAAACACCGTCCCATCGGGCCAGCGGCCGCTGCTGAGGAAAGCGCGATAGGCGGAGGGTTTGACAAAGACGTTGGTGAACTCGCTTCCGGGCTTGCCTTCCGCGCTATATTCCATGCCGAGCCCGGATGAAACATAAGTCCATTGGCGGTAATTTTGCGGCAACACAAGCCTGCCGTCGGCGGAATACTGTGGCGCATCTGATGCATCCGGGGCCGCCGGGACCTTGGCCGTCCACAGCAGGGCGATGGCAGCACAGGCCGTCAACGCAAGCGCCGCGAGCCTCGCAGGAGGTAATCGCCTTTGAAAGTTCATGGCACCGATTGTGCCACGAAAACCGTGCACGGTTGTCAACCATTCGGCGAAAATCGGCGGCCGCGAGGCCATCCTGGGCCCGCCCGGAGCGAAATGGCAAACGAAAGCAACAATGCGAAAAAGGAAACTAAAAAAGCCCAAATGGTGCTCAATCGCCAGCATTCGCAACCCCACGTTACAATTCCTTGAAATGTTTTGAAAAAACTCTTGACAATTCACCCTTGGTATGAAATTGTGCCAGTCGTCACAGGCAAGAGCGGTTACTCGCAATTTATACATTTTTGAAGTTCTGGGTAGCCACCAGGGTTACGAAACACAGGTAGTGTGACCGGCAAGAGAAAGGCTGCGCGGCGTATCGGGTCGAACGGGAGGCTCCCGCCTTTCGCTGCGGCCGATAGCCGCTTGGTGCATCGGGGGGCGATTTCCCGCCGGGCGAAGGCACGGATTGTTCTCCGGTGTTATTGAGTCGGGCAAGTGGAAGCAGGCATTTCGAACTGTCGGGTCTGGGTCTTAATTTCAAGCAACTCATAAACTGTAGAAGGAGGGGTCATGTGCATCAAGCATCAGACCGCCGCTCCCGGACGTAGCTTTTCATTTGTCATGATGAGCACGTTGTTGCTGGGAGTGTTTTTACTATGTTTTGTTCAGCCGTTGTCCGCGCAATACCGCGGCACCATCCGCGGAGTGGTGACCGATCCCAGCGGCTCGGTTGTGCCCGCCGCCACCGTTACGATGACCAACATCGAGACTTCTGTGGCGGTCACCCAGCAGAGCAACGCCAACGGGCTTTACTTATTCAACTTTGTGCAACCTGGCAAGTACAACATCTCTATCGAGAAGGCGGGATTCCAGAAGTACGTGCAAAGCGACGTTAACGTGATGACCACCTCCGACGTCACGGTGAACGCCGTCCTGAAGCTCGGCAACGTGGCGCAGACAGTGACCGTCACCGGAGAAGCCGGCGCCCACGTCGAGTTCAATACTTCAACCGACAAGATGACCATCCAGGGAGCCAACCTGGCGAACCTTCCGGTCCTGGCGCGCAACCCCTTCACTCTGGCCTTGCTGGACGCGGCGGTTGTGAACCGCTACTGGGACATCTCGCATCGCAACCCCTTCTACATGTGGTCCAACGGCGGAATGGATATCGGCGGCCCCACGGGCGGCAAGAATGAGCAGTTGCTGGACGGCACGTCCCTGAACATCTCCGCGCGCGGCTCCTACAACGCGCCCATGGACGCGGTGCAACAAGTGGTGGTGATGGAAAACACGCCGGACGCCCGGTACGGCTTCAGCGCTGGTGGAACCCTCAACCTGGCCATGAAGACGGGCACCAACCAGTACCACGGCGACATCTATTACTTCGGCCGCCAGCCCTCCCTGAACGCATATGCCAACCGTGTCACTCGCAGCCCGTTTTCGGACAAATACAATATTTATGGCGGCACCATCGGCAACCCCATCATCAAGAACAAGCTGTTCAACTTTTTCGCCTACGAGCGATGGTATAACACCCAGCCGTCGTCCCTGAGTGAGACGATGCCGACAGCCGCCGAGAAGAACGGCGACTTTTCCGGGGCTTTGACATCGACGGGCGCTCAGCGAGTTATCTACAACCCGTTTACCACTACGCTAAACGGGAACACGGTGACCCGTACACCCTTTGCCGGAAACATCATTCCTCCCAACATGATCGACCCCACAGCCCAGAAGCTGATGGGGTACCTGTGGGCGCCGAACAACCCCGGCGACAACGCCACGGGTGAAAACAATTTCAGGCTCACCTACCCCTGGTGGATCCATTACTGGAACCTGAGCGACCGTGTCGATTACAACCTCAGCGACAACTGGCGGCTCTTTGGCCGCTTCAGCAAGTTCCAGACGCGGCTGGACAACAACAATTGGGGCGGCACCATCGCCGTGCCCTCGGACAACGGCGGCACCATGGATGCGTTGAACGGGGTGTTTGACGCGGTGTGGATGCTGAACGCGCGCACCGCGGTGGACATCAACGTGGGCGTCACCTACGTCGAAGACACCTACGATTCCACCTGGGCCAAAGTGGACCCGAGCGTCTGGGCGGGCCTGTGGCCGAACAGCAGCTGGTACACCAGTGTCATCCCCCCCGGCTGCAGCGCGCCCGACCTCTCCTGCTACTTCCCCGAATTCGATGTGAACGGCATCGGGACAGGCGGCGGCTTCCAGAAGATTACGGGCTTCGGCGGCTATTGGTTTGTTGGCGGACGCTCGTATAACCCCACCGTAAACGTGACCCGCGAGCAGGGCAAACACAGCCTCGAGTTCGGATGGGAATGGCGCCACTCCTATGACCAGGACATCAACCAGAGCGGCCCTGGGAGCATGGGCTTTAACGCCGTCGACACCGGCAATACCTTCCAGAGCAACTTCGATCCTTCGCAGACAGGCGACATGTGGGCCTCTGCTCTGCTGGGCGTTGTTAATACCGGGACTGCCCAGACTCCTCTGGTTGTGGACATGCACCAGGAGCAGGTGGGCCTCTACTTCCAGGACAACTGGCACCTGAACCATCGCATCACCCTGAACCTGGGGCTGCGCTGGGAACGCGAGACAGCTCCGATGGAAGAGGAGCACCACCTGGTGCAGACCCTGGACCTGACCTCGCAGATTCCGAACCTGGGAGTCGGCAGCGGGTATCAGTACAATGTGAACATTCCTTCCCAGGTGACCGACATTGCCCACATTCCTTATCAGTTTAACGGGGCAATGGTCTTCACCAGCGGCGCGAATCCACGCATGTACGATGCGCCGTGGAACAACTTCCTGCCTCGCATCGGGATTGCTTACCGGCTCAATGAAAAGACGGCCATCCGGGCCGGCTATGCCCGGTACGCGGTTCCCTGGGTCATGATCCACCCCGAGACGGGCGGCCTGCAGGTGAACGGCTTCGCGCAGGCCACTTCGCTTCTGAGTCCGTTGTCCGGTGTTCCGCGCGCGCTGCTGAGCAATCCGTACCCGACCTCCAGCTTCGCTTATCAGGGCGCGACCATGGGCTTGAACCCGGTGCAGCAGCCGGTAGGAAACAGCCTGGGCCGTTACACCGACCTGGGCAACTCCATCTCCTACTGGGCTGGCGACACCAACATGAAGACGCCGATCAACGACCGATTCAATATCGGCATTCAGCACCAGGCACCTCTCAATTTCTTCACCCAGGCCACGTTCTTCATGATGTTCGAACACAACGCCCAGGACCCCAGCATGTGGGGCGGCAGCTACAACTACAACGTCAACCAGATGGACCCGAACCTGTCATACGAGTACAAGGGCTTGATTGACCAGTCGGTTGCCAATCCCTTCTACAATCTCATGCCGGCCAGCCTGATGCCTGGAAGCCTGCGCAACGAGCCCACCGTGACCGTGGGCAGCCTGCTGAAGCCCTATCCGCAATACGGCGACCTGAACCAGTATGCCTGGCCCGGTTTCAGCGACCACTACTACGCGCTCGCCTTGCAGGCCAACCGGCCCATGGCCAGGGGTCTGACGGCCGTGATTGCCTTCAACTATGCCCGCCAGACCGAGTCGGCATTTTTCAACGCCCTCGACACCTACAACAATAAGCCGACGCTGTTCGATCGCGGAAATCCACGGAATGATTTCCGCACGGGTGCCACGTACGAACTGCCGTTTGGTATCGGCCGCCAGTACGCAAACCACGTGAACAGATTCATTGATGCCATCATCGGCGGATGGGGCACCAGCCAGTTGTTCTTCTGGAGGAGCGGCGACCTGATGACGTTCGGGGACGCGCAGGTGAACGGCGATCCCACACAGAACGTTCCCGCCGGCTATTACTTCAATCCGGCGGTCTTCTCGCCTCTCCCCGCCTACACTCTGCGGACCAATCCCCGGTACTACGAAGGGATACGCGGTCCGAACTGGTGGGAACTTGATTCTTCGTTCTTCAAGACGTTCGATCTCACCGAGCGCGTCAAACTCGAGTTGCGCATGGAACTCTACAACATGCCCAACAAGTTCATGCCCGCCGATCCTGTCACCAGCATCGGCAGCGGCAACCTGGGCCAAAGCGTTGACGTTGCCTCAGGCAACTACGGCCGTGAAGCTCAGTTCATGGGCCGCATTACTTTCTAACGCGGGGACGCTTAATGCCCGCATTACCCCCGGTACGTCCCTTGGACGTACCGGGGTTTTGTTTTTTTGCGCGTGAAACGCCGGCGCCCACAGCACGCCGTGCCTGGCGCCCCGCCTTCGCAAAGCCATTCCAGGCAGATTTCCAGACAATGAAACCAGGTGAGGCAGGCCTCACAGGCGCTAGTTCATCACGCCTTCGCCCACCAATGCGATGTTGTTGCGGGTGGTGTTCTTTACCAGGTACATGGCCTCGTCGGCCAGGCGCAGGAGGTCTTTCCGGGTGCGGGCGTCAGTGGGAAACCCTGCCACGCCGAAGCTGGCGGTCACCTTCACGTTCAGCCCCTCTTCATCGAGAAACACCTTGGAATTCAACATCTCGCGCAGCCGGCGGACCACGCTGAGGGCGTTGTACTTGGAGGTCTGCGGAAGCAGCACGACAAACTCGTCCCCACCGTAGCGGAAGGCATAATCGATGAGGCGCAGGTGGCCCTTGATCAGGGTGCCGACATGCCAGAGAAGCTTGGACCCGGCCAGGTGGCCGTGCCTGTCATTTACCAGCTTAAAGTGGTCCAGGTCAATAAAGATCACGGAGAACTCGTAGCCGTAGCGGACGGAGCGATAAATCTCCGCATCGAGAACAAAGTTGAGATGGCGCGCATTGTAGAGGGCCGTGCAGTCGTCGGTGATGGTCAATTCGTGGATGCGCTGCACGTAACGCGCATTCTCGAGCGCAATGGCGGCGTAGTCGGCCAAGTTGGCCAGAATCGGAATGTCGTCTTCGTGGAAGTGCTGGTTCTCTGAGGTATTCACCAGCTCGATGGCGCCCAGCACGCGCCCCCGGCCTTTTACCGGCACGCAAACGATGGATCCGGCGCCGCCGTGCCAGGGCTCTTTTTCCAGGCTGAAGCGCGGCTCGCTGGCAACATCCTCGATCAAGACCACTTCTCCATGCTCGGCCACCCACCCTCCAATGCCTTCACCCAGCCGGACCCGAAGGCCTTTGAGCTCGGCAGCGCCGTCGCCCGAGGCCATTTCGTAATGAAGCTCGTTGGATTTTTCGTCCAGGAGGAGAAGCACCCAGGTGTCAGGCCGGAGGAAATCGCTGATCTTGTTCATGATGGTCTCAAGGACCTTCTGCAAGTCCAGCGTGGATGCGACGGCTTTGCCCACTTCATGAAAAAGCGACAGGCGCGCAATCTGCCGCTCCAGTTCGCGAATTCTATCAGCCCGGTCTGTCATCGGCATGCTGTCTGCCTGCTTGCCGGCAGGCGTTCCCCAGCCCACAGGATGCAACCTTAGGTTTTCAGTATGTCTTTCGGCTGTTTTTTTCAATTTGTTTACCTGAACTTCCGATTAAGGAACATGGAAGGAAGAGAAATACGGGGATGGTGAGGGGAGTGCCAGGTGAAAGAATTGACAGTGTTGCGGCCGCGAAATATGATGAAAGACAACCCAGGAGGGAATGTAGCGGGAAAGACTGGCTTGATGGGCTCATTTGGCGAGAACCTACGGCGTGAGCGGGAAATGCGCGGTGTAACGCTGGAGGAGATTTCTGCGGCTACCAAGATCAGCATCCGCTTCCTCAAATCCATTGAAAATGAAGAGTTCTCAAGGCTGCCAGGGGGCATTTTCAGCCGCAGTTTTGTGCGGGCCTACGCGCGCTATCTGGGCCTGGACGAGGACCCGCTGATAGAAGAATACCAGCAGGCCGCCAGGGCGAGGACAGACATCGACCTCAGCCAATTTACGCCGCCCAGGGCCAATTCACGTCCGGAACGGCATTCTTCCTGGCACGGCCTGTGGGCGGTAGCGATTGCTGCCGGCCTGTTGGTGCTCGGGCTCATCCTCTGGCGGCACTCGCACCGGCCGCTGCAGGTGCCTGCGGCTGCAAACGTCGCTCGTTCCAGCGCGCCGGCTACCAAAACTCCCGCCGGCCCAACTGGCGCCGCGACTGCCAATACCACCCAGCCTACGGCCAAAGCGCCAGACCACGGGGGCGTGCTGGCGGCGACTCCTTCGGTGGCGGCCGCGCCCCAGTTGCCGCCTGTCACAAGCACGGACGGCAAGCTGGTCCTGCAAATCGCTGCCACGGAACGCTCCTGGGTGGCCATTGACGTCGATGGCAATTCTGTGATGCAGGGCGTGATGGACCCCAATACTGTGAAAACCTTCAAGGCTGACGCCAATTTTGACGTACTGACCGGAAACGCCCAGGGAGTGATCCTTACCTTAAACGGCCAGACCATGAAGCCGCTGGGGCGCGAGGGCGAGGTCAAGCAGGTCCACCTGACCTGGGACAGCCTGAAAAAACAGACTTCTGATTGAGGCAAAGCCCATTCCTGACCGGCTTGTGGAAATCCTGCGCGCGGGCCAAGCACCCCCTCTTATCCGCCGGAAAGCAGCAGAAGGCACCCTGCCGGTTTCACTGGATGAGAAAATTGAAATCCTGGTGGCCCTCTGCCGCGTCTCCGATGTAACTATCCGCTCGACTGCCCTCGAAACCCTCAGCCGCTGGGACTCCGCAGAGCTGGCGCAGGTATTCCGCAACCCGGAAACACCGGCGGAGGTGCTGGAGTTCGCCGTTCACCACCTCGCGCCTGAAAGGCCGGAACTGGCTGCAGCCCTGTCCGGCAATCCTGCCCTGGGTGAGACGCTTAGAAGAATGCTGCGCGGCGGCGAGGGCGGTCCTGGCCCGCACGGAGCAACGGAAGAGAAAGACGCGGCGCACGCCGCTCCGGAACGCATAACCCTGCTCCAGAAAATCAGCCGCATGAACGTGGCGGAAAAAATCAACGCCGCTCTGATGGGCAACCAGGAAGAGAGGACCGTCCTGGTGCGCGACTCGAACAAAATTGTGGCCCGCGCGGTGCTGCAGTCCCCCAAGCTGAGCGACCAGGAAGTGGAAAACATTGCCACGATGAAGAACGTGTCAGAAGAGGTCCTTCGTCTGCTGGCCATGAATCGCAAATTCATCCGGAGCTACGCCGTCGCCCGTAACCTCATCAACAATCCCCGCACCCCCATTGACACCGGCCTTCCTCTGATCCATCGCCTGAACGACCGCGACCTGAAGGAACTCTCACGCAACAAGAACGTCGCCGAAGCCATTCGAAGCCTGGCCCAAAAGCTGGTGAAGCAGAAAGAACAGGCCAGCAAACCGAAACTTCCCGGGAAGCATTAAGCCGGCAGGCGGCGATTCGGATGGGACGTTCAGCCGGTCAGGCCAGGCATGATGCGGCCGGGCAGGAGTGGGATTGCCTCAATGGAGGAACAAACCGACGATAGCCGCGGAAAGATAGTTTGCCAGAGTCCCGCCCAGTAGCGCCCAGAAACCCAGCTTTGCGAGGTCCTGCCGGCGTTCCGGAATGAGCGCGCCGATGCCGCCGATCTGAATTCCGATGGAGGCGAAATTTGCAAAACCGCAGAGCGCAAAAGTGGCAATGGTGAACGAGCGGGTTGCGATATGCCCTTTCAGCGGGCCCAATAACGAGAACGCGACAAACTCGTTCAACACGATTTTGGTTGCCAGCAGGTTTCCCACTGCCATGGCGTCGTGCCACGGGACGCCCAGGAGCCAGGCCACGGGCGCCAGCAGGTAGCCGAACACGGAGCTGAGGCTGGTGTGGGCAAAACCCAGAAAGCCGTTGGCCAGTGCAATGAGCGCGATAAACGCGATGAGCATCGCACCGACGTTGAGGGCAATGAAAAGGCCGTCGAGGACGCCGTGCGTAACCGCGTCGAGAACGTTGACGTACTTCCTTTCGATCTTCAGGCTGACCTCGCCCGCGGTTTTTGGCTGGCCCGTTTCCGGCATGAGCATCTTGGAGACCAGCATGGTCCCCGGCGCCGTCATCACCACGGCGGTCAGCAGGTCGCGCGCCTGCGCTCCGAACAGGATATAGGCCCCCAGCACGGACCCTGCGATGTGGGCCATGCCGGCGGTCATCACGGTCATCAGTTCCGATTCGGTCATGCTCTCGAGATACGGGCGAATGACCAGCGGGGCTTCCACCTGGCCGAAGATGATGCTGGAAGCCACCTCCAGCGATTCAGCGCCGCTGGTTCGCATCAGTTTGAACATGCCCTTCGCCGCCAGAGACACCAGCGCGGGTAGAATGCGGAGGTAGTAAAGGATCGCCATGAAGGCGGCGACGTAGATAATGAGCGGCAGCACCTGGAAAGCAAACACCAGACCAAGGCTGCCCTTGGGGTCCCCCAGCGGACCAAAGACAAATTTGGAGCCCGCGAAGGAGAAATCAAGGAACCACACCACGGCGATGGAAGCCTTGTTCAGAAGCCAATAGCCCGGGCTCGTGCGCAGCACAAACAGGGCGATCAGAAATTGCAGGCCCAGCCCCCAGCCCACAATCCGCCAGCGAATGGCCGACCGGCGGCGCGAAAGAATATAACAGGTTGCCAGAATAACCAGAATGCCCAACAGTGAGGCGAGATGGTTCAGCGGTTTCTCCAGAGCTCGAAGTCGGCCGAAAGAAGAACAATGGGCTCCAAGAGGATATAGCAGAACTCATCAAAAATTGGTAGAAAGTTCAGGAGAATGCCGCTGGCGACGGCTGATAATGGAATGCCGCTTTGAGTAACTTAAGGGTGGGAACGCTTGCCACTCTGTGAGATGATTTCTCTGGCGCAGCGGCCGGCGAGACAGAAATCCAGAGCGAAACGGAGAAACGTGCAGAAACTATGGAAGCATTTTCAAAAGATTGCCTGAGCGGCAGAAAAATTCTGATTACGGGCGGCCTGGGAGCCATCGGGCGCGTGGCCGTCGAGCGGCTGCTGGAGGTTTCTGCAACGGTCGCCGTGAATGACGTTACAGAAGAAAGGAAGGCCGCTGAAATCATCCGTGAAGCCGGCTGGCCGGAAGACCGTTGCCTCTACTTCAGGGCGGATGTGACAAAACCCCACGAGGCGCGCGCGCTGGTCGAGCAGGCGGTGGCGGCCATGAGGAAGCTGGACGTGGCGATCTGCCATGCGGGTGTGGCGCAGACCCACACGATCCTTGATGTTACAAGCGACGACTGGGACAGGATTCAGAGCATCAACCTGAAAGGGGCGTTCCTGGTGGCGCAGGCGGCGGCAAAGGCCATGGTGGCGGCGGGCACGGCAGGCGGGATCATCTTCACCTCGAGCTGGGTGCAGGACGTTCCCTGGCCCGAAATCACGCCTTATACCGTTTCAAAGAGCGGGATGAAGATGCTGATGCGCGGCATGGCAAGGGAACTGGCCGGCAAGAAAATCCGGGTGAACTCTGTGGCGCCGGGCATCGTGGGAGTGGGCATGGCCAGGCGCCAGTGGGACACCGAACCCGATTACCGCCGGCGCGCGGAGAAGGCGATTCCGCTGGGGGCCTTGCAAACGCCCGAATCGGTGGCGGACGCCATGATCTTTCTCTGCTCCGATGCTTCGGATTACATGACGGGAGCGACGCTGCTGGTGGACGGCGGGTGCAGCCTCTATCCCATGGACTGAAACGATGAAAATCACTGCCATCAAGAGCGTTGTGGTCAACGCGGAAATGCGCAACTGGGTCTTCGTGAAGGTGGAGACCGACCAGGCGGGACTCTTCGGCTGGGGCGAGGCTTCGCTCGAATGGAAAACCCGCGCCGTGGTGGGCGCAATTGATGATCTCGCTCCCATGGCCATCGACGAGGACCCCACGCGCATCGAGCACCTCTATCAGAAGCTCTACCGGCAGTCGTTCTGGCGGGTGGGCGTGATCGGCATGAGCGCCATCAGCGGCATCGAGCAGGCGTGCTGGGACATCCTGGGCAAGTCGCTGAACGTTCCTGTCTACAAGCTGCTGGGCGGCGCGGTGCGTGACCGCGTGCGGATGTACACGCACCTGGGCGGCGGCAGTATGAAGGCGGTTTACGAGAGCTTCGATCCCGGGCCGGTGATCGACCTGGGACGCCAGGTGGTGGACCGTGGCTATACGGCGGTCAAGGTGGTCTGCGTGCCCTACTCGGAACCGCTGATGAACGTGGGCTATGTCAAAAAGTTTGCCGGCGTGATTGGAAAGCTGCGTGAGGCGCTGGGCGATTCCGTGGACATCATGATTGACTTCCACGGCCGCACCACGCCCGCCATGGCCGTCGAGTACATCAACGCTGTGGCGGAGTTCAGTCCGTTCTTCTGCGAGGAGCCCGTGCCGCCGGAAAATGTTGCGGCCCTGGCGGAAGTGAAGCGGGCTGTTTCCGTTCCCATTGCAACCGGGGAGCGGCTGGTGACCCGGCACCAGTTCCGCGAGATTTTCGAACAGCAGGCCTGCCACGTGATCCAGCCGGACCTGTGCCACTGCGGCGGATTGCTGGAAGGAAAAAAAATTGCGGCCATGGCCGAGACTTACCTGATGGGCGTGGCGCCGCACAACCCGCTGGGACCGGTGGCCAACGCCGCGGCGCTGCACTTTGCGCTCTCCACGCCGAATTTCCTGATCCAGGAAGACATGCTCACCGACGTACCCTGGCGGTGGGACGTCGTGCAGCACTCACTCGAAACCAGCGAGGGCTACTGGCTGAAGACGGAAAGTCCGGGCCTCGGAATCAGCGTGAACGAAAAGGAAGCCGCCAAACATCCTTTCCAGCAGGAAGTGATCCACGCCACCACTATCCGCGCCGCGGATGGCGCCATCCTGGACTGGTAAGGCGTCGCACGAGCGAAATTCGGCGAGATTTGAGCCAGCAGTCTGCTCCTTATTGCTGAAAGAGAATAATTCACTTCGCTAAGAATGAAGGAGCGCAGACTCGCTAAACCGCCGCGGCCGCGGCTGAAACACGGCTCTCTTTCCAGAGCTGGATGTAGGGTTTCAGCTCCCGCATCATAGCGGCAAACTGTTCAGTCCTAAGGGATTGCGCGCCGTCGCTCATGGCCTTTTCAGGCCGCGGATGGACTTCCACAATCAGGCCGTCGGCCCCAATGGCCACGGCCGCACGGCAGAGCGCAGGCACCAGGCTTCGCTTGCCGGTGGCGTGGCTGGGATCGAGAACCACCGGAAGGTGGGTCAGTTCCCGCAGCACTGGCACCGCCGCGATGTCGCAGGTGTTGCGGGTGGCAGTCTCAAAAGTGCGGATGCCGCGCTCGCAGAGAATGACGTTGGGATTGCCGTGCGCCGTGATGTATTCGGCGGACATCAGCAGTTCCTTGATGGTGGAGCTCATGCCGCGCTTCAGCAACACGGGCCGCGCGCACTTGCCCAGCGCTTTCAGCAGCGAGAAATTCTGCATGTTGCGCGCGCCCACCTGCATCACGTCAGCGTACTCAGCCACCTGGTCCACATCGCCTTCGCTCATCACTTCAGTCACAATGGCCAAGCCGGTTGCTTGGCGCGCCTTGGCCAGCAGCCTGAGCCCTTCGAGCGCCAGCCCCTGGAAATCATATGGAGAGGTGCGGGGTTTGAAGGCGCCGCCGCGAAGCA
>DATEKC010000229.1:0-11212 GCA_035277665.1 Terriglobia bacterium
CAGTCTTTTGAGGAGATAGAGCCGCGCCGAGTAGGCGCTGAAGCCGTGCTTTTCACCGGGCTGCAGATAAAGCTGGTACTGTTTGCGGTCGCGCACCAGGGCTGCAATGAAATTTATGGTGTTCTGCAGGTGGACGTTGTCATCGTCCACACCGTGCATCAGCAAAAGATTGGCGGTCAGGTTCCCCGCTGCCTCGAGCGGTGAAGATTCCCGGTAGCCGTCAGGGTTCGCGTCCGGAGTTCGCATGTAGCGCTCGGTATAGATGCTGTCATAAAACTTCCAGTCGGTGACCGGACCACCCGCCGCTCCGCATTTGAACACGTTGGGCGCGTGCGTCAGGGTGTAAAGTGTCATGTAGCCGCCGTAGGACCAGCCGCGGATGCCCATGCGGCTGGCATCGACATAGGGCAGAGACTTCAGATAATCCACGCCCGCCAATTGATCTTTGAGTTCCTGACTCCCCATGTGCTCGAAAATGGGCGTTTCAAAAGCGTGGCCGCGCCCCCACGACCCGCGATTGTCAAGCATCCACAGCACGTAACCGCGCTCCGCAAAAAGCTGGTCTTCGAGCGAGGTCACGCCCCAGGAATCCGTCACCATCTGAATTTCCGTCCCGCCGTAGACCTTCACGATCACCGGATACTTTTTGTGCGGATCGAAGTCAGGAGGCTTTACCAGACGCGCATAGAGCTTTGTTCCGTCGGGAGCCTTGACGGTGACAAATTCAGTGGCGCCGAGTTGGTATTCATCCAGATAATTGGCCGGCTTGTCGAGCGTGGCAACTTCCTCGCCGTCCGGCTTGTAAAGGCGCGTGACGGGAGGCGTCCTGTAGTCGGAAAACTTGTCCACGAAGTAGCGGCCGTCGGGTGAGAGATAGAAAGTGTGCGTCCCCGGCTGCCTGGAAATTTTCTCGAGGCCGGTCCCATCCAGGCGCACCCGGTAGATCTGCCGCTGGCGCGGGTCGGTCTCCGTCGAAAGAAAATAGACCCAGCGGGAATCTCCGGCCACCTGGAACATGGGAACGTCGGAAAAGAGCGGCCGGTCAAGCATCCAGTCGCCGCTGGTGAGTTTCTTCTGGAGTTTGCCATCCAGGTTGTAAAGATAGAGGTGCATCCAGCCGTCGCGCTCGGAGACCCACAGGAAACGCCCGCCGGCCAGAAAATGCGGAGGGCTCAGAGAATTGATCCAGTACTTGTCGTGCTCAGACAGCAGGGTGCGGCTGGCGCCGGAATCCACGTTCCACAGGTGCGCGACCTCTTCGGTCTGATCGCGGTTCAGGGTGAGGAAACAAATTGATTTTGAATCGGGCGTCCAGGAAAACCTGGGAGCAAAATATTCAACCTGCTCAGATGAGCCCTTTGACACCCAGGGTTTACTGCCGCCGTCGACCGAAACCACGTGGAAAGTTGCTTTCGGGTTCGGATCGCCGGATTGCGGGAACCGCTGGAGATTAACACGAACGTGCGGCGACAGAAAATTCAGCAGCGGATATTGCGGGACCGGAGAATCATCGAGCTGAAGGTAAGCAATCTTTTTCTCATTCGGCGACCATTCGTAGGAGCGGCCGGTGGCGCGGTCTGCAAGTTCTTCCTTGTAAACCCAGTCCAGCACGCCATTCAGCACCAGCGCGGTCCCATCGTTGGTGAGTTGTGTTGTCTCGCCGGTTTTCAGCGAAATTGTAAAAATGTTGTTCTGCTTCACAAAGGCAACTCTGTCACCTGCGGGAGAAAAGGTAGGTTCTTCTTCATTCTGCGAGTCATGCGTCAGCCGCCGGGTTTCACCGGTTTGGACATTCAACACCCACAAGTCATTCCCACCCTGGAGTAGAATTTTATCGCCGTCAGGCGACCATTGATAAGTGTCGGGACCAACGCCGGAGGGAATGTTCAGTTGCCGCGCCTGGCCTGTAGCAACGTCATACAGCCACAAACCATAGCTGGCATCGTCACGGACGTAACTGACTTCTTCATGGCCGGGGCGCCACATGATGCGGCTGACGGACGGGGCAACAACCTGGTCACCCTGCGTAACCAGTTCCGGGGTGAGCTGCCGCTTGGCCGCCCAGGCTTGAACGGCCAGCAAAGAAAGGATTCCCAAGAACGCGCATGTGCTGGCCAACCGCCCACCGCGTCTTTTCACTCGTCGCGGCACACGGCCTTCAGGGGTCGCGGAATGATCTGCGGATTGGTTACCGGCGTGAGGGGAATACATCACGTCTGGTGTTCCGGATGGGTACAGCCGGGAAAACTGGTCAAAAACGCAAGCCCCTGGTAATCCAGAAAATCCACAAGGCCCACCTTTGACGTGAAGAAAGCCTCCAGCGTCATGCCCTTCAACAAACGGTAGAAAGGAAACCCCGCGTGCCGCGCATTCGGATCGTGCTCCGGAACGCTCATTTGCGTCAGCAGATCTTCCTGCTGCACCGGCGAGAGCTGCAAGAACGGTTCCCCAAATTGCTTGTCGCTGAGCTGGTTAGTGAGGCCAAGCCCGTCGATCCACTGCTTTTGAAGAGACGGCTCAAACTCCGACGCCGAGTAAACGACAAAATCAATGTAGTTAGCCACCTTCGCTTCTTTGGCGCCCGGTTTCTCGTCGGTCGGAAGAATCATCTCCGTCAGGACTTCGACGGTGCGGAACTCATCCGGCTTAAAAAACCTGGGCACATAAGGCGATTCGGTGTCCGCCGGCGAAGGGCTGGGACCGATCTCCTGAATCTGATGCAATCCCCCGGCGGCGGGCGCAGGGGACGCCATCGTGGCCGACCCGCGCGGCAGCCAGCCTTCAAGGAACTCACGGCCCGCCGCGGTGGCGCCGAGAAGTCCAAAATATTTCAGCGCGCGGCGCCTTCCAATCTGAGGTTTCTGCATTGTTTTATCCTTTCGACGCATCGCAAAGCGCCTCGAGAATACTAATCACGACGTTCAGCTAAACGTTGCCCTGACGAAAATCGTCCGCCAGATGGTCGCAGGCGCGGTATGCCAGGGTCATCAGCGTATGAGTAATCTGCTTTTCGGGATGGGTCACAAAACAGGCTGCATCCGCAACGATGATATTTTTCACATCGTGAGAGCGGTTCCATTTGTCGACAACCGAGGTTTTCGGATCGTCTCCCATCCGCGCCCCGCCGGCCTCATGCGTTACGCTCCCCAGCGGATAAGGCGCCACTTTTTTGTAAGGAAAGATTTCAGCGCCCGAGGCCTTCATAATCTCTTCCATCTGCGCGTACATTTCAGCTTGAATAGCAAATGCCTGAGGATATTCCGCGTTGGTGTGGAACCGCACCTGCGGAATGCCGAGGCGGTCACGCAAACCGTCGGGATCGATCTCGACATAGTTCCAATCAAAGGCGAGGCCTTCACCATAACCGCCGATGGAAAACGCCGCCGGGTAGAGCTCTTTGATTTTCTTCTTATATGCCGAGCCGAAACCCGCCATGCTCGCGCCGGGGCCGGGCCCCATGCCACAGCCCGTATAGAAATCGAACCGCCAGCCGCGCAGATATTTCTTCTTATCCTTGTGCCCGTAGTTGTATCGCGGAATGTAAAGGCTGGACTCGCCCGGCCCGTCGTCATTGGTCGTAGGCCGTCCCGCGAGTTGCGGGAAAAATCCCTCGAGATCGTTGAAGGCCACGTGTTCGGTAAGATATCGCCCCAGCGTGCCGCTGGAGTTCGCCAGGCCGTTGGGGTATTCGCGGTTCCGGGAATTGAAGAGAATGCGGATTGACTCCACCATGGAAGCAGCCAGCACCACGGCTTTGCCATAAACCTCATATTCCTGCTTGTTTTCCGCGTCGATATAGGTGACGCCACGGGCTTTGCCGGTCTCGTGGTCCATCAACACGGTGTGCACGGCGGCATTAGTTTTCAAGGTAAAGTTGGGCCGGCCCTCGAGGTGCGGGAAAACAGAATCCACGCTGCCGTAACGCGCCGCCACTTCGCATCCCCAGTTGCAACCGCCGCAATAGTGGCACTCGGGCCGGCCATGATAGGGCTTGCTCAGAACGGCCAGGGGCTTGGGCAGGACCTTGATGCCAAGCTTTTCAGCTCCCTTTTTGATGAGCCACTCACCGCAGCGTGGATTGAAGGGAGGTAGAAGGTGCTTCCCGCTGGGGGTGTTGTAAACATCTTCGGGACTGCCTGCCACCCCGATGAATTGCTCAACCGCATCGTAGTAGGGCGCGACTTCTTCGTAGCTGATGGGCCAGTCTTCGCCCCAGCCGTCCTGAAGGCTTTTTGCCTTGAAGTCCAGAGGCCCGAAGCGGTCGCAACCCCGTCCCCAGCAGTTGGTGCGCCCGCCCAGCACGCGCATCCTCGTCCAGGTGAATTTCGCTCCCGGGGCCAGCGCGTATGGGTCCTCCTCAGGGATCGTGTAAAGGTGGTCGGTCCACTCCTTGATCTTCCACCCCATCCCTTGCGGAAGCTTGCCGTACTCACCGGGTTTCCCCTGGCCGCGATAGGCCCAGTCATAGGGATACATGTGAGTGTGGAAATCCCGGGCGGACACAATTCTGCGCCCGGCCTCCAGACACAAAACCTTCAAACCCTTCGTGGCCAGCACATGGCAGGCGATGCCGCCTGCCGCGCCCGACCCTACGACAATCACGTCATAGACTGGTTGTGAACTCATGAATCTCCCGCAAATCAAAGCCTGGGTTTACTGCTCAAACTTAATAATGCTACACGTTTCCGAGACGAAATTCCTCTGCCAGATGGTCGCATGCCCGGTAGGCCAGAGCCATGATGGTGAGCGTCCACTCCTTTTCGGGATGCGACACAAACGGTGCTGCGTCTACGACGAGCACATTGTTAACGTCATGCGCTCGGCACCACTTGTCCAGCACCGAAGTGCGGGGATCATCTCCCATGCGCGCGCCGCCGCCCTCATGCGTTACGGCTCCCAGCGGACCGGGATTGGTCTTCTTATAAGGGAGAATCTCCGCACCCGAGGCCTTGAGGATTTCGTTGATCTGGCCGTACATTTTGTCCACCATCGCATAGGCCTCGGGATATTCCGCGTTCGTGTGAAATCGAACCTGCGGTATACCCCAGGGATCGCGCAAACCGTCCGGGTCAATTTCAACATGGTTTGAGCGAATAGCCAGGCCTTCGCCATAACCTCCCATTGAAACAGCCGCCGGGTACAGCTCTTTGATCTTTTTTTTGTAAGCGGAACCGAAGCCCGGCAATCCCGCGCCTGGGCCGGGACCCATCCCGCAACCCGAGTAAAAATTGAGCCGCCAGCCTCCCAGATATTTCTCGTTTCCCTTGCCGCTGTAATCGTAACGGGGAATGTAGAGACATGACTCACCGGGGCCGTCGTCATTGGTGGTGGCGCGGCCGGCGAGCTGCGGGAAAAAGCCCTCGACGCTCCCGGATGAAACGTGGTCCATCAGATAGTGCCCGAGGACGCCGCTCGAATTGGCGAGGCCGTTCGGGAAGTTGCGGTTTCGGGAATTGAGCAGAATCCGAATGGATTCGATGTTGGAAGCGGCAAGCACAACCGCCTTGCCATAAACTTCATACTCCTGCTTATTCTGCGTGTCAATGTAACTGACGCCCCTGGCCTTCCCGGTGCGCGGGTCCATCAGGACAGTGTTGACGGCAGCAAAGGGCTTTAGGGTGAAATTGGAATGGTCCTTCAGCTCGGTGAAGGCTGCCAGGCTGCTGTAACGCGCTTCCACCATGCAGCCTTTGTTGCACCCTCCGCAATAGTGACACTGAGGACGACCGCGGTAAGGCCGGCTCAGCACCGCCAGCGCCTGCGGGATCGCTTTGATGCCCAGTTTCGCCGCCCCTTTCTTGACAAGCAGTTCGCCGCAACGGGGATTGAAAGGAGGCAGGCGGTTCTGTCCGGCGGGGACGTTGTAGAGGCTTTCGCGTCCTCCCGATACTCCGATGAGATCCTCGACTTTGTCGTAATAAGGCGCTACATCGTCATAGCTGATGGGCCAGTCTTCGCCCCAGCCGCCTTGCAGGCTTTTTGGTTTGAAATCCAGCGGCCCATAACGCTCAACACTCCGTCCCCAAACCAGGCTGCGTCCACCCACGGCGCGCAGCCGGGTCCAGGTGAACTTTGAGCCCGGCGCAACCGCGTACGGGTCTTTATCGGGAATGGTAAAGAGTTGATCGGTCCATTCCGTGATCTTCCACCCCATGCCCTCGGGCAACTCGCCATACTCCCCCGGCTTGCCCTGGCCGCGGTAATGCCATTCGTAGCCGAACTTGTGAGTAAAGAAATCTTTTGCGGGGTCAATCGGACGTCCCGCCTCCAGACAGAGGACCTTTAACCCCTTCATGGCGAGAACGTATGAGGCAATGCCTCCACTGGCGCCGGAACCCACCACAATCGCGTCGTAGACTGGTTGGGAAGCCATGGCCACCTCCACAGGTACGATTCAGCAAAACACTCAACACTAACGCTTTTGATTGAGGATGTAAATGTCCTTTCCTGCGGACCGCCCGATGGCCGGCTGAAGCGCAGCCTGAGTCAAATGGTGCTCTCAGATTGGTAGCTTCGAAGGCCAGCTATAGCTTCAGGAAGTTTGCCAGCAGTTGCTTGCCGGAATCGGTGAGGACTGATTCGGGGTGGAATTGCACGCCTTCCACCCTCAGCTTGCGGTGGCGAAGCCCCATGATGAGGCCGTCGGGCGAGGTGGCGGACACCGCCAGGCAGGCCGGAAGGCCGGCGCGCTCGACGATAAGCGAATGGTAGCGCGTGGCCGGAAAAGGATTCGGCAGCCCGGCAAAAACAGTCTTGCCGTCGTGGGAAATCAGGCTGGTCTTGCCGTGCATGATTTCCGGCGCGCGGATGACCTTGCCGCCAAACGCCTGCCCAATGGCCTGGTGGCCCAGGCAGACACCCAGAATGGGCACGCGGCCGGAAAAATTCTGAATGACATCCAGGCAAATTCCGGCTTCGGATGGAGTTTTGGGGCCGGGCGAGATCACGATACGCTCGGGCGCCATGCGCTCGACCTCGTCAAGGGTAATCTGGTCATTTCGATGCACCTCGATTTGTGCGCCAAGTTCGCCGAGATACTGCACCAGATTGTATGTAAATGAATCGTAGTTATCGACAACCAGAATCATGAGCTTGCTTTAATGCCCCCAAACGATTCATTATACGCTGTCGCACAAAGGAGAACTAAGAACAATGGCAAAGACAGGCCGCAGGTCATTCCTGAAGGACGGGTTCATGAGCCTTGCCGCGATGGGCGCCGCAGGCTCCGCTGGAAACAGCGTGGCGCAGACGCGCCGGTTGCCCGCGCAGAACGTCGATCCGCAGGCGCCCCGGGAGTTCAAACTGGGACTGGTGACTTACAACCTGGCGAAAGATTGGGACGTGGCCACGATTATCAAAAACTGCGAGGCTACGGGTTTTGAAGGGACTGAGCTGCGCACCACGCACAAGCACGGCGTTGAGCCAGCACTGGGCAAGCCCCAGCGCGCCGAGGTCAGGAAGAAATTCGAAAATTCGCGCGTCCGGCTGGTGAGCCTGGGCTCGACGTGCTCGTTCCAGTCCCCGGACCCGGCCGAAGTGGAACGGAACATCCAGTCGACGCGGGAGTTCTGCGAACTGGCGCACGACGTGGGCGCCATCGGCGTCAAGGTGAGGCCGAATGGTTTTCCACCCGGCGTGCCTCATGAAAAGACGCTCGACCAGATCGGCCATGCACTCGCGAAATGCGGCGACATTGCCCGCGACAACGGCGTGGAAATCTGGCTGGAAGTCCACGGACGGGGCACCCAGCAGCCCAGGAACATCTACCGCATCATGACGGTCGCCAGCCATCCCTCCGTAGGGATCTGCTGGAACTCCAACCCGCCGGATGTCATCGGCGGCTCCGTAAGGGAGAATTTTGATTTGATCGGCCCCTGGCTGCGCAATTGCCACATCAACGAGCTATGGAATCCCGCGTATCCCTACCGCGAGCTCTTTGCACTGTTCCGCAGCGTGGGCTACACTCGCTATACGATGGCGGAAATTCAGGAAAGCTGCGAGCCCATCCGGCTGATGCATTACTATCGCAAACTTTGGGAATACGAGGCGGCATAAACATGGCCATGGAAATTCATCCTGTCACTCTGGAAGGCCGGGCGGTGCGGCTGGAACCTCTCAGCCTGGAGCACCATGCTCAGATGTGCGAGGCCGGCCTCGATTTCGAATTGTGGCACTGGACTACGCAAAATATCCGCACGCCCAAGGATATGCTCGCCTATATTGAGCATGCCCTGGAAGATCAGAAGCGGGGCACAGCTCTTCCCTTCGCCACCATAGACAAGGCCAGCGGCAAGGTGATCGGCAGCACCCGCTACCTGAACATTGACGTCTCCAACCTTCGCGTGGAAATCGGCGCCACCTGGCTCGGCAAAATCTGGCAGCGGACAGGCGCTAATACCGAGGCCAAGTATCTGATGCTGCGGCACGCGTTTGAAAAGTTCGGCTGCATCCGGGTGGAGCTTAAAACGGACTCGCTGAACCAGCGGTCGCGCGATGCCATCGTGCGCCTGGGAGCGCAGGAGGAAGGAATACTACGCAACCACATGCTGACCTGGACCGGCCGCATCCGGCATACCGTCTACTACAGCATCATTGACTCCGAATGGCCGGAAGTGAAAACCCGGCTGGAAGGAATGCTGGCCCGCAAGGTCAGGACACAGTAACGGGCCCTCAGCAGGCACGCCCTTCTGGGAAACCTGAATATGCGGTTGTGGGCCAGGCGGGCGCACTCCTACGCCGTCGCCAGCCATTCCTGGAAAACTTTCTCTCTTTCATGCTCCGGGCGCACCATGAGCCGGAGTTGCCCTCCGGCGCCAAGGTAGTTGAACGTTGCGGCGGCGTCCCTGTAAAGGGACGAGACTTCAGATTCGGCAAGCGTTTCGCCTTGCGCATTGGTTGCGTTCAGAAGCCGGCAGGGCCGTGGCGCCAGTAGCGCCGTGAGATCAGGCAAGTCGAAGTGACTGAGAACATCAAAAAGGAACCAGGTAAGGTCCAGCGAGTAAGCTTTCTCTTCCACAATGGAGGCGTACGTGGCAACCGGGCGGTCAAGCAGCACGGAGCGCAACCTGTCATCCAGCACTGCAGAGAGCAGCACTGCAAGCGAGGCGCCCGCTTCACCCAGGCCGAGGATTCGATGGGGATCCACATCGCGCCGCGTTTCGAGGTAATCCAGGCAACGGAGAAAGTCCCAGACGCGCTGGCCCAGCAATGGTTTGCCGAGGCTGAAGCACGTCCAGGCATAACGCTCCTGCAGCGGCACATCGCGGTAGAACTGAGGCCCCGCGGGAGGATCGTGCGCAGTGGAGACACCCAGGCCCCGCAAGTCAATGGCGCAGACCGCGAAACCTTCTCGCACCAGTTGCCTGACCCCGGAGGTTTCATAGAGCAGGTGATTTTTGCCGCCTTCTGAGACAATGACGACGGCCGGAAATTCCGGTCCTCCTTTCGGCGGCGCAAAAAACCAGCCCGTCACCCGCACCTGCGGCTCTGAGTAGAACTCGAATTCATCCACGGCGATGTCGTTGATCCAGCGGTTGGAGGAAATAATCCGGGGATTCAGCGGCGCCCGCTCGGCAGGAAGGCCAAGGAGTTTCCTGAGCGTCTCCTGGGCGCGAGCACGCATGGCCTTCGCTTCATCTGGCGTGCGGGCCGGCGGATTTGCGGGCGCAACCTGCCGCATGCGTTCTGTGTTCAGATCGATAATCGAGCGCCCGCCCAGCGAGGTCAACACCTGCCCGGTGCTGGTGCAGCGCAAAGCGCCCGGTGGCGACTCATCATAAGGCGCATCTTCGGTTCCCCACTCCGCCTTGGCCAGCCAGCGATTGAACCACGCATAGGTTTCCCGGCGATTAAAGAAATCGAATGCGTGCGGCAGGGGCGAGCCGAAGAGTTTCACCTTGTCCGCGGCGCCCAGCAGTTTGTAGCCTGCCAGCGCTTCCTCGTAAATCTCCCGGGTTCCCTCGACGTAAGTGGGCGAATAGGTCAGTCCCGAGTCGGTGCGGGAATACATGATCAGCATGGGCCTGGGGGCGCAGGCCAGAAAAAGGTCTCCGCGGTCGATGCCCTCGGGCAGGCTTCCGGCGATGTTCTGTTCAGAGTCGTCCACGGCTCCCGGAGGAAGATAGTTGGGCCCGGCAACGTTCTCATTCTGCCCGTCGGATGCCGCGTATGCCTTGATCCTCGGCTCGAGCGCCGCCATCCACATGGTCATCGTTCCCCCGCCCGACTGGCCCGTGCAGCCGATCCGCTCCGGGTCGACTTCCGGGCGCGAAAGCAGATAATCAACGGCGCGAATGCCATCCCAGGTGCGGGACTGTCCAAATTGCGAGCCGAACAGCAGCATCGGCCGCCCCGCCTGATCGTGCTCACCCGTCGGATCGTAAAGGCTCTTGCCGGTGCGAGGGTCCAGATACTGCAGCCGCTCGCCCTGCCCGAAGGGATCAAACGGCAGCACCGCGTAACCCTTTCTCGCCAGCGACTGGCACACGTATTGATAGTAGTAAAAAGACTTCCCATTATTAGAATGGCCAAGCGGAACAATAATGCCGGGATAGGGAGGCTTGTGCCTCTTCGGGATATAAAAATTGGCGGTGACAAAAACCTCGGGGCGGCTTTCAAAGATGACCTTTTCGATGCGATAATCAGCGCGGTCGATGGTCCCAATCACTTTCGGTTTCAGCGGGGTCTTCTCGAACTGCCCGCCGATGAGCTTCCACACCTTCGCGCGCACCTTGTCAATGCGCGCCCGCACGTCGGCTACCGTCCGCATCTGGCGCAGCTCCGCCAGGCGCCGCGCGCGGGCTTCGTGTATCTGCGCAGTAACGTAGCGCGGCAGGTCGTTCCAGAAGTCGCGCCTGCCTTCAACACCCGGCGGAGCGTCCTGCGCCGCAGTGGGCGCATCTGCCCCAAAAGCATCCCGCCCCGTCAGGGCCATCGCCGCACCAAGGATGTTTGTCTGGATAAACTTTCTTCGCGTGGGCATTCCACTACCTCCGATCGAAATACAGCATCAGCTTGAGATGTTGGAAAGTGTCCGCCGCATTCGAACATTTGTCAATGCGGAGGGTGATAAATTGTCAAAGCTCTTTAGAAATGTCCCCTTGGTTAGCTCATTAGAAGTGTCCCCTTTTGGTGGTTCTTGTTTTTTCTGTTTTTTGGGTTTTTCTGGTTTTGGGTTTTCTTGCGGGCCTGGGCCGGAGCGGAGCCCTGCGAG
>DATEKC010000230.1:0-15429 GCA_035277665.1 Terriglobia bacterium
CGGGTTCTTCAAGAATCTCGAACGCAAGAAATACAAACTCCACATCCGGGTCTTTCTCAGCCGCTATCGGGGCTACGCGGTGTGCTCCGAATGCCACGGCGGGCGTTTGCGGCGCGAAGCCCTCAACGTCTCCATCGAGGGCAAAAACATCGTGGAGGTCTGTAAGCTGTCCATTCAGGAAGCCCGCGGTTTCTTCAGCAACCTGACCCTCAGCGAAGCGCAGCACAAGGTTGCGGAGAGGGTGCTGGAAGAGATCCGCTCGCGGCTGGACTTTCTCTACAAGGTGGGGCTTGAATATCTCACGCTGGAGCGGCTGGCCTCGACGCTCTCCGGGGGAGAATCGCAGCGCATCCAACTGGCCACGGCGCTGGGTTCGAACCTGGTAGGGACGCTTTACGTTCTGGATGAGCCTTCCATTGGCCTTCATTCCAGGGATACGGACCGCCTGATCGGCATCCTGAAAAATCTGCGGGATATCGGGAACACCATTCTGGTGGTTGAGCACGACCCGGAAATGATCCGCCATGCTGACAGGATCCTTGACCTGGGCCCCGGCGCCGGCGAACACGGCGGCCGCATCATTTATGCCGGAGATTACGAAGGCCTGGTGAAGGATTCTCACTCCCTCACCGCTTGTTATCTGACGGGCGAGATGTCCGTGCCCGTGGCGCTCGAGCGGCGGAAGCCGGGCAAGGCGTGGCTGCGCATTCGCGGAGCGAGGCAACACAACTTGAAGTCCCTCGACGTGGATATTCCCCTCGGGCTCATGGTGTGCGTCAGCGGAGTGTCGGGTTCAGGCAAGTCGACGCTGGTGCACGATGTCATCTACAACGCCATCATGTCCCGCAAGGGCAATGCCGTTCCCAAAGCCGAATTGGATTCCATCGAGGGAGACGAGAAGTTTTCAGAAGTGATTCTGGTTGACCAGTCGCCGCTGGGCCGGACGCCGCGCTCAAATCCCGTGACGTACATCAAGGCATTCGACGGCATCCGCGAAGCTTTTGCCTCCACCCCGGAGGCCAGAAAGCACAATTATTCGCCCGGCCACTTTTCATTCAACATTCCCGGCGGCCGTTGCGAGACGTGCCAGGGTGACGGCACCGTGACCGTCGAGATGCAGTTCCTCGCCGACATTGAACTGGTCTGCGAAGAATGCCACGGGAGGCGTTTTAAACCCGCCATCCTCGACATCCGTTTTAAGGGGAAGAATATCCACGAAGTTCTGCAGATGACGGTGAAGGAGGCCATCTCATTCTTTGCAGGCATCCCGTCCGTGGCCAACAAGTTCCGCGTTCTGGATGAAGTTGGCCTGGGTTATCTGCGGCTGGGGCAGTCCGCCACCACGCTTTCGGGCGGCGAAGCGCAGCGGGTGCGGCTGGCCGCGCACATGGCCCACTCTGCCACCTCCCGTCCGCTCTTTATTTTTGATGAGCCCACCACGGGCCTCCACTTTGACGACATCGCAAAGCTCCTGGCAGCTTTCCACCGGCTGATTGAGCTCGGCGCCACCGTGCTCATCATTGAGCACAACCTGGACGTGCTGAAATCGGCCGATTGGATTATCGACCTCGGGCCGGAAGGCGGCGACGCCGGAGGATCTGTGGTGGCGGCAGGGCCGCCCGAAGTGATTGCCACCTGCCCGCAATCCTACACCGGGAAATTCCTTGCCGCGTATTTATCCGCTGGCATGGGCCGTGCCTAGTTAAGGGCGTTCATGAAAAGCAACGGTCGGGTTAATTGAGTGATAGAATCGGCACCTAGGAATCGAAGATGGCTGAAGTTAATCTGACACAGACCGAAGCAGAGGTTCTCATCTCGATGGAGAAGCACCGGGTTGATGATACCCGCTACAGCTATCCCAATCCGGGAGAGTTCATCTCGATGCCTCTTCACTCGTCTGACAAGCACGAACAATTCAGTCTTGATCTTCGTCGTGGGCGTATTGATATGCTAAAGGTAACCCATCAGAATCGAGCGAGGGTTGTTGTCGTATTGGTGCGGCTCGATCTAGGAGGAGCGCCTCACCGAAATCCTGATGGACAAGAACTGCCTTGTCCCCACCTGCACGTTTATCGAGAAGGGTTCGGTGACAAGTGGGCAATGCCGGCGCCACAAGATAAGTTTTCTGATCCTTCGGACCTCTGGCGCACCCTGCAGGATTTCCTAAATTATTGTAACATCACGAAACCACCGGCTATTGATAAGGTGCTTTTCATATGATTGACGACATCGAGGCGTTGCTTGACCAATACCTTATCTGGTTAAAGGACAAGACTGTTCTTCGGCAAGTAAGTGACCATGTGGAAATTACAACGCCCTATCTCGACCGGCACAATGATTATCTGCAAATTTACGCCCAACGCAGCAACGGGGATTACATCCTAACCGACGACGGATACATTCTTCAAGACTTGCGCTCATCCGGATGTAGTCTGGAAAGCGCGAAGAGGCAGGCCCTTCTGAACATGACACTGAACGGGTTCGGCGTCCGGTTGGAGGAAGGGCGGATTGAAGTAAAAGCTTCCCGCGACAACTTCGCTCTCCGGAAACATAACTTGATTCAGGCCATGCTTGCAGTCGATGACCTCTTTTACCTCGCCTCGCCAGTTGTCACCAGCCTCTTTTTTGAGGATGTTCAGGCATGGCTGGAGCTAGCTGAAATCCGTTACACGCCGACGGTAAAGTTCACCGGGAAGAGCGGCTATGATCATGTGTTCGATTTTGTGATCCCTAAGTCCAAAGTTAGACCTGAAAGGATCATAAGAACAATTAGTCGACCCAACCGTGAAACTGTGCAGGCACTGGCTTTTTCCTGGATTGACACAAGGGGTGTGCGACCGCTTGAATCTCAAGCGTATGCCATCCTAAACGATTCGGAGCATGCCCCGACTGGGCCCGTGGTCGATGCTCTCAGAAGCTATGAATTACATCCGGTGATGTGGAGCAAACGCGAAGAGGTCCGCGAGGAACTCGCCGCGTAAATCACATCGATGGGGTTATCGCCGCCCCGGTTTTCTGCCCCAGTCGTAGCCCAGCCGTGGGACTTTTTGCCCCCTTTGCGTCCTATTTGCTTTCAACCTGATTGTCATCGCCCGATGGTTGTCGCGTGCCCCTGCAGGACTCGGCGGCGGTTGCGCCAGCCATTATAATAGTGGTGATGAGCCTGATCTTCCGCATGGTTGTTGCCGCAAGCCTGCTTGCCATCCCCGGGCAGGTATCTCTTCACGCTTTTCCCCGGCCGAGCAAAGACAAAGAAGAGGTCCTTATTGGCAAAATTGCGAGGGAAAACAATCCGGGGAAGAAAGCCCGGTTGCAGCTTCGCCTGGCCAAGCTTAAGCTGAAGGAAGCCGGCCAGGCGTATGATACCCACGACTTTGAGAAAGGCAAAGCTCTCCTTCAGCAATACCTCGGTTATGTCAGGGATTCATGGGCCACATTGCAGGGCGCTGACAGCGATGTCAGAAAGCACCTTCGGGCGTTCAAGGACCTCGAGATTTCATTGCGTGAAGATGATCGGATTCTTCAAGACTTGAGGCTCCACGTGCCTTATCCTGAAAGTGAAAACGTGAAGAAGATCGCCGAGGAAAGCAGAACGGTCCATAATCAGGTGCTGGAGGCGATTTTTCCGGCGGAAGGTGTTCCGAAGAGGAACCGGAAACCTTTGAAGTCTCCCAGGAGCGCGGTGCCGGCAAAGCTGGGTGCTTTACAGTCATGAACCGTTATGGTTTGCTGACCGAAGTGGGATTGGCCATTCTTCTGGCACTGGCCCCGCTGTGCGCCCTGGCCCAGAACCCGGACTTCCTGACTTCGGCCGAGGTAAACAAGCTGCGCGATGCCCAGGACCCTTCGGAGCGCATCAAAGTTTATCTTTCCTTCCAGCAGGACCGCCTGGGGCGGATGGAATCCATGGGCGAAGCCAACGGCGATAGCCGCGACGACATGGACGATCTGCTCAATCAGTATATTTCCATCGATAATGAACTGAAGGACTGGATTCAGGACCAGTTTGACCGCAATGGAGACATGCGGAAGGGCCTCCGGGCGCTCCTCGACGAGGGTCCCAAACAGATGGAAGTTTTGCGGCACATTCAGAAATCGCCGGGTCCGGCCTCGAGCGACTTTTCGATGTCGATTCGCGATGCCATCGCTGATATGAATGATACTCTTGACGGCGCCACCCAGGCCCTGGCGGCGCAGCAGAAGAAATTTCCGGCGATGGCGGAGGGCGCAAAGGCCGATGCCCGCGAGTTGAAGAAGGAACGCAAAGAACAGCAGAAGCTCAACAAGAAGGAAAGAAAAATGAGAGACCGGCAGCGCAAAAACGACAAACAGGATGATGCTGGCGACAACTGATGCCCCATTCCAGGACCCGTTCCCGCCCCCCTGAATCCCGGCAGCTTCTGCTCCCGGTAACTGCGCCCGCGTCCCCGGAATTTTTATTCACGCGGGTGTTTCGGCGGCTGGGCATCAGGCGCTCGGTGCCGGATTTCCACATTGAATACCGCCCGTTTTCAAGCCTTCGCAGCAATATTGCGCTGCAAGGGAACCGTGCCCGCGTCCGCATTTCAGACATTCTCGTGGAAGCTCCGCCCATCGTGCTCGAGGCGCTGGCGGAAATCCTTCTCACCCAGCTTTTTCGCATCCGGCCTTCCGAGGAAGCCCGCGAATGTTACATGGCGTATATTTATGATCCCGTGGTGCGCCGCCGCGTGGATGAGGCCCGCCGCGCGCGCGGCCGCGTGCGGCTAATGCCTGCCGGGGGCCGGCATTATGACCTGGCAGAAATCTTCGCGGGCTTGAACCGCCGATTTTTCAACGATGAGCTTTCCTCCTGCCGCATCGGCTGGAGCACGCGGGCCTCGCGCAGCGTTCTTGGCCGTTATGACCCCGCCCATCACACCATCACCATCAGCAAGAGCCTGGACTCGGAATCGATTCCGCTTGATATTGTGGAATATCTGGTTTTTCATGAAATGCTGCACATCCGCTTTCCTCTGGAGCGGCATGGCTCGCGCCGCGTGATTCATTCGCGGGCGTTTCGTGAAGCGGAAAGAAAATTTCCAGATTACCGGCGCGTTCGCGACCGGATGAAAAAGATTTTCCTGTCGTGAGCCGGCTTTTTGCGGCAGGCCGTTGCGGGCGCCGGAGCCTGCTGATTTCTGCAGAGTGGCCCGGCAAAATTAGACAAGGAGAACGTCTGATGGGGAAGGGAATGCGAGGTGTCGTCAAACCGCTATGCCTTGGGAGTTTGCTGCTGTTTCTGGTTGCGTTGAATGCGCTTGCAGCGTCGCCGCTCAGCGTAACATCTCCCGACGGCAACCTCACCGTGGCGTTTGAGCTGAAGTCGAACCCGCAGCCCTATCTTCCCGGCCGGCGCGCGTACTATCGCATATCGTTTCAGGGCAGGACGGTGCTGAATGATTCGCCTCTGGGGCTTGACTTCAAAGGCCAGCCCGCGCTGGACCACGGCTTCGAGGTTACCGGGTCCCAGCGCACGTCGCATGACACAACGTGGACAAATGCCTTTGGCGATGTCCGGAACGTCCGCGACCACTACAATCAGCTCACTGTCTCCTTGCGGGAGAGCCAGGCCCCTGGCCGCCGCCTCGATCTTGCCTTTCGCGCCTACGACTCAGGAATTGCTTTTCGCTATTTGCTGCCACGCCAGAAAGGATTAGACAAATTTACTCTATCTTCAGAGGAAACCGGCTTCTATTTTCCCGGTAACCCCCGCGCGTTTGCGCTTGACCTGGGCAGCTACACCACAAGCTATGAGAGCGAGTTTGAGCCCATCAGCCTCGACGACATCAAGCCCACTTCGATTTTCGGCATACCCTTGCTGGTCCACCTGCCGGAGGGCCCCTGGGCAGCCATTCTTGAAGCGGACCTGGACGATTACGCCGGCATGTTTCTCGGCGGGGTGCGCGGAATCCCCGGGGCGCTGATGAGCAAGTTGTCGCCGCTGCCCGACCATTCTGATGAAGCGGTTATCGCTTCCACGCCCAAGGCGAGTCCGTGGTACGTGGTGATGGTCAATTCGACTCCCGGCGGGCTGATCGCATCCAGCAGCCTGATTCTGAACCTGAATCCGCCATCGGCCCTCGCGGATACTTCCTGGATCCAACCGGGAAAGGCGGCCTGGGACTGGTGGTCCGGCAGCTACGCCAGCGGGGTCAATTTCAAGCCCGGCATGAACACGGCCACCATGGAGCACTATATCGATTTCGCATCCAGGTCGCATTTCCATTACATGCTGATCGATGCTGGCTGGTCGCCGCAGGACGACATTACGCGCGTTGTGCCCGCCATCGACATGCCCGCCATTCTTGCCTACGCAAAGCAGCGCAACGTGCGCATCCTGCTCTGGATGCACTGGACGGCCGTCAACAAGCAGATGGACCAGGCGTTTCCACTTTACGAAAAATGGGGAGTGGCGGGAGTGAAGATCGATTTCATGAACCGTAATGACCAGGAGATGGTGAATTTCTACCATCGCACGGTAAAGGCGGCCGCGGCGCACCACCTCGTCGTGGATTTCCACGGCGCTTACCCGCCCGCGGGCCTGCGGCGCACCTATCCGAACCTGCTCACCCGCGAAGGCGTGATGGGGATGGAGTACAACAAGTGGAGCCGCCGCGAAACACCCGAACACCTGGCAACCATCCCCTTCACCCGGATGCTGGCCGGGCCCATGGACTATACGCCCGGATGCTTCAACAATACCACCCGCGAGCAGTTCGTGCCACGGCAGATTCAGCCGATGTGCCAGGGCACCCGGGCCAACCAGTTGGCCATGTACGTGGTGTATCTGAGCCCGCTGGAAATGGTCTCCGATTATCCCGAAGATTATCTCGGAAACCCCGGCATTGAGTTCATTGAAAAAGCTCCGACGGTTTGGGATGAAACGCAGGTGTTGAACGGCGAGCCCTCACAGTACGTCACCATCGCGCGCCGCCACGGCGATGAATGGTTCCTGGGCAGCATGACCAACTGGACATCCCGGGATTTGTCCGTTCCGCTCAGCTTTCTGGGGCCGGGCCAGTGGAATGCAAAGATCTTTGCCGACGGACCTCACGCCGATCAGGATGCGAAGGACCTCACCATCCAGACAAAACAAGTGACCGCGCAGGATGCGCTGCCGCTGCAACTTGCCTCAGGAGGCGGCGCGGCGGTAATTTTTACCCCGGCCAAGTGACGTTGATCGTTTCGTCAAAAAATGGGAGGGCTGTGATTCGTGCCCTCCCTTTTTGTCTTTTGACACCAATGGATCAGCGGCGCCAGCCTCGTGACCACTTTGGAATGCCCCGGGCGTCGCGCAAGGCAAGAGTTTTATCGCCCTTCTTCACCTCACGTGCAATCAAGGCCTCGGGATCTCCAAACGTGGCAGTGGCGCCCGTTACTTCGACCTGATCTCCCTTCGCAACGCTGAATCCTTTTTCTTTCAAGAACGTTGCGGGGCCCAGGTGGACGTCGAGTGTTTTATCTGCGGTTTTGAGTGTCAGATGGATTCCGTTCCATCCGTGGCGTCCGGTGATGGTTTTGACTTCTTCGACGGTGCCGTTCACCGTCGTTTCGTTTGCGGGGTTTTATATTCTGGTTTCCCGGCCCGGTCCAGGTCCTTGCTGGGCATAGGTGAACGGGAGAACCAGGCAGCTCATCAACGCAACGCCTGCCACTGCGTATTGTGATGCCAGGCACGTGGCCGACGGATCCTGATCCTGGCTGAGTGATTTGATTTGCAGTGTGTTGTCCCGGCATCGCGGATTCTTCCCGGGTAAACCCAGGTATAAACCCGATGGACTTTGTTGGCGATCTGTTCTATACAGTAACTAACCGAGATCGGCGAGAGGCAGGAGTGACAGACACCGCGTGGGGTGCGGTGGAGCACACTGCATATTTGACGCTGGCCTGCTCCTGTCTCCCCGGTTCGGTTTGCAGAGGAAGCGGCCGTTTAAGAGAACTCTGGCTTTGGCGTACGGGGGAGGGGGATTCCTTGAAGCACAATGCCTTTGCGCTCGTGGTGCACGAGCGTGTTGAGCCGTGTGAATCGCTCAAGCCCGTCCTCAGGCGTTTTGGGGTGGATACTTTCAGCGTTCACAGTTGCGCGGACGCTTCCCGCCTGCTCTCGCAAACCCACCCGCACCTGATCTTTACGGACACACAACTTCCCGATGGCTCCTGGATTGACCTCGTCAATATCGCCGAAGACGCCGCCGTCCCCATGTGCGTCATCGTTGTCGGGCCTGCAAAGGACCCTGAAATGCTTCTGGCGGCTTCTCATAACGGGGCTTTCAGTTTTATCTCTCCGCCTTTTGACGATGAATCCATCTCCCGCGTGGTCAGCGGCGCAATGACGCTGGTGAGCGCTCGCCGCGAGCGCCACTCCCAAATTGCCGCCGCAGAACACAGCTCCGCCGCCTGAACGCCGCATGCGCTTGAAAACCCACTCGCTCCCGCATCGGGCCGCGGAGGTTGCTGAATAACACCCAGGCATGTCATTCTGATGGGCGGCGTTCCGGCCGAAGATGGGTAGCGCGGGCCTCCGGGGTTGAGGTCCGCGGTTCTTTCCACGGAATCAAAAGCTTGTCCGCCGCCTCTGTCATTCTGAGGCCGGTTTGTGGCCGAAGAATCTGCTTTTCCTTCCCGGCGGGAAAAGCGGATTCCTCGCAGTACTCGGAATGACGTAAGCCGTGGTGGCGGGGCTCATCGGAATGACGCGTGCAAAAATTTTCCGCAGGCCAATGCGAAGTCTCTGGAGGAAACATGACCACTGACGATTCGGCCAACAATCGCGAGGGTTTTTCGCGCCGCGAGTTCCTCTATCGGGTTGGGGCAGGCGTGCCGACGCTAAGCGTGGCGCTCGAAGGCGCAGCCGCGGCGCAAGCGGGCGGCGGCCCCGCGCCCGCCGACACAAACAATAAATTCACTCCGCTGGACCTCAGCTCGCACTTCAATGCTTCCCCGCGCGACTTCGGCCCGCGCGACCGCGCCAGAAAATTTCTGGGGGGCGAAGCGGAAAAAGACGGCCTGGTCCGCACACTGGGCGGCAATCGCCGTCTGCAGGGCGCTCCATTTCGCCTGGGGCCGGAAGGGATCGATCCAAAATGCTGGGTGGGGCTCAGCACGCAATCACTGGGATGGGCCGCGCCGGCTGTCGAAATCGAAGTCAACCGGAAAGCCCACTACATCTGCGTCGCAACTTTTTGCGATTGGGACCCGAACGAAACGCCGCCGCCCGGGGACATCGCCATTGAAAAACTGGGGCAGGAGCTGGCGCGGTGCGTTCTGGTCTACGAAGACGGCAGCCGGCATGAAGCGCCCATTCGCCGGCGTTTTGAAACCAACTCGCCCCGTGAAGGCTGGGGACACCTTTCCGCCGCCGCGCTGCCGCCCGTCAAGGACCAGGCAAAGAGCATCCGCGATCCGTTGCGCTCGGGCCTTGGCTGGGGAACTCTGCAGGATTGCCTGGGCGGCGGAGGATCGGGCGGGGCAGGGCTCGGCGACCTTTGGGTGTGCGCCATCGAAAACCCGGCGCCCGAGCGCGGCATCCGCAGCCTGCGGTTTGAGGCCACGGGTCCGGACCCCTTGCTGCTGGCCGGAGCAACGCTCTACCACCGCCTGGAGTTCCCTTTCCGCTACCAAAGGTGTTCGCTCTATCGCCTGAGCCTGCCGGAGGCGGCTGCTGAAGACACCAAACGCTGGAAGCTGGAGGTCGATCTGGGCGTGGTGGTCGGCACATTCGTGCCGGGAGATTTTTCCGCTGCGGACTGGCTTGCTTCGCCCGCCGCCGGCCTCGGCGAGGAAGTGAAACAGCCTTCCGGGGCGCGCTACCTCTATGCCGAAATCGCCGCCAGCGCCGGAGCAACGCTGACGCTTGAGGACATCAAGAGCGGCCGGAAATATGAATTCGAACTCGGGCAGGTGAAACCCGGCGAGGAGCTGGCGGGAATGCCGGCCGGCGGCCGCATCGAATTGCTGGTGCGCGACAAGCAGTGGATCCATGGCCGCGTGCTCGATTCTGCCACCCGCCAGCCCACGCCCGTCCGCCTGGCCTTTCGCTCAAAGGAAGGCCGCTACATTCCGCCCTACGGGCATCGCGAGGACATCAACGACGGCTTTTTCCAGGACTACGGCGGCGATGTCAAGCTGATGGATACGCCGTTCGCCTACGTTGACGGCGCCTTCCAGGTGGAACTTCCGAGCGGCGAAGTTTACCTGGAAATGACCAAGGGCTTTGAGTACCAGACGGTGCGGCAGCGGCTTGAAATCAAGCCGGGCCAGCGGGAACTGGCTGTGGAGATTCCGCGCCTGGCGGACTTGCGCTCGAAGGGCTGGGTGACGGCCGACACGCATACGCACTTTCTTTCACCCACTACCGCCCTGCTGGAAGCGCAGGCGGAAGGGCTGAACCTCATCAACCTGCTGGCGGCGCAGTGGGGCGCGCTGTTCACCAACGTGGGCGACCTTTCGCACGGGCCGCTGGTTTCACCCGACCGCGAGAATATGGTTTGGGTGGGCAGCGAAAACCGGCAGCACGTCCTCGGGCATCTGGCGCTTTGCGGCGTGCACGGCGCGCCGGCGTTTCCTTTTTCAGCCGACGGGCCCGACGAGGCTTATATCGGCGATCCGCTCTGGCAAAGCCTGGCGGAGTGGGCCGAAACCTGCCGCGAGCGCGGCGGCCTGGCCATCTGCGCGCACTTCCCGTTTCCCACCGGCGAAATCGCCGCCGACATCGTTCTGGGCAAGATCGACGCCGTCGAGATCTGGCCACGCAGCGAAGTTGAAATCCATCCCTCGCCCGTCGAACATTTCAGCACGCTGCGTTATCGCGACTGGTACCACTACCTGAATTGCGGCTACCGCCTGCCGGCCGCCGGCGGCACCGACAAGATGGGCGCCTACATGCCGGCGGGAACCAACCGCTGCTACACGTACATCGGGCAGGAAGAGTTTACGTTTGCCAACTGGGCCAAAGGCGTCCGCAGCGGCAACACGTTTGTGACCTCCGGGCCGCTGCTGCTGTTCCAGGCCGAGGGCCGCCCGCCGGGAGAAGAGATCACCCTGGGCGCAGGAGGCGGCACGGTGGCGGTGCACGCTGATGTCCAATCCCGCGTGCCCGTTCACAAGCTGGAAGTGGTCTTTAACGGCAAGGTGGTGGCCTCGCACGAAGAACCCGCCGGAGCGCGCGCTATGGCCCTGCGCGGTGAGGTGAAGGTCGCGGGGCCGGGCTGGCTGGCGGCACGCTGCTCGTCGCAGATCGGTCCCACCACAGTGTGGCGCTACAAGATTGCCGCGCATACTTCCCCGGTTTACATCAAGGTGCCGGGGCAGGAGCTGTTTTCCGCTCCCGCGGCTGCCTATTTTATGAAGCTGATTGACTTTGCTGAAACCTACGTCAAGACGCTTGCCATCCGCCCGGACGCCGCCCAGTATGCCAAAATTCTCGGCCTGTATTCGCAGGCGAGGGAAGAACTGCACCGCCGCATGCACCAGCACGGAGTGGAGCACTCGCACTGAGAGTGAATCCGCCGCCATCGCGCCGGCAGGCGTGCGAGTTTTAGGAAAGGCGGGTTGCCCCCGGAAGGGAGTGTTGTGAGCGATGGCCGATTATACTAGGCGGTCATTACATCTGACTCAAAGCTTTTCAGCAAGGTCACATGAACGTCCGTTTGGAGAGGTGCTTCTGAGAAGTACTTGTTTTCGTCGAACGATGCTGTTCCACGTCGCTGAATCGAAAACGGAGCTATTGGAACCTGTGTTTCGAGTTTCTCAAAGTCCAAGTCTAACCTGATAGGATGGTATTGACCCAAGTCTTGACCTGCGAGAGTCGCTACACTGCGGCCTACCCTCTCGCAAAGCTTCTCTATAGGCGTTTCCGTTCCCCCTACATACCCAACGCCTCCTTGTAATATTGGGACTTCGGTTTCGAAAATCAAATTACTAAGATATCGTTTCCTTCTGACCATGCTTGGCTGATAACGCAGATTAAATTTGTCGGCGGCCCAGGAAAGGGATTCGTCCAAGATTTCCTCTGACTTTGATGTGGAAACGCGAGTGTCTACTAGAATCCCGTTGTTGTAAATCACCAGCTTCTCTACGTTGACTCCCTGCCAAGTTCCGCTCAAGAAGCTGACTCCCTTGCTTTCATCGAAATCTTCATACTTCTCGGGATACTTTTGAAATCTAAACCGCTCTATAATGCCAGCAGTAAGGTCGGGGTAAAATGCCGCGCCTTGCGGGTTCAACTCAAATACATCAATAAATGCCAGAACTCTTGCGAGCATTACCGCAGTTATGTTCACGCAGCTCCTCTCTGTTGTCCTGCACCCCTGAGACTCGTACCTATAGCGTCAGGCGGTGGCGGCAAAAACGGAATGTCCTGCTGTCTCCGGGCTTGGTTTCCTTCTCGATGCGAAGTTAGCGCGGCTACAATCCCTGTGCCCAAAATGCTCTGGTCCTCATGCTCCCTTGGACGGGTAAAATCGGTGTCATCCTCTATGCGAATCACGTCAAACGTGTCTTGGGAGAACCCGTTTTCCCACTCCAGCATCTCGCTGAACGGAACGAACTTCACCAATAGCCCGGTCCCGAAGGTGCCAGCGAGCCTGGCAAGGGTTTCCAAGGTAAACTTAGCGGAGCCCGGAGTCTCAAACATCGAGATGCGCGACTGCTGCATATCAGCTTTACGAGCAAAGTCAATTTGGCGGGGCATACCCGACCGGAGTCGGAGAGCCCTAATCTGGGCCGGAATCAGCACAGCCAATTTTGCTCTGATGTATCCGATACGAGACTCTCTGTCGGCTATTAGCTTAGAGATCCTGCTCGACCTTCCTCTCACAAGTGTTGCCTCCTTTCTTTGCCGCCTTCGCTAACCGGAGGGCTGTGTCCAAGCAATTCCGAGGATGGTAATCGCCCTCTTTATGGTAGCAGCCGATCAGAAAGATCGCTTCTTTGCGGTTATTGCCAAAGGTTCCGATAAGCCTTTGCTGCCGGTTATCGGCAAAAAAACGCAACTCCCAAAGCCTTTCTTCCTTGTACTTGCCTTTCAAGAATCTTAATCCCACCCAATTGATAGGAGAATCAACCTTTTGGTTTGTTTTCAGTAGGGAGGCCAGTAAATCCTGTGCGTCTTCGGACAAGCCTCGATACCAATCCTCAATCTCATTTCTGGCTCCGGGCACGTAATCAAAATACCTCCAATGCCCCGAGGGGAATGATATCACTTTTTTGTGATTTTTCAAGAGCCCATTCCCTTGAGAAGCAAATATCACATATATATGATTTATTGTTTGGACCGTAATGCCAGCCAGTTCAGTAGATTAAGTTAAAGTCTGGCTTCGTGTGTTCAGGCCTGGGGGAAGGTTTCCGCCGTGGTCGTCTGGCGGCTCATGGGGCATACGACTTCGCTTCCCTCCTAAGTCCACCCAGAGGCATAAACCCCTCTCCGCACACGGTCGAAACCATCAACGGAGATTGTCACCGGGAATGAGCCGAGGACAGGGTTCGAAAACGCTGTAATTTTGGCTTACAAGCCAGAAGAAAGCAAGAGCTATGTGGCGTGTGGCGTCGGAGCTGGAAACAGGGGTCACATCTGAAATATCAGTGGCTTATTAGGAGCAGCAGAGAATTAACGCAGCACCAAAAGGCAAGGGGGTGGACAATTCTTTCGCCGGGAGTTAGTTTGTTAGATTAATATTCTGTTGAAATATCACACAGAGAAGGTGTAGCGGCGAGTTCGTCCCGCAATTAGGTCGTTGATTTCAACATGGGTTGGCGGCATAGAGCCGCTGCTGCACCCCGTTTCAACACTTCAAGGGAGTAATGCAATGTCATCCAGAAAATTATCGATCGGATTCAGTCTGGCGCTGATTCTTGCCCTGGCGCAGGCGGCGCAGGCGGCCAATGCCCGGGTGTGGGAAGGGACGATCACGATTCCTACCTACCTGATGGGGCCGGACGATCCCAACCCGCCGTTTCCGCTGGTGAATGACCACAATATCTATCCCTACACCCAGCTCGACGATCTCACGAACAACCGCCAGCCCAAAGGCTGGAAGGCGATCTATCTGGAAAACAAATATTTAAAGGTCACAATCCTGCCGCAGATGGACGGCCGGGTCTATTCGATTTATGACAAGATTGCGAAACGCGAAGTGCTCTACCGCAACAACGTGGTGAAGTACGAGATGGTTGGGCTGCGGGGCGCGTGGATTTCAGGCGGGATTGAATGGAATTTCCCGAACGGCCACAACACGGACACGGTTTCGCCGGTGGCTTCGCGCATCCGCGAAAATCCTGACGGCAGCGCCACGGCGGTGGTGGGCGATGTGGACCAGGTGAGCCATATGCACTGGGAAGTTGCGCTGACGCTGCATCCGGATACGGCCTATCTGCAGGCGCATGTGACGCTTTTCAATTCGACGCCGGTCACCAGGCTTTACTGGTGGTGGGCGAACAGCGCGGTGCCGGCCAGCGACGATTTGCAATTCTCGATCCCCATGCGATGGGGCACCACCATGCGGGAGGTGCAAACTTTCCCGATCTGGCAAGGCGTAGACCACAGTTGGTACCGGAACTGGCACCATGCCTCCGACCTTTTTGCGATTGGGACCCACCGCACGTTCTTTGGGGCGTACTACCATAAGCCGGACTACGGAGTGATTCAGGTTTCCAACTACCGCAAAGTGCCGGGCAAGAAATTCTTTACGTGGGGCAATTCGGACGATGGCAACATCTGGATCCCCCTGCTGACGGACAATGACGGCCAGTATTGCGAGATCCAGGCGGGACATTTTCGAACACAGGGGAACAGGAATTTTATTTCTCCGCAAAGCGTGGAATCGTGGAATGAGTATTGGTATCCGGTTGCGAAATTGGGCGGCGGCTTTGTGGAAGGGACGCGGCAGATGGCCATTAATGTCCTCTATCCGTCCTCGAACGACGCCGGGAAGTCCGTTGTGCTGGCCGTGAGCCCTGCCGCTGTTTTGCATGATGTGAAAATCGAAGTGAAGGTGGGCGGGCAAACGCTGAAGGATTTTTCGCCCGTCTCGTTTGAGCCGCTGGCCACAAAAGACTTTACTATCCCGGCTGAAGATGTCGCAGCCGCCAAAAAGCAACTGGACGTCACCATCACGGATGCAGAAGGGAAAACGCTGCTGCACTGGAATGCCGGAGAGCCGATTGACGGGAACCCGGACCTGTCGGTAAAGACCGGCGTGCAAAAAGTTGAACGAAGGCCGGACAGTGAACTTTCCGTGGAAGAGCTTTTCCTGCGCGGCGTGAACGCCGAGAAGGAAGGGCGGGCGCTCGAAGCGGCGCGGATCTATAAGGAAACGCTGAAGCGCGACTCCGGATATGTGCCGGCCTTGCTGAAGGTGGCGGAGGAAGATTATCGCGCCGCAGATTTTGCGGGCGCCGAAGCCCTGATGG
>DATEKC010000231.1:0-17548 GCA_035277665.1 Terriglobia bacterium
CTTCACCCTCCCCAGCACTTCCACTCGCCCCAACTCTCTTTCACTCATCTCCATTCGCCCCAATCTGACCTCCTTCCGGAAGTCCTATTAGGAGACATTTCTATCGAGGACAAAAGGGGACATTATCATCGAGGTACAACATGCGGAGGGTGATAAATCCAACACGGCGGCGCAGGAAACTAACCGGGAAGACGGCTTTACAACCCTTTTTCCGCCATGGCGAAGGCTCGCAGCATGGCGCGGGCCTTGTTCATGGATTCGTCGAATTCGAGCGCGGGGACGGAATCAGCCACGATGCCGGCACCCGCCTGGAGGTAGGCTTTGGCGTCCTTGATCATCACGGTACGAATGACGATGCAGGAGTTCAGGTTGCCGGAAAAGTCGGCGTAGAGAACGGCTCCGCCGTAGAGGCCGCGGCGGGTAGGCTCGAGCTCGTCGATGATCTCCATGGCGCGGACCTTGGGCGCGCCGGTCAGCGTCCCCGCCGGGAAGCAGGCCGCGAGCGCGGCATAGCTGTCGGCGTCCGGGCGCAGCTTTCCCCGGATCAGCGAAACCAGGTGCATCACGTGCGAGTAGCGCTCCACAAACATCACGCGCTCCGGATGGACGGACGAATACTCTGAAACACGGCCCACGTCATTGCGGCCCAGGTCAACCAGCATGATGTGCTCGGCGCGTTCCTTCTCGTCGGAAAGCAGGTCACGCTCGAAGCGCGAGTCTTCTTCCTCGGTTTTGCCGCGCGGGCGGGTGCCGGCAATGGGGCGGTACTCCACATCGTGCCCGGCCACTTTCACCAGCATCTCGGGCGACGATCCCAGAACTGTGGACTCACCGAATTGCAGGTAGTACATGTAAGGCGAGGGATTCACCACGCGCAGGGCGCGATAGACCTGAAAGGGCGGAACGCGCACGGGGACCGTTAATCGCTGTGACAGCACCACCTGGAAAACGTCTCCGGCGCGGATGTACTCCTTGCCGCGATCTACAATTTCCTGGTAGCGCTTCCGCGTCATGTTGGGCTTGACTCGCAGCGCCCCTTTGGGGGGCCGGATATTGGGCAGGCGAAGGGGCCGGGCGAGCTTGCGCTCCAGCCGGTCAAGCTCGCGAACTGCAGCGTCGTACTTCTGGCGAAGATTTCCGGGGTCTTCCTCGGTCAGGACGTTCGCAATCAGAAACAGGCGGTGGCGGACGTGATCAAAGGCAACCAGCGTGCGGAAATACATGAAGATCGCATCGTCCATGTCAACGTCGGGTTCCACGCGAGCGGGCAGCAGCTCAAGCTGGCGCACGGCTTCATAGGAAAGATAGCCCACCGCACCGGCGCTGAAGGGCGGAAGGCCCGGCAACTTTACCGAGCTGTACCTGGAGCCGACACGCCTGAGAAATTCAAAAATGCCACCGGTTTCTTCAACCAGGTCGCTCCCCCGGACCAGCGTGATGTGATTTTCCCGGCAGGTGATTACCTGGAAAGGATCCACGCCGAAATAGGTGTAACGGCCGACGCGCTCGCCGCCTTCCACGCTCTCCAGCAGGAAGCTGTGGTGCGAACCGCTCTTGCCATGCGGCCCGGCGCCCTTGAAAGCCCCGGGAGCAAGTTTGAGAAACGCCGAGACGGGGCTCAGCATATCCGCTACGACGATCCGGTAAATGGGCACAACAGTGCCCTGGCGCGCCAGGCGGCGGAAGTCCGAAAAATTGGGAGTAGTTGTATCCATTTGTGACTCGAAGCCGGAAAAGGCGGCCCTTTCAATCCTGCAAGATAACATTCCTTTGGCTTTGCATGGTCTTTCCCTGGCTGATTCGGCTAGGCATCTTCAGTTTGTTTTGAAGGGACCTGCCCTTCTTGCTCTGCCAGCGCCTCACGAATCAATAACTTCAATTCTTCGCGGTCCTGCTCTGAACGGATGGCAAAAGGCTTGCTTGCCTCGCCCCAGTAGATGCTCCTGTGGGGGAAGGGCATTTCAATGCCGACTTCGTCGAACTTCTTCTTGATTCGGCGGTTCATTTCGCGCCCGACCGTCCACTGCTGGACCGGGACGGTCTTGAAACGTGCCTTGATCATCACCGCCGAGTCGCCGAATTGGTCGACTCCCAGAACTTCCAGCGGAGCAAGAATGAGCGGCTTGTATTTTTCATCCCGAATCATCTCGTCGCCGATCTGTTCCAGGACCTCGACGACATGGTCAGTATCTTCCTTGTATGCGACCCCCACGTTAAAAACGTAGTATGAGTACTCATGCGTCATATTGGAGAGGGTGGTGATGGTTCCGTTCGGGAAGATGTGGACCGTTCCGTCCTGGCCACGAAGAACGATTGTCCGAAGGTTAATCTGCTCAACCAGCCCACCTGTCCCGTTGATGATGGCAACGTCATTCACTCGAACCTGGTTTTCCAGCAGGATGAACACGCCCGCGAACAGATCACGCACCAGGTTCTGGGCCCCAAAGCCAATGGCCAGGCCCACTACTCCGGCGCCGGCCAGGATGGGCCCGATGTCAAACCCGGATTCCTTGAGCGCCATGACCACTGCCAGAAGCCAGATGGTAATTACGATCGTCTTTCGCAGAATGCTGCTCAGCGTCGCCGCGCGCTTCTCGACCTCGATGTCGGCCCGGCCATATTTCTTCATCCTTTCGATGATCCGGGTCCTGGTGGCAGAAACCGATTTATTCACCAGCTTGGCAGCAATGTAGGCTGCCACCAGGATCGCCACAATGCGGATGGCATGATCAATGATCATGGGTGCGATCTGGGGAAGCGAAGCGAGTGAAATAAACAACATCCAAACATCCTTTCAAGGGAACCGGGCGCGGGCCCACATCACCACGACGATCACGCGCTGACTCCGGCTTTTTTTGCTTATCATCACGTTAAGGCCCGGAGCGGGCCCATGTCAATTGCCAGGGAGGAATCAGAAAAAACGGCGGGCTCTTGGTTAGCCTGAAGCGGTGTGGCTAAGCGAGTGGCGAACGGCTTGCTCCATGAGCGCGCGCGGCGCGGACTGTCCCGTCCAGATTTCAAATTGGCGGGCGCCCTGCGCCACCAGCATTTCCAGCCCGGAAATGGTGACGAGGCCGCGGCCCCGCGCTTCAGAAAGAAAACGCGTTTCAGCCGGATAGTAGACCATGTCAAGAACTACACGCGCCCGCAGGCGTGCAAGGTCAATCGGATGGGCATCGCTGTAAGGCGCCATCCCGACGGGTGTAGCGTTGATCACGGTGTCCACGTCCAGGCTGTCAGCATGCTCCCAGCGAACAGCCTCCGCGCCAGCATCCCGGGCCAGCTTTCGCGCCACGGCGTCCCTTCGGGCGGCAACATAAACGTCCGCTTTTTCTGCCCGCAAGGCGAAAGCCGCCGCCCGCGCGGCGCCGCCTGCCCCCAGAATCAAAATCTTGCTTCCGGGCAGCCGCAGGCGCTTGGTGAGCACTTCGGTAACGGCGCTTGAGTCCGTGTTCCAGCCCATCCATTTGCCGTGGCGGACGGCAACCGTGTTGCACGCCCCGATCTGTTCGGTCAAGGGGTCCATCCAGGCAAGCTCCTTCATGATGGCGCGTTTGAACGGCATCGTGATGCTGAAGCCCGCAAATTTCAGCGACCGCGCAAACTTGAGGAAATCGCTCAGCCTTCCCGTTTCGCAGGGCAGGTAGAGCGCATTCACGCGCTTCGCTTGGAAGGCGATGTTCTGCATGGCCGGCGAAAGGGACATGGACGAATGGGTTCCCACAACCCCATATAACTGCGTCTGCTCGTCCAGATGCTCCACGTGGTAAACCGAACGCATGTTATCGATAGCAATCTGGCCGCCCGCCACAGCATGGTGATTCCCTATGGCTGCATAGGTAAAAGGACAACCCCACCGGAAAGCCATCACGCGCGAACAGATTCCGGAGTTGCCCATGGCCAGAGCAACCAACCGGGGACGCCGGCGCCGATTGGTCTTGAGCGCCTTCAAGACTTTCAGATTGTCCTGAAGGTCGCGGGCGTGGCTTGCAAGCTTGATGGTTTCAACCGGCAACCTGGCCAGGCGGCGATAAATCGTGCTCAAGTCGGGGGTATTGCGGTAATTGTGGTAAGAGACTATTACTTTGGCAGGCGCAAACTGCTTGAAGGGCGGCTTGCGCAAGGCTTTGACGGACTCAATTTCGATATCAACCCATTGGCACCCGGCGCGGGCCGCGGCGGCCAGGAGTTCAACCTGCTCCTCAACCGAGCCCTGAAAGTGGCCACCCGCCTCCGCCCGCCGACAAGTTGCAATTGTCTGAGGATATCGCAGGCGCGCCAACATCTTGTGCAGGTCAATTTCAAGCTTGGAACTGTCACGGAGAAAGTCCAGGCGCAGCTCGAAACCCAGTGGCGGAGATGTGCCAAGATTTTCGATATGCGCCTCGGCCGCTTCGAGACTCGGCGGCGCTAGAGAGACAAAGATGCGAGGAGAAGGAGGTTTGGCCAAAATTTTTTCCGGTGCCGCTCACCCTGCCTAGTGAAGAACTTCCTTATTATAAGGCATTTGCCAAAATTCCGGCAAGCCCATTGTCCGGTTCTGCGTATTAACTCCATTCTATCAAAATTGGGGTCGGACAATCGCTCTGCCCATTTTGCCCCGTAACCCATGCCCTCCAAGTGCAGTAACAACTTTTAAAATCATCAACTTACATATGATCCTCATTCTCTTCTCCAGCCACCGCTGAAACTATTCCCTCTGCGTGGATGAAATGCCGTAAAATCAATGATCGCGAGCGGGTGGGACTTTGCCCTTTCTTGATCTATAGGTACACAGCCGCTTGCTATTAACATATTTTATTCCAATAATTTATAGCTAACTTATGCCGTCAAATATGGCCAGAAAAACGCCGGAAACGAAACGTGAATACCCCAGGCACCCGATTGTGGGAGTGGGGGGTGTGGTGATCCGTGGCAATCGCGTCCTCCTGATTCGACGGGGCCGCGAGCCATTGAAAGGGGAATGGTCAATTCCGGGAGGGATGCTCGAGCTCGGCGAGAGCCTGATGGATGGCGTAAAACGGGAAGTTCAGGAGGAAACCGGATTGCGAGTCCGTCCGATCGAAGCGCTCGTGGTACTTGACCGTGTGGAAAAGAACGGCGAGAGGGTCCGTTACCACTACGTCATCGTGGATTATGTTTGCCGTTCCACGGGCGGCCGGCTGAAGTCTGGGAGCGATGTTCTGGACGCACGCTGGGTGGAGCGGGAGGAACTATCACGCTACCGAATCACACCCAAGGCGGCCACAGTCATTGCCGACGCGTTCGAATGGGTCAAGCAGCACCAGAGGCGGGGTGCCGGCAAGCGCAGTTGATCACCCTTTGTATGTCAGTACCCTGCCCCACAAACTCTTGGTTCCCCAGATTCCAGACCGCAGGCATTCCAACAGCACAATCTGGCTGTGGTCCACAAAAAGGTTCACTTCGGGACCGTAGTTCTTGATATACCGGGCAAACACCTCCGGGTCTGCCGCTTCAAACATCACCATCTCAAGCCCAAGCTCGTTTGCAATTCTGGCCGGAACGTCCGTGCGTCAGACTTTGACGTTTTCAGTGATTCCTTCGGATTCGATCATGATCATGTAGGCGCCGGCTTCCAGGAAGCGCTCGGCCTGCCTGATGGCGCGTTCCGGGTCACGGGTGCCCTCAGCCTCAAGCTCCTCAGCGGTGGTCGCCCCTCCAGTTCCGAACTGGATGCCGACCTCGGGTTTGGCTTTCAGGCCCGTCTTTTGTACTTTTTCGATCAGGCGAAGCCAGTCATCAGTTGGAATAGTGATGAAGCCGCTGGAAATTTCGATAACGTCAAACCCAACCTTTTTGCACTCCCGAATGTATGCGTCTACGGCATCAGGACCCTGCGTCAGGACATATTCAACGAAGCCGCCGGTCGAAACCATAACCTTTGAGGAATGGCAAAGGTCGGTGAGGTTCTTTACGACGCTTGTTGGCATCAAAGTGAACGACCCGCCGGCAAATTTCAAGGAATCGACGTACTGGCCCATCGTTTCGAGAATATCTTTCAGATACCGCCTACCCATGGGCGTGTAGTAGGGGCCGCGAATTTCGGTGACTCCACGCTTGCGTGGCTTTGCGGGCCGCTGGTTTGTTCTCAGGAAGGAAAATCCGTGTTGATTCTCCGGCTTTTCATTCTATCCCATATTTGATTTCTCCTTCCGCTACAGATTTGTGAGAAGAACCTGACGCGTCCCTGGAACATTGAACCAATGAGAGCAATCCAGTGAGGCTGCTGACGGGAGCATCTTCGATGCCGGAAATCGTATCTACAATTTCAGTTCACAACGCTTCAGTCGTAAAGGGCCGGCTCAATCTCTCGAATTTACTGACAGCAGTTTCCCAACGTGCCGGGTTTGTGTGAAAGCCTTCGTAGTCGCGCTTCGATTTTTCGAGCGACGATCCGTTCTTCAGGCGAACGATGATGCGGCAGGGCATTTCGTCCGGAAAGCGCCTGCTGAAGGCATCCTCTGCCCAGACATGGACCTTCCGCAGGAGATCCTAGACGTCCTGCCGGCTGATCCGTTCCGGCGCGTATTGCTCCGGCATAACGCCGTCGTCAAGGACCGCGACGGCCAGCATATAGGGCAGGCTGTGGTCAGCTTCTTCCTCCGTCCAGCACGCGAATTTTCAACTGCTCGCGGGCCTCTTTTGAAATGTCATTGAAGGTGGAGCTGACGGCAAATTCCGCCATGTCGTGAAGGAGTGGCATGGTAGCCTCAGATTTTTTCATTTGGCGTCCCCTTCTTTGATTTTAGCTCTTGTGTGGAAGCAATGGCAGGCGGGGATTCAACGCGTGGGCGTTGTGCGCGACATTCCATCGCGCGCCCAACAATCGGGGGCAAAACAAAAACCCCTGGCCTTGATTCGCTGTCAAGACCAGGGGCCGGATACTGATTGGGATTGGCATCCCAGATGCTTTTGGGAAATGGCGCCGATGCGCCGTGCCTTCCATCCTCTCTTAGCTAGGGAGAGGTCCTACAAAGAAGCACTAGCGAGCGCCTAAGCCTCAGCACCCTCGCTACAGTTACTTTCAATTTGCATGGATCACCTCCTTTCTAGCGTGATTCGATATTAAAAGTCTGATGTCCTGGAGTCAAGGAAAAATCTGCTCTTTTTAAAAAAAACTTCAGCCAGCCCATGATCGCCAGCGAAGAACAATCAGATCAAGAAACATGCGGGCAGAATCGCGCAGAAAATGGACCTTGGTGGCGGGGTTATCATTCCAACGCACCGGCACTTCCACAATCTTCCCTCCACCATGCCGGATCAGGAAAAGGACTTCCGGATCAAACCCGAACCGCTCGACGCGCTGCAATTCAAAAGCCCGTCGCGTCGTGTATTTCCGGAAGAGCTTAAGCCCGCACTGAGTGTCATGGATCGGCAGGCCCGTAAACAGGCGCACCAGCACGTTGAAAAAGCGCCCGGCGTATTCCCGCCGCCACGGCTGGCGGACTCCGATCAGCTTCCGGTCAAGCGCGCGTGAACCGATGGCCGCATCGGCCGCTCCCGACTCGAGAGCGGCAAACAATTTGTCCGCCTCTTCAATCGGCGCGGAAAGGTCTGCATCCGTAAAGAGGATCAAATCGCCATGAGATTCCAGAACGCCTTTTCGAACGCTGAACCCTTTTCCGCGATTGGCCGTATTACTCAGCACCTGCGTCCCGGGCCGCAAGCGTTGAAATTCCTTGAAGAGGCCCAGCGTGCAGTCGCTTGACCCGTCGTCCACCAGGACGATTTCGGTCTCAAAGGGTTTCGAGGCGGCATACTTCCGCACTTCCTCGAGGGTCCTTCCCACTCTCAAAGCCTCGTTGTAAGCGGGGATAACAATACTGAGATAGGGATCAGCCATGGGAGCAGACTATAGTCGGATCAGTTCAAAATTTACAATGGATTACAAATTGAAGCGGTACTTCCAAGGCAATTCCAACTCGATGCTTGACAACCAGTTTATTATACACACTTCGGCAATCATCACGTCTGTTCCGGCCAAGCATCCTTCCCGACCAAGGGAACAAACTGGCAGGGATCGAGTTCGCGGACTGAAAGCTTATCGGCATATTTGGAGATCACCTGAAGCGTCTGCAACTGAAGCGTGCCGACAGGAATCACCAGCCGGCCGCCCTCTGCCAACTGGGTTACGAGAACTTCCGGCACCGCCGGGGCGGCAGCGGTAACAAGAATGATCGCATAAGGAGCTCCCGCCGGGTAGCCCACGCTACCATCTTCAGGAACAACCCTGACGCGGCTGTATCCCAAGCGAACCAATCGCTCGCGCGCGGATTCAGCAAGCTGCGGAATGCGCTCCAGGGTAATCACATCAGCGCCCAGGTGGGCAAGAATTGCAGCCTGATAGCCGGAGCCGGTGCCGATTTCAAGCACGTTGTCCCCTGGTTGAACACGGGCAGCCTCCGTCATGGCGGCCACCATGTAGGGCTGCGAAATGGTCTGCCCGTCGCCAATCGCAATCGGCTGGTCGTCGTATGCCTTGGACTGAAACTGCGGGGGCACAAATTCGTGGCGCGGTACTTCAAACAGGGCGCGCAAAACCCGCTCATCACGGACCCCGCGGTGGCGTATTTGCGACTCGACCATGGCGCGGCGCTCGGATTCAAAATGGATGCCATTCATAAGCATTCACTGAGCAAGGACTGCGCAAACGTCCTTGCTATTATCATGAATGCTGTCTGAGCCCGCGTCGAGGGATATTTTCCGCCTGATCCGCTCTCGATGGCTCAGAGGTTATAATGAAAACGAATAGCCCATAAAATGAATCGCAAAAAATATTCCCGTCAGATTCTCTTTCAACCCATCGGAGAAGAAGGGCAGGAGAAGCTTCTCGCCTCGAAAGTCGTAATTGTGGGGTGCGGGGCGCTGGGGACTGCCCAGGCAAATGCGCTGGCACGGGCGGGTGTGGGAACGTTGCGCATCGTGGACCGCGACTACGTTGAAGAAAGCAACCTGCAGCGCCAATCCTTATTCGATGAAAGCGACGCGCGAGAGAGTCTGCCCAAAGCTGTTGCCGCGGAACGCAAACTAAAACAGATCAATTCCGACGTGCAGACGGAAGGCGTGGTGGCTGACGTGACCAGCCGCAATATTGAAGAGCTTGTCCGCGGCTTCGACGTTATTCTGGATGGGACCGACAACTTTGAAACGCGTTACCTGCTGAACGATGCGGCCGTCAAGATGAACATCCCGTGGATTTACGGCGCCGTGGTTGCCAGCTCAGCCGTCACCATGACCATCCTGACGGGCCGTGGGCCGTGCCTCTCCTGTGTCTTTCCCGGCGTGCCCGCAGGATTGCACGAGACCTGCGACACGGTTGGCGTCATCGGACCTGCGGCAGCGTGGACCTCGGCCATCCAGGTAACAGAAGCATTGAAGATCCTGATGGGGCAGAGCGAGGACCTGCACGGGACCCTTTTCGGATTTGACATCTGGCACAACCGCACCCAGCAAGTCAGACCCAAACGCGACCTGGAATGCCGGACATGCGGCCAGAGGATCTTCACCCACCTCGAACAGGGCGAGCCGCGCCCGACCATCCTCTGCGGACGGGATGCCGTCCAGATTTCTCAACGCAATTCACGCCAACTGAACCTAGCGCTCCTGAAGTCGCGTCTCGAGCGCTTTGGAGAAGTGCGTGCCAATCACTATCTGTTGAAGTTTTCCTTAGACGGTTATGAACTGACGGTCTTCCCGGACGGCCGCGCCATTATTAAGGGAACCCATGATCCGGTCGTCGCCCGGGCCCTCTACGCAAAATACATCGGCTCCTGACTGGGGTGAAGCCGGCGGCTACCGCGAGCTCAGGTTGAACTCCCCACCACCCGAACGTGTGACCATGAGCTGCCGGCTCAATTGGAATTTGAGTTCCGTGCCTCGCGGTAGGGTCAGGTCAGGACCGCGCCGCCGAAAACTGTCCACCAGGCCTGCGGCCCCACCGATTACGCCTCCCACAAAAGCCCCATGAAAGCCGCCAAACATGGTGCCCAGCAGACCGCCGCCGCCAAATCCGATGCCAACTTCCTTCAAGTCGCGCAGACGGGCGTCCGGACCCCGGACAACGCCCTCGGCGTTTTCAATGCGGGACCCCGGCGCACCGTAAATGTGCAGCAGGACGGCACTCAGCGTAAAAGTCTGCCCGTTTGGGTATGCAAGGGTTTCAGGAACCAGCAGCATTTTCCCCACCCCCTTGATGCGCCCCGGGCGGTTCAGAGTTGCTATTCGCCCACGAATGGTTGCGCCGGCAGGGACAATCTGGTTTCCATCAACCATAAGCGGTTCAACCAGAGTGGCCGCGAACAGTTGCCCCTGTAAGTTCAACGCCGTGGATAGTGTCTGGGAAAGCCTGCAATTGAGGACTGTGCCGGGCGGAATGGATAGGGTTGCAGCCATTCCCGCCCACGCACTCAAAAAAACCAGGGAAAGGACCAGCACAGCGCGCTTGACCATGAGTTCACCTCCGGAACCATTTTCATGGCCGGACTCTGGCGCTCTGTCCAGCTGGTTTCAGGGACCCGAATAGCGCCCGCAGCACAGATCCCGCTCTGAAGCTTCAGGGCAGCAAACTCGTTGCCGACAAGAGTCCCGCGTGACTTCAAACACTACTCAGACGGCTAACTGCTCGGCCCCTCCGACCGCAAGGCCATCCGGGTAAGGTTCTTCGGTGTACTAATATATCCGGAGATGACACCTTTGTCCACTTTGTTCACCACGAGTTCACAGAAGGTGTGTGTCCCTCGCGTGGAGAAAAAGATGGGCTCATTAACTGTTCGATGATCTTTTCGGATCCAGACATCGTCAACCAGTAGATCAATCGTGAAGCTGTGGTGCTTCTTGTTGGTTTTCTTTAAATCCAGGCCGATATCAGCCAGATGAATGGGCTTGTGACGTACCAGCGTGAATTCATAATAATCGCGTTGACCCAGTTTTCGCAGCGCGTCAATCTCATTATGATTTCGCGCAATCAGCGTCCCGAAGCGGGTGCGCTCCATGCCAAAATTGTTGGCCAGCTGATCCACGTTCTTCTTGGTCTTACTCAGGTCTGTCTTCGTGTTCGAAACGTCCAAAGTCAGGGCCCCGAGCTGCTGCTGGTCTGCCTTGAGGGCAATCTCCTGCTTCAGCTTTGCCACCTGCTGATCATGGTCCGCCTGGATTTTGGCAACCATTTCACGGGCCTTGCGGAGTTCGCCTCGCTGGGTGCCCAGGTGCTGTGAAGCCTGGTCCAGCTCCTCTTTCAGGACTTCAAGTTGCTGCTGGTTGGCACGATCATAAGACATCATCCTTGCTGAAAGTTGGCTATTCAGCTCGGCGGTGAGGTCCTGCCGTGTTTTTGTCTCCTGTTCACGAAAACCCTTCCCTAGCGATACAATCCGGCTGAAGGAATAGATTTCGGCCACGACAAGCACCACCAGGACAATCAGGATCACCTTGACGCTGTTGTGCATGCCCCAACCCGCGGAGGAATCCTCATGCAAGTTCCCTTGCTCTGGCAAGTCGTCCATCGCCATTTCCCTGCCTCCTTAATCTTTCGAAAAACACACGTTGAACCGCAGACCACGGATGACGTTCATCACGCAATCAGGGTTCCAGCTTTGGGCAGAATTAGTGTAATGGCGTGGAAACAGAAAAAGTTGGGCCAGCGCTGAGGGCGGCCCAGGGGTCGAAAAGTGAATTTCTTACGTTCCGAATGTAAAAATTGCAGGATTGGAGTTAAAGATTTTAAGCCAAAATTAAGGCGGTGTACATTCGTAGTAGTGCTTATTGCTAGTGCTTATCGGTCCTGAACCTCCCCCTTCGCAGGCGGGGTGGGTCCTTGTTTTGACCCTGCCTTCTCTTGCTTGTGTTCCCGGACCCAGCCTTCTTTGTTCACCTGGCGCGCCCGGCCAACGGCGAGCGATTCCGCAGGAACATCTTCTGTGATGGCTGAACCCGCGGCCACATACGATCCTTTGCCGATTTTAACCGGAGCAACCAGCATGCTGCCGCTGCCGATAAAAACACCGTCTTCTATTGTGGTCGGGTTCTTCTTCTCGCCGTCATAATTGCAGGTCACCGTACCGGCCCCCACGTTCACCTGCTCGCCCAGCCTGGCGTCGCCCAGGTAGGTCAAATGCCAGGCCTTTGTGCCGCTCCCCACACGCGATTTCTTAACCTCAACAAAATTTCCAATGCGCGCCTCGCTCTCCACCACTGCTCCGTCGCGTAGGTGGGCAAAGGGCCCAAGAATAACATCAGAGCCGATTTCGCACCCTGTCACCACCGTATTGGGCCGCACCAGCACACGGTCGCCGAGGATGGAATCCGTCAGGGTTGAGTGCACCCGGATGGTGCAGCCCCGCCCGATTCGCGTGTGTCCCAGCAGGCTTACCCCGGGCTCGATGACCGTATCGCTCCCCACTTCCACCGTGGTATCGATGTAGGTGGTCTGCGGATCCACAATCGTGACGCCCTCCCGCATCAGGGCTTCCGCTTTCTGCAACCTCAGGATGCGCTCCATCCGGGCCAGATCAACCCGGTCATTCACGCCCAGAACTTCACGCGCGTCCGCAACGGGGAACGCCACAACTTTTCTGCGCTGCTGATTAAAAATTTTCACGAGGTCGGTCAGCAGATATTCCTTCTGCGCGTTCTTGTCTGAGAGCCTGTCGAGATGCTTCAGCAGGTCGTTTCTTGAAAAGCAGAGGATACCGGAACTGACTTCCCTGATCCGCCGCTGGGCGGAGGTGCATATCTTTTCTTCCACAATGGCCCGCACGCGGCTGCCGGTCGACCGCACAATCCTGCCGTAGCCATGCGGGTTATCGGGGCACATGGTCAGGACCGAAGCCGCCGCCCGGGCCTTGCGGTGGGCTTCCACAAACTCCCGCAAGGTTTCCGTCCGCAGCAGCGGCGCGTCACCCACAACCACCACAACGGTGTCGCCTTTGCATTGTTCCAGTTGCGAGCGCGCTACGATCAGCGCGTGCCCGGTCCCCCGCTGCTGTTTCTGTTCCACGAACTGCAGGCCCGGCCGTTTCAGCGTTTCGCGCACCGAGGCAGCGTTGTGCCCAACCACCATCAGAACGGTTTCCGGCCCCGCCGCAAGCGCCGAGCTTACCACATAGTCGCCGAGCGGACGCCCCGCCAGCATATGAATCAGTTTTGAACGCTCAGACTTGAAGCGAGTCGATTTCCCTGCAGCGAGAATTACAATTGCGAAGTCCTGACTAGCCATAGGATGGTTCCGGTCCCCTCAAAGTTCTTGCCCGCAGGCAACTGCAAAATGTTTCACGATATTGCGGCGCCACCGCGGGAGCTGAAGGTCAAGCTACCTTTTTAACATATTGCGGATGCTGTCCGGCGGCCATCGCCGGAACATCAGCGCCGGCGGGTCAATCTTCACCCATCCAGGCGCCCCAGGGTCTCAATTTGTCCACGTTGTCACAAATCGCCTTGAAGGCCGCCGTCATAGGCACAGCCAGAATCAGACCCACGGCTCCCCAGAGCCATCCCCAGAACATCATGGCAATGGTTACGGTCAGGGCGTTCAAGCTGACTTGGTGGCCCACAAACTTGGGCGTCAGGACGTTAATGGCCAGGAAGTGCACGACCATCACGGTGACCGCAATGGCGATAAAAGGGGTTGCCGAAGCGTACTGTCCGAGAGCCATCATCATCGGCGGCGCCATCGCCAGAGCCACTCCCAGGTAAGGGATCATGCTGAGGAATGCAGAAAGCGGCCCGATCAGCAGCGCAAAATGGAGTTTCATCAATGAAAAGGCGGGCGTGATCAGCGCTGCCGCCATCAGCGCCACCAGGATATTTCCCATCACATAGCGCCGGATCATGTGCCCGATCCCCAGAATGACGGTTTCAGCCTGCTGCCGGTGCAGGTCTGAAAACAGGTTCAACGTCCCTTTCCAGATGTGCCCCTTGGCGGTGAGCATAAAAAACACCAGAAAAGGGATAAACATCACGGTCACAATAAACGTGTAAACCGAACCGATGCCTCGCAACAGATACTGGCCCCAGTGAGATTCCTGCTGCAGGCGGATAGTGGGCAGGTTTGATTGTGGCTGCGGTGAAGCCGGAACCATTCCCGACGCCAGCTTCTCGACATTCTTCGCCATGGTTTCGAGGTTTGCAAACAGGTGCCTGAGTGGCGCGCCGTAAGTGGGAAATTCCTGAATGAAGGCGATCACCCGGTCGTAAATTCCGTAAACCACCAAGTAAAGCAGCCCGATGGAGGCCACCAGCATCAGCAACGCCCCAAGCCAGCGCGGGATGTGGATGCGTTCGAGGAGGCTAACCGCCGGCTCCAGAACAAAAGCGATCAGGATGGCGCAGATGAGCGTGATGATAATCGAGCTTGCATAATTGATGCAGGCAATGACGATGGCGACGGCAATAATACGCCCGCTCGCCGTGGTAATCCTCGTACTTTGATGTGTTTCGGAATTCGTCTCGGGCATCGGCTGAACTCGTGTCCTTGATTCTAGCTTGGCAGCCTCAAAAATTCCATACCGGCAGCCCCGCACGCTCGAACGAGCCGCTCTATTCAGAACACCGGTGTGCCGCGCCCTGGCCGGATACCATCAAGCCAGGCGAAAACGCCTTGAACCGCGAGGTGCGGCGGGCGTCTCCACCCACGGCTATTGTCCTCCTGCGAGGGATTCTTATGAATTCCACGGAACTGGCATTATAATCGGGGGCCATTAATGTAATGGGTAGTCGGGTAGCGAGGACGGCCGGGGTTGAGGTCCGCGGTTCTTTATAAAAAAACCGTGACCGCCATTTCGGCAGTCTGCGCAACCCGCTGCGCTACCCTCCAAACCTAAAAAGTGCGTGAGGCCGAAATGATGAACATAGGATGGAAAACGAGATTGATCGTTCCGCTGGCATGGACGGGGCTGTTCACACTCGCGTCTGGTGGGAAGCTGGCGGGAGCCGATTTCCCCTCCGTCGGGATTTCCAACGGCCAAATTCAGGTGAAGCTGTATCTGCCCGACGCTAAAAACGGGTATTATCGCGGCACCAGGTTTGACTGGTCAGGAGAGATCATCAGCCTGAAGTACAAAGGCCATGAATATTATGGGCCGTGGTTCAACAGAGTCGATCCGAAGGTCCACGACTACCAGTACGAGGGGTCCGAAATCATCGCCTCGCCGTGTTCCGCGGCCTCGGGTCCGGTGGAGGAATTCCAGACCAATGGAGCGGCCCTGGGATTCGATGAGGCCAAAGTCGGCGGGACGTTTATCAAAATCGGCGTGGGAGTTCTTCGGAAAGATTCGAGTCATTACGATTACGTCAAGCAGTATGAGATGGTGGATCCCGGCAAATGGACCGTCAAGCGGCGCCACGACTCGGCGGAATTCATGCAGGAGCTCACCGATCCCTCTTCGGGCTACGGTTATACCTACCGCAAGACTGTGCGGTTGGTCGAAGGCAAGCCGGAGATGGTGTTGGAAAACAGTTTGAAAAACACCGGCCGCCGCACCATCCAGAGCAGAGTTTACAATCACAATTTTCTCGTGCTCGATCATCAGCCGCCGGGGCCCGGCTACAAAATCGAGCTGCCCTTCAAGATCCGGCCGGTCCATCCTCTCGACACGCAGCTTGCGGAAATCCGCGGAAACCAGGTCGTGTATCTGAAGACGCTGCAGAAGGGAGAAGTGGTGCAAATCCCCATGGAGGGATTCAGCGACAGCCCCAAAGACAACCAGATTCGCATCGAGAACCGCAAGGCCGGCGCGGGCATGCTGATCACCGGGGACCGTCCGCTGGTGCATCTCAACCTGTGGTCCATCCGGGCGGTGCTGGCCATGGAACCCTTCATCAGCATGACCGTCGCTCCGGGCAAAACTTTTACCTGGAAGATGAAGTACCACTATTACACAATTCAGGCTGACTCCAAGTAAGGCGGGCAGCGCCGGAATGCAAATGGAGGTTTGAGCGCAATGCGAAGACCAATGATCGAGCAGAGAAAACACGCGTGCGGGATTGCCGGAAGGAGGTTCCTGATCATGATGGTACTGCTGCTGAGTGCCGTGGTTGCGGGCCGGGCGCAGGATTTGCGCGCGGGTTACGCCAAGGTCGAGGTTACTCCCACCGGGCCGGTGATGATGGGCGGGTATGACTTGCGCGGCGCTCCCTCCGACGGGGTCTACCCGCATGATCATTTGTACGCCCGGGCGCTGGTGTTCGAAGCCTCGGGCGTCCGCGTGGCTTTTCTCGAAGGCGACGTCATCATGATCCAGAGGACCGATTTTTTTCGCCGGAGAGTCTCGGAGGCGACCGGCATCCCCCTGGAAAACATTCTGCTGGGCGACGCTCACAACCATGCTGCTCCGTCTCCGGATGGCGAGCTGAAGACCGACTACGACCGTCAATTCAATGACGGGCTCATCAAGGCCGCCCAAGAGGCGGTGGCCAACATCCAGCCCGTGCGAATCGCTGCCGGCAGCGGGCACTCTCGTATTGCCATGAATCGGCGCCAGGTGAAGCCGGCGGATTCGGATTCAACCCTGACCTTTGATGAGAACAACTCCAGCCAGTCCTTTGGCAAATATAAAACTGACCATCCGGTGATGGTCCACGAATTTGGCGGTGTGGTGAGGCTGGGTGCAAATCCCCTTGGGCCCATCGACGACGCGGTGCAGGTGGTGCGCCTGGATACGGCGGCGGGCAAGCCTATGGCCGTGATGGTCCATTACGCCTGCCACGGGACGACGCTCGGAGGGCGTAACAGCAAGATCTCCGGCGAGTGGATGGGACGCATGGAGCAGTACGTCGAGAAGCAGTTTCCGGGGCTGGGAGCGATTTACATCCAGGGCGCCGCGGGCGACATCAATCCGCGGGAAGTGGGCGGGCTCGACGGCGTTCCGGACAATATACAAAACACCTGGGCGCTCGGCGAAGAGATCGGGCGCGAGGTCGTGCAGGTGTACCGCGGGCTCACGCCCGAACCCCTGGCCAACCCGCGCGTGCAAATCGAAACGGATGAAATCCTCTTGCCGCGGCAATATCGCGAGCTGTTCGAGGACTTCAAAGCCACCTCGGTTCACGTCCCCACCACCGCTGTGCGGATCGGCGACATGATGTGGACCACCTTTCCGGGTGAAATGTTCAGCAGCATCGGAAAGCAGGTGAAGGCCGCCACTCCCGCTACCCACGCGTACGTGATGGGTTATACCAATGGCTACATCGGCTATTTCCCCACCCAACAGGCGTACGCCGAAGGCGGATACGAAGTGGCCGTTACGCACCTCGATCCGGCTGCGGAACACATCTACCTGCAGGCCATCGCCAAACTGATGATGCGTTTTCGGTAGGAAGGGAGAATCGGCGGTGACGCAGAGGCGGGTTCTGTCTCTACGATCATCGAAGCTGAGTGGGAAAAAGAGAATTATGAATCAGTGCTGTCCCATCATATGTTGAACAGATCCAACTGGATAGAAGGATCGGGTTCGGGAATTCGGTCGTTGTATTGCGAGAAAGCCAGTAAAATCGGGCTTTTTTCGAAAAGCGTGACACTGAGAATTTGCAGAAT
>DATEKC010000232.1:0-8040 GCA_035277665.1 Terriglobia bacterium
GACGAAAAACAATATCTCGAGGCCCTGCGCCGGCGCCGCTCACCCCTCTGGCTCGCCACCATCGCGCCCTCGACACGGGAGATCCATGTATGACCTATGCCTAAAAAATCCTTGACCCAAACAACTCAGATGTCTCTCCCCTCGGAGAGGGTTTAGGTCAATTCGGGTGAGGCAGGGAGTAGGCAGCAGGTGGCATGTGGTATGTGGCAGTCGGAAAGTGGTGCGGGCGCCGCGGGTCCGCTTGTGTTGTTTCCGGGACGGGTGTACCATCGGCGCTGGCCCAACAATTTGCTGCTGAACGGGGAAAATCCAAAAAGAGGAGGATCTCACCATGAAGGAGCCGGCTGATCGCTGCGCCTGGAGGATTGGAGTCCGGGCATCGATCGCGCTGGCCGCGGCGCTGTTGCTGGTTTCAACTGCGCCTGCCGCGGCGGCGGGCAAAGGGCAGACGGCGCCGGCCGTGAAAGAAATTCCTATCAAACACGTCATTATTATTTTTCAGGAAAATCGTTCTTTCGATTCTTACTTCGGCACCTATCCCGGGGCGGACGGCATTCCGATGCAAGGTGGGGTGCCCACGGTCTGCAATTCCGATCCCAAAACAGGCGAATGCGTGAAGCCATATCTCGACCACGACGACGTTAATTGCGGCGGCCCGCACGCCGCAGAAGCGTCTCTGGGGGTGGTTGAGAACGGACGGATGAGCGGGTTTATCAGGGCGGTCCAGGCCGCTGATTCATTCGGGCTGTACCCGCTCGAGTGGGCCCATGATTACTGCAAGCATGCCGATGACCCCAAAGAGTCTGACCCCGTGATGGGATACCACGACGGTGGAGACATTCCCAACTACTGGGCCTATGCCAAAGAATTTGTGCTTCAGGACCATATGTTCGAATCAGTTCATTCCTGGAGTTTCCCGTCGCATTTGTATCTGGTTTCAGCGTGGTCGGCCACCTGCGGCCAGGTGAACAATCCCATGGGCTGCGTCAGCGCTCTGATGCCGAAAGACCGGATGCTTAAGGATCCCACGCCTTTCGCCTGGACGGACATCACTTACCTGTTGCACAAGTCGCACGTGAGCTGGGTTTATTACCTCGACCACGGCGCGCTGCCGGCGCCTTCCGGCGTTAGCAGGACCGGCGGAAAATTTAAAATGCCCAAAGCCCGCTCGAGGGCTGAAGCCGCCGACGCAGGCGTTCCCGTCATCTGGAACGTGCTGCCCGGCTTTTCAGATGTTCACGAAGACGATCAGCAGGCCGACATCGAAGACCTCAGCCGTTATTTTGCCGAGGCCAGGTCTGGAACGCTGCCTTCCGTCTGCTGGATTTCCCCCAACGGAAATGACAGTGAGCACCCTCCGGCCAAGGTCAGCGTGGGGCAATCCTACGTTACTAAGATTGTAAATGCCGCGATGCAAAGCCCCGACTGGAAAAGCACCGCCATCTTCATCACCTGGGACGATTGGGGAGGTTTTTATGACCACGTGGAGCCGCCCCGCGTCGATCCTCTGGGCCTCGGCGTGCGCGTGCCGGGCCTGGTGATCAGCCCTTACGTGAAGAAGGGATATATTGACCATCAGACGCTCAGTTACGATTCCTACATTAAATTTATCGAGGACGTTTTTCTCCACGGCCAGCGGCTCGATCCCAAAAACGACGGCCGGCCGGATTCCAGGCCCGACGTTCGGGAAAACAGCCCGGCGCTCGGCGACCTCATGAACGACTTTGATTTTACACAGCCGCCGAGGCCGCCACAGGTCCTGCCCGTCCATCCCAGGACGACACTCGTGGAAAATCCTCCCTGCGGGCCGAATCAAACGCGTTGTGATTGATGGCAGGTTCTGCCTCAGTGCGAGGTCACCGCGTGCGGAGCAATCCCGGCCGTGGTTGTCCGCCCGGAGGGCACGCCGTGCTTTCCGGTTATAATTAGAGTGTCTGCTCGACCCGCGTTACGTGTCCACATTCCAAAGGAGCCGGCATGAAACCGTGTATCAATGTCATCACTTTGGCCGTGAATGATCTTGAAAAGTCGATTGTGTTCTATCGTGATGGACTCGGCCTACCATGCAGGGGCATTCTCGGCGCTGAATTTAAAGGGAGCGCCACTGAACCTTCCGGCGCGATAGGATTCTTTGAGCTCAACGGCGGTGTGATCCTCGCGCTGTATCCACGTGTTGATCTGGCCAAAGATTCGAAAGTATCTCACGCGCCGGCGAGCTCCCTCGAATTTAGTCTCGGCTACCTGACGGAGAGTAAGGATGAAGTTGATTCTCTTTTGAGCCAAGCCCAGGCGGCTGGCGCAGCGTTGACCGATCCGCCGCACGTTAGGCCATGGGGCATCTATTCTGGGTATTTCAAGGATCTCGATGGGCATCTGTGGGAAATCATCTGGAATCCCAAAATGCTGCCGAACGACTAGTTGATATCCCATCAACTCCCTGGGGCCAACGTAGCGCGCAGCGCTGTATGGTCGAATTGGATCTCTTGTCTTGACGAGCCACCGACTAACGAACCATGCGCAGTTGGAGGGTGACCGCGAAGGGGACGCGAAGCGCATTGCAGGCTCCGGGCTACGAACTTCGATAGTTAACAACGATTGAACGCCGAGTACAAAAGCCTAGGCGGCACCCAATGCTTTGAGGGCAACGACTAGTTACGATCCGCAGCTTTACGACGAGGAGGTCTTTATGAGCGCTAAGAAGGGAACGCAGAAGTCCGCTGGATTCACGGCGGAAGAAAAAGCCGCGATGCGGGAGCGCGCTAAAGAGCTGAAGGCGGAAGCGCGCGCGCAGAACGACCGCGCGGCAGGTGAACGCGACTTGCTTGCGAAGATCGCCGAGATGTCGCCATCGGACCGCGCCATTGGCGAACGCCTTCACGCCATCGTCAAAGCCAGTGCCCCGGACCTCGTACCGACAACCTGGTACGGGATGCCTGCCTATGCCAGAGGGGGCAAAGTAGTCTGTTTCTTTCAGAGCGCGCAGAAGTTCAAAACCAGGTACGCCACGTTCGGCTTCAGCGACAAGGCGAACCTCGATGAAGGTGCCATGTGGCCCACCGCTTTCGCGCTGAGGGAATTGAACGCCGCAGAAGAGAAAAGGATTGCGGCGCTGGTGAAGAAAGCGGTGAGCTGAGGCTTCAGCCCACCTGTGAGGCATGAAAATGGCAAATAGACCATTGCAAGAGACGAATCCCAAAGTTGACGCGTTTTTAAGCAGGGCCAGGAAATGGCGGGAAGAATTTGAGAAACTGCGAGCGACTGTTCTGGCGTGTGGGTTGAGGGAAGAGTTGAAATGGGGTCAGCCTTGTTACACCTTTCAGGGAAAAAACATCGTCGTCATTCATGGGTTCAAGGAATACTGTGCGCTTCTGTTTTTCAAAGGGGCCTTGCTAAAGGACGCTAAGGGCATTCTGATCCAGCAAACGGAGAACGTGCAGTCGGCGCGCCAGATCCGGTTCACCAGCGTCCGCGAAATCTCCAGGCTGGAGCCCACCTTGAGAGAGTATATTTTTGAAGCCGTCGAAGTTGAAAGAGCCGGTTGGAAAGTGAAGCTCAAAAAGACCTCAGATTATAAAATTCCTGAGGAGTTTCAGGCAAAATTGAATGCCAAACCTGAATTGAAAGCTGCATTTTACCGATTGACGCCGGGACGGCAAAGAAGGTACCTCTTCTATTTTTCTCAAGCCAAACAATCCAAAACCCGGACGGCGAGGGTCGAAAAATATGCCCCCCAGATACTCGATGGAAAAGGCTTGGACGATTAGTCCATTCGCCACTCATGCGCTTACAGGAAGGGACAGATGTGCCTCCATCTGCGGAATGGCACTTGCGGAGCGTGTCGCCGCTCTCCCGCAAAGAGAAGCTGGGAAACCGCAATGTTCCGCGGCAAAGCCTGAACACTGCTACCCGGCGTATGCTCCGCTGAATCTGGTGCATCCGAATCTGGTGTAAATTGACAGAAAATCTTGGTTTTGTTAGATTTTCAAAGGGTCCACGAATGACAGTTTTGAGTAAGAACCTGCCGTCGATGCCGCCCTGCGAGATGTTTCTTAAGTAGGTTCCTGTCCGCTAAAGGCAAATCAAGAACAAGATGACTGAAGCCCGGTATATTCGCAATTTTTCAATCGTCGCCCACATTGATCACGGGAAATCCACCCTTGCCGATCGCCTGCTGGAGCTGACCGGAACAGTGGCCAAGCGGAAAATGGAAGCCCAGGTGCTCGACTCCATGGATTTAGAGCGCGAGCGCGGGATCACCATCAAAGCGCACGCGGTGCGGCTGCTATACAAGGCGCGCGACGGCAACGAATACCAGTTGAACCTGATTGACACCCCCGGACACGTTGACTTTTCCTATGAAGTTTCCAGGAGCCTTTCTGCATGCGAGGGCGCGCTGCTCGTGATTGACGCTTCTCAGGGCGTCGAGGCACAGACCTTGGCGAACGCGCAGCTTGCAATGAACAATGATCTGGAAATTGTCCCGGTGATCAACAAAATTGACCTGCCCGGGGCGGACGTTGAGGAAACCTGCCGTCAGATTGAACAGACGCTGGCCATCGATTCGAGCGATGCGATCCTGATCAGCGCCAAGCAGGGAACAGGCATTGAAGAAGTGCTGGAAGCGATTGTGGCCAGGATTCCCGCGCCCACCGGCTCTCCGGAAGCGCCCTTGCAGGCCTTGATTTTTGATTCCTGGTTTGACAGCTATCGGGGCGTGGTGGTCCTGGCGCGCGTAGTGCAGGGAACTCTGGTCCCCGGCATGAAGATCCGCCTGTGGTCCAACAACCAGGCGTTTACGGTGGAGGAGTTGGGAATCCTCACCCCGGCGGCGGTCCCTGTCGAGAGCCTGCACGCCGGTGAGGTGGGTTTTGTGATCGCCAACATCAAGCGGGTGGCGGACACCAAGATTGGCGATACGATTACGGAAGACGACCGGCCGGCCGCCGAACCACTTCCGGGATTTGAAGATATCAAGCCAATGGTGTTTGCAGGGCTGTATCCGGTGGAAGCCAGTGAATATGAGTCCCTGCGGGACGCCCTGGAAAAGTTGCGCCTGAACGACTCGTCCCTGTTTTATGAGCCGGAGAACTCCGTGGCGCTCGGTTTTGGTTTCCGGTGCGGCTTTCTGGGATTGCTGCACATGGAAATTGTGCAGGAACGGCTGGAGCGGGAATTCAAGCTGAACCTGATTACTACTGCCCCGGGTGTTCGTTATCGGGTCACCACCAAGAGCGGGGTTGTCCAGGAGATTGATAATCCGACACGATTTCCCGAACCCAATGAAGTTGCGAAAATTGAAGAGCCTGTCATCACCGTGCTGATACTGACGCATGACGAATATCTTGGAGGCATCCTCTCCCTGGCGGAGGAAAAACGCGGCATCCAGAAGGGCTTTGAATATGTGGCCCAGAAGCGCGTCCTGCTGACCTATGAAGTGCCTTTGAACGAGGTGGTCCTCGATTTCTATGACCGGCTCAAGTCTGTCTCGCGCGGCTACGCTTCACTGGACTATCATTTTTCCGGCTATTGGGAGTCCAACCTGGTCAAGGTTGATTTGCTCGTGGCGGGTGAAGTGGTGGACGCACTCTCGTTTGTTTGCCACCGCGATCAGGCCCAGGTCCGCGCCCGCGCCCTCTGTGAAAAAATGCGGAAATTAATTCCCCGACAGATGTTTGAAGTGGCCATTCAGGCTTCCATCGGTTCCAAGATTATCGCGCGGGAAAATGTTCCCGCCATGCGGAAAAACGTACTGGCGAAATGCTATGGTGGTGATATTACACGGAAACGGAAGCTGCTCGAAAAGCAGAAGGAAGGAAAGCGCCGCATGAAACGCGTGGGGAAAGTGGACATTCCACAGGAAGCTTTCCTTGCAGTGCTGCGCGTCAACGAATAGAACCTTGCTGATGATTCTCATGTGAGGTTGCCAATGCTTGACCATATCCTCAACGGACCCGGTGGCGTGCGGTCCGGCTGGCGGCTGCTGCTATTCGTCATTCTTGCGGCAATTCCTTTTTTTATCATCCAGGTGCTCTTGTCTGCCGCCGGCTTCAGGCTGAACCTTTCGCACGGCCTCCCACCCACGCTGATCCTGATTGCTGAAGGCCTCGAGTTTCTTTGCCCGCTTTTTGCGGCGTGGGTGATGCTGCACCTGGAAAAGAAGAGTTTTCGAGACTACGGCTTGCCGGCCCGTGGCGCGTTTGGGCGCGAATTCTGGGCGGGTGCGGCAATCGGATTCGCGGCCTTATCGGCACTGGTGCTGGGGATCCGACTCTGCCACGGTTTCTATTTCGGGCGCGTGGCCCTTGGGGCGGGAGGAATCCTTTACTTCGGCGGGATGTGGGCGGCCGCTTTCCTGGTGGTTGGCTTTGCGGAGGAATTCCTGTTTCGTGGGTACGCGCTGGCGACGCTTTCAGACGGCATCCGGTTCTGGCCTGCGGCGATAGCACTCTCGGTCCTGTTTGGCTTGGTCCACCTCAGCAACCTTGGAGAAAATCAACTGGGGGCTTTGTCGGCCGGGTTTGTGGGCCTGCTGTTCTGCTTCAGCCTTCGCCGTACAGGGAGCCTGTGGTTTGCGATCGGTTTACATGCCGCCTGGGATTATGCCGAAAGTTTCATCTACTCGGTGCCGAACAGCGGAGTATTAGTCCAAGGCCATCTGATGAATTCTCATTTTCAGCTCAATGCTCCCGCCTGGCTTACCGGAGGGTCTGTGGGGCCCGAAGGCAGTGTGTTTGTTTTCGTTGTACTTGCCATCATGTTTGTGGTTGTGGAGCGGATGTATCCTGAGGTCAGATTTCCGGCGCGTCCTGCTGCGGACGAACGGAAGCTGCGACCGGAAGGGGACGTGGTTTCAAGCGTGCCCGAGACTGCTGGAGGGAATGAATGAGATGGAACTGAAAATCGTTAAGATTGACAAGCCTGCCGACATGAACTTCATCCTCGGGCAGTCACATTTTATCAAGACCGTCGAGGACCTCCATGAAGCGATCGTCCAGACAGTTCCGGAAATCAAGTTCGGAATCGGCTTCTGCGAATCGTCCGGGCCTGCGCTGGTGCGCTGGTCGGGCAACGACCTGAACCTGATCCGTCTGGTGCAGGAGAACGCCCTCGCCCTTTCCTGCGGACATTCGTTCATCATCTTCATGGAAAAGGCCTACCCGATTAACATCCTCAACGTGGTGAAGAATGTCCCCGAGGTCTGCCGGATTTTCTGCGCAACCGCCAACCCCGTGGAAGTGATTGTGGCGGAAACCGCACAGGGCCGCGGGATCCTCGGCGTGATCGATGGCGCCAAAACCAAGGGCATAGAAACTGAAGACGACATCAAGGCCCGCAAGGAACTCCTGCGAAAGATTGGGTATAAATTGTAGAGGTTTTTGAGCGGAGGGCCCCGCAAGCCAATCGCTAAGCCTAGGACGGCTCTCTCTTTTCCACCACTCTTGCACCCAATTCGCCGCGAGCCAGGCGAATCGAGAGCCCATCTCCCACTTCCACCTGGCCTGTGTCGCGGACGATCTTGTTTTGTGCGTCGCGTGTAATTGAGTAACCACGGTTCAGCACGGTGAGGGGGTTGCGCTCACCGAGCAGCGATTGATAATGTTCCACGCGGTGCCGGCGTGCGGTGAGGATATGCCCCATCGCGCCCTGTAGTCCCATCTCGCGCTCGTGAACGGCCGAAAGTCTCAGCTGCAGGTTTCCGTGCAGGTCGTACCGCGTGACGCCGGAGGAAGCGCGCATCCAGGCTTCACGGCTGGTGTGCAGCCGCTCGCCGATGAGCATGTTCATTTCGGACCCAACCCTGCCAAGTTGAGACTTCCGTTGCTGGATCTGGACCCACCGAACTTCCAGCAAGCGCCTGGGCTCAAAGCGAAGCAGTTGCGCATTGAGTTCCAGCAGCCGGCGCCGGGCTGTATCAAGCCGCCCGCGAAGCAAGCGTTCCATTGCCGCCAGGGACTCGTCGATTCTCTGGCTGCGCTCCAGGACACGCGCGGGAAAATGGTGGAACGCGCGGTGCATGCGCAATTCGGTAAGATTGGCCCG
>DATEKC010000233.1:0-28502 GCA_035277665.1 Terriglobia bacterium
CATCTGCGCCAGCCCCGACAATGGCCAAGGTGTGATGAAAAATGGCGCGGCTATTTCATACTTGGTCGCGGAATCACTTTCACTCGAACTGTATTCTCGGGCCACTTGACGGTGCCGGGGGCCAATAACGTGAAATCACAGCCGAAGCCTTCTCCTACACAGACCAGTACCCCACGGCGCAAGATCTTGACCGGTGCATTGTCAGGGAGCGGCGACTGGAATCTGAGAGTTCGCAATCTCTTCGCCGCAGATTGCAGATTCGCGCTGCCCTCAATAAATTTGACGCCTTCCACCTTCCCGCCATCGGCTAGCAGCAACCAGAATTCCGCGTTCTCCGGTTTGGACGAGAGCCTTCCTAGTTTGACCCGGTTCAAGTTATTGAGTTGTTCTCGAGCTTGCTTAACGGCCTGCCCTACAATAGCGCCGGATTTCACCACCTGGGACAGACGTGACCGTGCTTTGTCCGGGTCACCCGCCACGCCTTCGACCATTGCCGATGCATAAACGGTGATGGCAGACTGCCTCCGGCCTTCCTTCTCGTAAACCTGGCCGAGATGATAGGCGGTTAGCCCGTCCTGCTGCAGATTCCACGACGCACTGAGATAGGCTTCCGCTTTATGCAGTTCTTGCTCCTGAAAATAAATCCATCCCAAGGTGCGCCAGAAGGCAGCCAGGTTTCTCATGCAGCCCGGATCAGATGGCTTCAGATTCTCCAGGCTAATCTGGGCCGCTTCGCCCTCTGCTGAATGGACCGCTTTCTCGGCAAAACCTTGCGCCGCTGAAAGGTCCACATGGTGCTCAGCCAAGCTTGCTGCAACTTTGTTGAGCGAGCTCGGCGTAGCATCAATTTGAGCCGCTCGTTCCAGCGAGGTCGCTGCAGCCGTGCTGTTTCCGGCGCCCCAATAGGCGCCTGCCAGTTCCTCCTGCAGTGGAGCGCTTGCGGGCCCAACTCGAACTGCGGCCTCGAGCTCTGAAGAAGCTTCACTGAACCTCTTCTCGTTCAGGAGCAGGGCCCCCAAAGTCAGATGAGCTTCCCGGTCGTTCGGCTGAAGCTTTAGCACCTCGCGCCAGGCTTCAGCAGCTTCCGCCGACCGTGAGAGGGAGAGGCATTCCGCAAGCGCCTTCCAGGAAGTCAGATTGCTCGGATTAAGTTCCGTCGCTTTACGAAAGTCGGCGATGGCTTCGGTCATCTCGTTCAGCCTGAGCTGCAGTGATCCAAGAGCCAACCAGCCGGCCTCATATTGCGGATCCACATTAAGGGCGCGCTGCAGCAGGTCACGGGCGGTTTCAAAATCTCCGGTCTGAATTGCGTCGCGAGCCTGCTCAAAGATCTGGATCGATTCCGGGTTCGGTGGCAACATAGCTTGGGATTCCGCCGAAGTATAAAGGTAGGTATAGCCCAGCGCATCCATACTGATGGCTTTGCGAAACGTGTTGTACTGTGCAAGTTCAACGGCGGCAATCTGTTTTGCCTTCACCGCCAGCTCGCGATGGATTGTGAGGACGCCGTCCTTGAAATCGTAGGTGGATCGGTAATCCGCGAAGCTGAAGCTTAGATGCTGCGGAGGCAGCAGTTTGGGGCTGTAGCCCGGCGGCAGTTGGATTTTCATAGTAACGGTGATTTCCCGGGGCGAGCCCAGCTGGATGGGGTTCTTTCGCGGTTTCGCGTTTTCCTCCAGAACGGGCAGACCCAGGACAGGAACCTGCAAAAGAAGCCGTTTATAAGTCCAGTCGGCAGCGTCTTTGCCTGTAAATTTGTACGAATACGAAAATGGGGTATCGGTTTCTTCCGGCGATGTCGCGGTCACGTCACTGACGTCGCCACCATAGCTTGATCCATAAGCTACAAACTGGGCGACGTTTTTCCAATCTGGCTTTGGTGTTTCCCGAAAATCTTGACGCAAGTATATCTCCGAGTCGCCGCGAACTTCTCGGTGGACTTTGCATACAATCGTGCCGTCAGGCTTGAGCGTTCCATTTAGATCAACCGCCTGGAAGCTCTTAAAAGGCGGGGCCATCGGCGTGCGCACTATTGAAGCTGGCGCGGAAGGCGAGACCAACAGGGCTTGCTTGCCACGCAGACTCTGCGCGAGATAGCCCAGCGGGGCAACTTCCGTCGTTGTGTCGGCCCAGATCAGGAGCCCTCCAAGCGGGATGACGCTGACGACATGATCAAATTGCGCGGGCGAAGGAACGTCCGGATCAATTTCCCTCGCAGCATTCATCAGCGCCGGATATGCTTGAATTCCTGCCGCTCTTAAAAGGGAAGCAAACAATGTGTGTTTGTCCTTGCAGTCACCGTACCGGTTGTTCAGCACCTGGGCCGCCGAATGAGGCTTAAAGCGACCGATCCCAAAAGATATGCTGATATACCGGAACTGCAACGCCACGTACTCGTAGATCGCCTTCAGCTTCTGTGCATCGCTGGTCATGTCCTGCGTTAATGTCGCTGCCCTGTCTCGAATTGGGGGTGTAAGGGCCATTTGTGTTTGCTCAAGTTTGTCCCACCACTGGCCCACTTCCTGCCAGCTTTTAAATGACGTGATCTGAACTGCGGGTGGAGGAACCTGTAATGGAAAATCGTCATCGGCGAGCGTCTTGAGATTTGAAGTTTTCCAACTATAGATTTTGCGGCTTCCCTCGATCGCAATGGCAGGCTGCACGGCCCTGCTTTTCACAATCACGGCCCGGTCCTTGGGAACGCTTACCACCAGTTCCTGGTCAAGCACTGTGGAATCGGTGTTGAAATCGTACTGGTACCAGAACTCCCCGGGAATCAGGGGGGTCTTTGTCCGAATGACGTATTGGAATTCAAGCACGTCTCCAGGGCTCAAACCTGTCACAGGCACATGCTTTTCGTGGTAGTCGCTATAGACAGGAGCGTCGCGGGACACTTCGTCCGTAACGTCCTGCTCGGCGGTCAGCGGCGTGCTGACGATGGTCCCGTCCGGTTTAATTACCTTGACGTATCGGACGATGGCCTCCTGGTTGGCGCTGTTGTAGCCAAAAGTGACCAGCCCCCAGTCATCGACTCCGGCGGCAGACTGTATTCGAATTTGAGAGGTATCTTCGCGAACCGATGTGCCATCATTCTCAAACGCAACCCTGCAAATCATCTTCTGAATCACAAAGGGTTGGGCCGCGTATTTGTCAGAGCCAGAGATCGATGAAACAGCCGGCGCGGTCTGTGCCTGGGCATTTACAGCCGGCAGAATAAAAACGAGCATTACAAGAAGTGCCGGTGGAATAAATTTCTCATGCGGCATCCTCCGATTCCCGGTATCAAACTGGGAGAATCTTCTGGACCACGCGGAAAATCGAGAATCAGGTGTTAAAGAGGGTAAAGAAGGTAGCATCGGACAGCGCCTTTCTGTCAGGGGGTCTCCAAAATGGACAAAGCCACGGTCAGCCGCAAAGCTGCTTACACGGCTACCGGGTCCCAAGGCTGTGCCGAACCGGACGGCAATCGACTGAGGCGCGGAGCACAGTGTGACGGTTCAAACCCAATTTATAATTCCCCCGTCGTTGATGCATATAGTCGTGACTCTTTGCAAACATGCGCGGTGACGGTGATGCGCAATTATGGCGCCGAGTTTATACACCCATCGTCCTCGAAACGCAAGTAGAGAAATAACAATCCAGCCATGTGGGATTAGGGCAAGCGCATCATGGGCGGGACGCCCGTGCCACGCCAACCTAATGTAGCGCGTGTGCACGTGCCGCAGGCTTTGGAGTGCGGCAGCGGAGCTGCCGCGTTGTCCGATTCCAAGGCGGTAGCTGGCGCGACCACACTCCATGATCCCAACGCCCAGCTTGTCAACGCGCATGGGCGGGGCGCCCATGCCACATCAGCGGGTCTTTGACAGGAAGCGCCAGGTGTGCGGGGCGAGGCGGCGGGTGGCGGAATTTTCAGTCAGGGACTGCTTCAAGGCGGCCAGATCGGCGGGCACGTCGATGTCGGGGCAAGGGTCGAGCACCGAGCAGGAGAATCCGTGGCCGAGCAGGCTGGCTAGGGTATCGTAAAAAGCAAACTCGGTTCCCATGCGAACGCCGTTGAAAAGGCCGGGGCGGCTGCGGCGAAGTCCGACAAGGTAATAGCCGCCGTCGGGACAGGGACCGAGCACGGCGTCTGTGGTGCGCAGTTCTTCGAGCGCCAGGCGGAGCAATCGAGCGGAAAGCAGCGGCGAGTCCGTCCCAATCACCACCACTCGCGAATGATGCCTGAGCAGTTGCGTGAAGGCGCGATCGAGCCGCTGCGCGAGGCCGCTGCCCTGCTGCCGCCGGGAGTCGAAAGCGGACGGGACGATTTCCTTTGGCAGGAGTCCGCCTGCCGTAAATACGTAGCGGGCGGAATTTCCTTTGAACTTTGCCACCTTGCCGAGCGTGTCGGAAACGAGCGCTCGGTGAAACTCCGCTGCGCCGTTCGGCCCCAGGGCGGGAACCAGCCGCGTTTTGGTTTCTCCTTTGACGATGGCGCGGGCAAAGACCGCCACGGCGGAAGAGGAGTAAGCCGTGACGGGTGTTCGAATCGTTCGGCCCGGTCCTATTGCCCTGGACCTGGCCAAGGGCTTTCGCGTTCCGGCCTTGAGCGCGCCCGAGGTTTTGCCTTGCCCCGGCCTGGCTGGCGGCAATTTCAGCTTTGCGGGAAACTTTTTGCGGGTGGAATGGGCGGAATTCTTGGGCAATGGAGTTGTGTCTGGGGCCTTGCCATCTTGCCCGGCCAAACCATGGTTCTCGCGCATCGGGAAAATTAACGACCGGGCCTGTGAATTACACCTGGTGTCCTGTGTCTCAAATGCGTTAAAAAATCCCAGCACCGCGCGCCGTCATCCCGAGGGCAGGCGCTATACCCGGCCCGAGGGATCTGCTTTTTCTTCCCGTAATTACCAGGCACAAGCAGATTCCTCGCGGAGTTTATCCTGAGCCCCCTTCACTTCGTTCAGGGCCGGTCGCGAGCGGAGGGCGAACGGCCTCGGAATGACGTTCCCTCTTGTTGAGCCGTATAACGAACTCCTGACTCAGGGCACTGGCAGACAGCTAAAAAACTCGTTTGGGCGGCCGTAGCGGCGAGTTCACCTCGCCAAAACCCGAACATTTTAGCACATGGATGGCGGCATAAGGCCGCCGCTACGCGTTTTGCGGCAAAGGGCTAAATAAACATCTGTTCGTCTTGTGGAACGTCGCTGGTGCGCGACCCGTGGCGCCGGGAAAGGAAGAAATCGAGCCCCGCCTGAATGCCTTTGAGAACGGCGGAAGCTTCCGAAACGGGACCGATGATGTTCCGCTGGACGGTGGTTGTGGTCTTATCCACCTTCTCGAGCACGCCGGTGATGGTCTGGTCAACGCGAATCACCTGAAGGCGGAAGCGGTCCAGGAGATCGTCGAGCACCTCATCGACACTGCCGGAACGCTCGCGCAGCACGCGGGCAACTTCCGCCAGGTCGGCGGTGACGGAGCGGACGGGGTCACGGGAATCCGCCACAATTTCCGCAAGAGAGTCCGCCAGCGGATTGATGTGGCTGGTAAGTTCGCCCCGCAGTTTTGACACCTCGACTTGCATGCGCTCTACAACCTTGTAGAGGCCGAACATGGCGAAACCCTGAAGGACAAGGGCCGCGGCGGCAATGATAATGAAAATCGTCAGCACAATGTCAAGGACCATATGCTATTCTAGGCCGCCCGGGCCACTGGCAAGGAGCGGCTTACTGAGCCTCCTTGCCCTTTTCCTCCCTGTAAGCTTGCTTTCCAGCTTCGAGTGCGGCGGATAATTGTTCCTTCTGCTTGGCAACCGATCCGCGGGCCTTGTCCACATAACCTTCGGCTCGCTGACGGTACTCCCGGCTCTTTTCTGCCACCCGGTCCCTGCTTTCGCCGGCCCGTTGCGCGATGTAATCCCGCGTCTCTTGTCCTGTTTTCGGAGCAAAAAGGAGGGCTAGAATTGCGCCAATCCCCGCTCCAGCCAGAAAAAAGGCTACCTTTGACCCTCCGTTGTTGTCGCTCATAAGAAATCCTCCTGAATCCTCTTAGGCAACCAGCTTGGTCGCCAGATCCTTGCCTCGCTCAAAAGCATCCTCAGCCTGCCGACGGATTTCACGGCTGCGCGTGGCCACGTAATCGGCGCCGTCCTCGGCTGCCCGGGAAATCATTCTTCGCGTCTGGCGGCCACTGTGGGGAGCGTAAAGCAGCCCCATGGCAGTCCCAATGCCTACACCTGCCCCCAGGATGCCAAAACCGTAAAGCATGTTTTTCATCTTCATGGTTGACCTCCAATCTGGCGGTAGAATATCAAAGTCCAACTGGATTTGCAACAATAAATTGTATTAAGAATAAAGCGATTATTGATATACCGTCTGGACTACCTATAATTGTTATTATCACCGCCCCTCAAATATTCCATAATTTGTATAACTTGTTTTTGTGTCACAATTTGAGACAGTTCAGCCTCGCTTACCGATTTCAGCTTGTTCAGGCTTCCGAAATGCTCCAACAGCCTCCTGGCCGTCCGCTCGCCTATACCAGGGATTTCAAGTAGTTCTGAGGCAAGTTCGCGGCGCGCGCGGCGCTTCCGGTGGAAGGTCACGGCAAACCGGTGGGCTTCATCCCTGATCTGCTGGATCAGGTGCAATGCCGGCGAGTGATGGTCCAGCGCAATGGGCTCGTCCTCCCGGCCGAAGACGTACAGGATTTCCTCCTTCTTTGCGATGCTGGCCAGCGGCTGATTAATGATTTCGAGTCCGGCTAGCGCCTCGGCCGCCGCATGGAGCTGCCCGATGCCGCCATCGATCAGCACCAGGTCCGGGAGTGGTTTCTTTTCCTGCTGTAGACGGCTGTAGCGCCGGCCTACAACCTCGCGCATGCTGGCGAAATCGTCATTTTGCGGGACTGATTTGATGATGAACTTGCGATAGTCGGCTTTCTTCATCCGCCCCTCTTCGCAAACCACCATGGAGGCCACGATGTCGGTTCCCTGAATATGCGAAACATCGAACCCCTCGATCCTCCGGGGAGGTTTGTCCAGGTCGAGCGCGTCAGCCAGTTCGCCCAGCATCTCTTCCGTTTTCGGCTGGATTACCCGGAACCGGCGTTCGAAAGAGTGGCGCGCATTTCTGGCCACAAGTTCAACCAGCCCACGCCGCCTGCCGGCATCCGGGGTATAGATACGCACCGTCCGGCCGCGCTTTTCCGAGAGCACCTCTTCAAGGATGGCCTGATCTTCAAAGCCCACCGGCACGAATATTTCTCCGGGCACATACTGCTGGTCCAGATACACTTGCTTTACGAGGGCCGAGAAAACATCGCTGAGGTCAGGCTCCTCGAGGTCTTCCCAAAAGAACTCCCGCCGGTCCACGGTCCGCCCGTTGCGGAAGTGGAACAGGTCCACGGCCATTTGAGTCCCTTCGCGGTGGAAGCCGAAGACGTCAAAGTCTTCGCCTGAGGATGCCGCCATCTTTTGCCGCTCGCGAAGCTGTTCAACGGTCAGCAACTGGTCACGATAGCGGCCGGCCTCTTCGTAACGCTGCTCTTCCGAAGCTCGCTCCATGCGGATGTGGAGATCCCTCAGCAGTTCGCTTTCGCGGCCTTCGAGAAACATGCGGACGTCGCGCACCGCTTCGGCATATCTTTCCGGCGTGGTCAATCCCTCGACGCACGGCCCCAGGCAGCGCTTGATGTAGTACTGCAGGCAAGGACGAGGATGATATCGCGTAAGGTCCACTTTGCATGACGGCACAAAGAAGCGGCGGTGGATCAGGTCCACTATGCGGTAGGCGAGACCACCGGGAAAATAAGGACCATAGTAGCGCGACCCGTCTTTCCGCAGGCGGCGTGTGACGTAGACGCGCGGGAACCGCTCCTGCAACGTGAGCTTGATGTAGGGATAAGTTTTGTCGTCACGAAGCAGCACATTGTAGCGGGGCTTGAACTGTTTGATCAGATTGTTCTCAAGAGCGAGAGCTTCTTTTTCGTTGTCAACCAGAATGGTTTCGAGCTCCGCAGCCACTTCGAGCAGCCGGTCGCGCTTTTCGTCGCTGGGGCGCGATTCCTGAAAGTAGGAGCGCACCCGATGGCGCAGGGATTTGGCCTTGCCCACGTAGATCGGCTTCCCGTCCACGTCCCTAAAAACATACACACCCGGCCGCGCCGGCTGGTCCTCCGCTCTCTGTTTGAGAAGTTCATTCATACGCGTCTTGTCCCACCATAACTTTCATCTACTATTATCGCCGACGCCCCCAACAGACGGAAAGCCCTGTAAGGTATGTAAGCAGGCATCACGGAGGCCAGCATTCTAATTGACTCGAAAACCTGCCGGAGGTTCCGCCGGGAAAGCCTGCCTTGCCCACACCTGGTTGACTCTCCTCCAGCCGCGATAGAAAATCTAAATATGCGCGCAATCCTCATCGGCCTTCTGCTTGGCGCCTTGGCTCTAATGAGCCAGCCGGTTTCGTTAACCGCCCAACACATGGCGCAGGATGACGGCGAACTGGAAAGCTCACCTCATTACGTTCCGCCTTCTGCCAGGGAGTCGGTTGAGATCGGCGACTTTTATTTCCACAGGAAAGATTATCGCGGGGCGCTCAGCCGTTATGAGGAAGCGGCCAAAGACGATCCCTATTACGCCCCGGCTTATCTTGGGTTGGGCAAGGTGTATGAAAAAACCGACAAGAAGCAGGAGGCGCTCTCTGCCTACCAGAAATATCTGGACGTTCTGCCTTCGCAGAAGCAGGCCGATGAAGCGAAGGACGTGCACAAAGCCATCCGCCAGCTACAGCGCCAACTCGCCCGTGAGCACAATCGCCAGATGGCCACTGGGCAGGCGCTTCCGTCTGGGAAAAAGTGAATTATCCCGCCAGGATAGGGCCCTGCTTATCAAAGTAATTACGCAGGATTTCCGCGGCGCGGTCAGCGTCCTCTTCCCGAACCAGCAACGAAACCTCCAGGACGGGCAGCATTTCCGCGGAGTTCTCGCCCCCGAGGACAGATGGAATTCCCTGGGCTTTCAGAAGCTTGCGGGCGACGGCCGCGTCCATCGACGCTGTGCCTCCGGAAAAAGAACGGATCCTCACGGTCTTGACCGGAGGCCCCTTGTCCTCGTCCGTCTCCTGGCCTGCGCCGACGAGAGATCGAAACCATCCGCCGAAAGCGTTGCGGGTGTTGGAGCCGGATTCATCGTCAATCTCAGGGGGGGAGCCAGGGACAAGTTCAGCCCCACAATCTTCGCACTCGTTGGTTCCTTCAACATATTCCGTCAGACAGTCGGGACAGTAGGGCATGGCGGCTGACCACCTTTCGAGAAGATGTAATGGCGTGCAAACCCGGTCACCCATAGTATAACGCTCCGGGCCAATACATGGCCGGGAGAAGGTGTTTGCCAGGCATCAACTGAATCGCTCTGCCTGGCGCACTGCTCTGGGCTATAATTCCATCCCACGGCCCGCGCCACGGGCCGGCGCTTCAAAAATCATCCGACGGCTTCCGGAGGTTCACGCTTGTGCGCTCCCCAGGGTTTCCCGTCAAGGTACGCATGGCTCTTGCGGCCATTGCCATTGCATGCGTCCTGATATTTTCATGCAAAATGCAACCCGCCCCTCGCGAGACCCAGCCGCAATACGATCTGCTTATCAGAGGTGGGCACATCATCGACGGCAGCGGCAGCCCCTGGTATCAAGGCGAGGTGGCCGTGAAAAGCGGAAAGATCGCCGCCGTTGGCCGGCTGGTGAACCCAACAGCCCGGCGGGTGATTGACGCCACAGGTCTCGTGGTGGCTCCAGGATTTATCGATCTGCACACGCACAGCGATTACACGCTGCTGGTGGATGGCAATGGACAGAGCAAGATCCGACAGGGCGTGACCACGGAAATCATCGGGGAGGACGCATCCGCCGGACCCTTTACAAGTCCTGATCAGCCGGACGTGAGCAAGAGTCCCCGTCCAGCCGACTTCAAGAGGAATTGGGAAACGCTGGCCCAGTATTTTGACGTGCTGCAGAAAAGCGGTACTTCGCTGAATGTCGCCTCCTACGTGGGCGCGGGACAGGTGTGGATGGGCGTGGTTGGAGACGTGAACCGCAGACCGACGCCGACGGAAATGAAAAAGATGGAGGATCTGGTGGCCCAGGCCATGCAGCAGGGCGCCATCGGCCTCTCTTCCGGACTCATCTACCCGCCTGATTCGTACATGACCACCGATGACCTGATCCATCTGGCCAGCGTGGCGGCACGCTATGGGGGCATTTACACCACCCACATTCGCGGCGAGGGCGCAAACGAGCCCCAGGCTCTGGCCGAGGCCATCGAAATCGGCGAGAAGGCCCGCCTGCCCGTCCACATCCTGCACTTCAAGATGGACGGCAAGCCGAACTGGGGCCACATGATCGATCAGATCAAAATCATCGAGGCTGCGCGCGACCGCGGCATCGATGTCACCGCTGACCAGTATCCCTACATCGCTTCAATGACGAACCTGGAGCAATGCCTGCCGCCTGAATTTCTTGAAGGTTCGCTCGAGCACCGTGTGGAATTGCTGAAGGATCCCAAAGCTCGCGAAAAGATCCGCCGGGACATCGCGCAGGGGCTTCCGGGATGGGTGAACAACGAAGTCCAGAGCACTGGAGGTTGGCACGGTGTGATGGTGGCTACAGTGGAAAAGCCGGAGGACAAACAGTACGAGGGCAAACGCATGGACGAGGTGGCGAAGGCCATGCACACCGACCCGGTGAACGCTCTCTGCAACCTGCTGGTGAATGAGGGCGGAACAGCCTTCGGCATCTACTTCAGCATGAGCGAGCAGGACGTCGAACTGGCTATGAAGCAACCCTGGGTTGGCATTGGCTCAGACGGCGCGGCAGTGAATCCCAGGATGGCCTTTGCCGGCAAGCCCCACCCGCGATTCTACGGCACATTCCCGCGTGTGCTGGGCGTCTATGTTCGCGAGAGGCATGTCCTGACGCTTGCCGATGCCGTTCGCAAAATGACTTCCCTTTCCGCGCACATCACCGGGCTCAAAGATCGCGGGCTGCTGGCGCCCGGAATGGCGGCAGACATCACCATCTTCAATCCGCAAACCGTCAGCGACCAGGCGACATTCGAAAATCCGTTGCGATACCCGGTGGGGATTCCTTATGTGGTTGTCAACGGAGTTGTGGTAATCGATAACGGCCATCACACCGGCGCAAAACCGGGGCAGGCCGTCTACGGACCGGGGAAACCGGGGAATCAGGGATGAAATCACAGGCCGGGCGCAAGATCCCCGGCTATTTTCTCAGGGTCGGCAGGACGTCATAGGGGCTGCTGCTGGAGCCAAGTATCATTGGACGTGCTACTGAAGGGCAATTTGGAGCCCGGTAGACCCAGATGTCCCGCGGTTGCTGGCCTCCGGTGATAGGTGTAGCTGAAAATAAGGTATAGTCCTGGCCATCCATTGTAAAGCTCGCCCTGCCGAATTCCGCGACTCCCTGAATCGCGCCGGGAAATGGCTTCAAGGCAAAAACGAAAGCGCCCACCGGTGGCACGCAGGCCCCAATTGCAGAATTCCCGCCTGCGGCGCTCGCACTGCCCGCGATGTTACCCAGAAATTCCCGGCCGCGCACCATTGCGGGATTGGTGAGGACGATCTCATTGAGTTCGGGATTCACAGGGTACCCAGGCCCCCAGAAACTCGGACGCAGGCGGTAAACCTTCCCGGTCAGGACGAGAGCGCCGCCTCCGTCGACCTGAATGCTTAACTTTTGCCCCGGCTTGTAATCAAACCGTTGAGGCGTCGCGCCGGCAAGAAGTCGATCGATATCCTCACGGGATTTAACCGTGGTCCGACGGCTGTCAGGCTCGATGATGAATTTTCCCCCACGGCCGTCAGGCTCGGTGTTGAATCTGCGCGCGCGGACCTCGACTTGCGCGGAGTCGTTCCGAACGTCGATGACTTTGACCTCGTACAAAGTTATTCTGGGATCGGCTGACGAGGAGGACTCTCCGGTGCCGTACTCGCCTGCCTGAAGCACATTGCCGCCCGTTCCCAGTGACTGTGCATCGGTGACCTCATACTGGAACCAAGGGCCGGAACCCTGCCCGTGCACCAGAGCCAGGCCGATTGATAATCCCACGATGGCAATTAGGACAGCACCGATAGCAAAGCGAGGAACGAGAACGCGAACCGTTAAGCCGCGACTCCATCGCCGGCTCTTTGGAGGAAGATTGCCAAGCGGTGCAGGATTTGTACCGCCCTCAGCGGCTGCCATCAGCCGCAGTCTTGCACCGATCTGCGCGTACTTGTTCAGCAGGTCCCGGCAGGGGGCGCAACTGGCAATATGAGCGGCTGCATCCTGAGGCACAACTTCGCCGTCGTACAGGTCAGAAACAAAAAGCTGTGCATCCTGGCAGTTCATAGGTCCTCCGACTTGCCGTCAGCATCCCAGACCCGGCGCAATTGCTCTCTGGCCGTGAAGAGCCGCGATCTTACGGTTCCCACCGGAATGGCAAGCATCTCTGCAAGCTCCTGGTAGGAGTATCCTTCAACTTCACGCAGCCACAGCAAGGCGCGCTTTTCGGGGTCAACCTTGTCGAGGGCATCGGCCAGAAGCAGAGGCAAATTATCCTCTCTATCCGGGCGAGTCAGCTGAGGTGGGACGTTATAAGGCCGCCTCCGCCACCAGTCCGCAGCGCGCTTGGCGGCAATTCCAAACAGGTAAGCCCGGGGTGAACCGCGCTTCGGGTCATACCCGTTCGGGCACTGCCAAAGCTGCATGAAAGCTTCCTGGGTGATGTCTTCCGCGGCTTTCGGATCGCCGACTGAGTGCCGAAGAAATCTCTCCAAGGCCGCTGCGTGGTCCCGATAGAAAAGTTCGAACGCTTGACGGTTTCCGGCGCTCAACCAATTGCACGATGTGGAGTCTTCCCCAGTCAGCTTCATGGCTCTTCCATTATGGTATTCGTCCTGGACATCCAAAAAGTTCGGATTCAGAATTGACCGTTCAGCAAAACGCATTCCGGCAGGCCCCTCTCAGCCATAGAGTATTGCAGCTAGTCTGGCAAGGAGCTTTTGGTTCTTTAAAGGTAAGAGCGATGGAACCAAGCTGAGACGCACAGACAGAGGAGGCGGGTTCTCTACGGGCGTGGAAAGGTCTTAAAGGGGAGCCTCGCCAAAGCGAAACTCCGGTTAGCCAAATTTTCAGGCAGACGCCGGAAGAAAGGAATCCGCGCGAATAAGCTTCATGCTGCAGAAGACCCGCTAGTGCGGAAGGGGAGGATCTGCGCGCAGCGCCTCGGCAGCCAGAGTTAAACGTTTCTGAAGTTCGTTCAGGTTGTAGTTAATCGATTTCCGCTGGCCTTCGATTCCAGCGTTAGAAATCTCCGAGAGCTGCTTTCGGAAGGTTTCAAGAGTCGCGTTCACGGATGATTGGAAGCCGGAGCTCGCTTCCTCCTGATGCTTTTTCAAGAGCGAGGAGGCAGCTTCAACCTTTTTGGTAAGTTCCTGCATCACGGAGCCCGAAGCACTCCGGACCTCTTCCGCCGCGCGGGCGCCCGCATCGCTTGCGTCTTTCTGGATGCGGTCCAGTAGGTTGCGATACTGCCCTTCGGAAACTTCCTGAAGCCGCGATTCAAAGTGCGCAACATTCTGGTCCTGCGACCTGCTCAACTCCGCCGCGGCGGCATGGATCCTCTCCTCCGCCAGTTGCAGGACTCGCGGTTCCATCGATCCCATGGCTTCCTGAACCATTGAAGAGATTTGATCCCTGGAGCCCTCGAGGACTTTTTCGCGCAGCGCGCTGAGCTCCTGGCCTTCACCGGCCAGCATTCCCTGCATTTTTGTCATGCTCTGTTGGACGGACTCCTGCACCGTCCGGCCTGCTTCCTGGATCTGCCGGAGGGCCCCTTCCGCGGTCTGTTGCAATTGCTGGCGCGAAGACTCCATGGCCCTGGCCGCGCTCTCTTCCATTCGTGCCGAAAGCTCCGGACCTTTTTTTCCCTCCAGGTCTGTTGCCACCGATTCCATCCTGCGGATGAAGTCCTGCGCGCCTTGTTCCTGCTCCTGCCGCACTCGCTCCAGCAAAGCTGCAGTGGTTTCATTCAGGCGGGTCTCTATTCCGCCAAATAAGCCCTCCATCTGCTCATGGATTCTGCTTTCAAAACTTTTCGCCGCCTCGTCGGCGGCGGCGTTCAGCCGCTCCGTGGACACTTTCGTCACAGAATCGGCATTCTTTTCGCAAATCTGTTGCGCTGCCTGCTCCAGCGAAGCGATCTTGTTCTGGAGAGAATCAGCCGTCCCCTGGAAGCGCTCTTCCACCAGCTTCTCCTGCTCAGCAAGCAAGTCCTGAATTTTCTGCTGGACACTTCCAGTGACCAGGGCTGTCGCTTCCTCCACATAGGGACCCAGTAACTTTTCGATTTGCGTTGGAATGGGAGTTCCCGTCCCTTTGCAGGTCAGCCAGACCCAGCGCGCAAATTCATCTGTCTGGGCGTGGACCAGTTCCGCGACGCGCTCCTGGCTCTGCTTTTCGACATTGATCTCAAACTGCGTGGGCTCGATTTGCTCGCGCAATTTATCCCGGTACCCGTCGACGACCTTTTCGATCCGGCGTTCCATCTCAATCTGGATAACCTCCAGGGCGGCGCGGGCCTGTTGCTCTGCCTGTTTCGCCATCTCAGAGACGGTCGTGGCAGAAAATGCCTGCAGGTCAGTGCGGATCCGCTCCTTCAGTGTGGCGCAACCCAGGCGTGATACGGAGCCGCCTTCGCCGGGAGGCGTGGCGACGCCCTCTGGAAGGCCAACGCCAGAGAATTGCGAGATAGCCTGCAGCGCTTCATGGAGCGTTTGCTCCACTCGCTCAATATCTGATTTCCATGGGCGATCGGTTTCTGCAGGCACATCGGCGCGGAGGGAGAGATTTTTGCTATGGACGCCACCGCGGATGGCACGGAGTTCCTCAGCTAAAGACAGTGGTCCCTTCATATTCTTGTTTCGCCACTGGCCATGTGCGATTGTTCCTGCTGGCAGCTAATGCGGGATTTGGGGTATCGCGCCATGGTGACCGAGCGGCTCCTCCTTCTCGGGAATTTGGCCTTCATGCTTTAGCCTGGCCAGAACAGCTAATCCACGCTGGCGCTCAGTGGAATAGAACCGTCCTGGGCCGCTCATAACTTTCAAGACTATTCGGGATCGCCTCTCTACAGCTGAACAACATAGCTGGCTTGTGGCGAACCCTGGGAAACCCCGAATGCCTTTGCGTCGGCAAAGGGTGCAATTTTCAATTGTGAGATAACCGCAGTCGACGCTCGAAAAAAGACGCCGCGGAAGCCGAACCCGCCTCTTTGAAAGAAAAGGAAGCAGTTAACTAACCGCGCATCTGCGTTAGAATCGGCCAATCTTCCCTCTAAGGTCAATCAGGTAATGACCTGATTATCTGACTATGCTATTAGCATACATGCAAATGGGCCTGCAAGAGGCAAAAAATTTTCAGGACCGGTAATGCTCTCCAAAGAGATCAATTCAGGTGCCGAAGCGCTGCCTGGCAACTGATGTCTGGAATACTTATTTCATCTTCCAAAGAAACTTGCCGTGCGGGTGTATGATTGTCGGGCAATCAGGAAATGAACGACGGGCATGTCTCTCACCAAATAACAAGGGACACTGGTGAACGGTGCCCAATGGAGGCTGAAGTTGAAAAAGATCAGGATCATTGCAGCCAGCGTCATGGTAATAGCCGGCATAACCGCCGGAGTGATTTTTTCAAAACATCTGGTAGCGTCACCGGCCGCGCAAGCGACCGATCCTCAGGAAGCGGCGGATCTGGCGGCGCTCGCCAAGATTGGGCCCATCGATACGCACGCGCACGTCTTTGTGGATTCGCCGGCTTACTACCAGATGATGAAGGAACTTAATCTTCGCATTGTTGACATCTGTGTGGTAGGCCGCGAGGACGAACCGCCCTACTCGACTCAAGCCGCCCAGTTTCGCGAGACGATGGCGGTCCGTCGCGGCTCGGGCGGGCGCGCAGGAATCTGCACAACATTCAATCCCTATAAAATCCAGGACAAGAATTTTGACCAGAACGCGATTGACGTGCTCAATGCCAACTTCCGGGCCGGGGCCATTGCGGTAAAGATCTGGAAGAACATCGGGATGCAAATCAGATGGCCTTCGGGCAAATATGTGATGCCGGACGACCCGGTCTTCGAGCCCATTTACAAAGACATCCAGGCACACAACAAGACGATGATCGCGCACATCGCTGAGCCTGACAGTTGCTGGGAATCCTTCGCGCAGATGGGTCCGATGAACCCGGACTATAACTATTACAAGAAGAACCCGCAATGGCATATGTATGGAAAGCCCGGAGTGCCCTCGAAGGCGGAAATCCTGAAAGCGCGCGATCACCTGCTGGCCATGAACCCTCATCTGCGCGTGGTGGGCGCCCACCTGGGCAGCATGGAAACCAACGTGGATGAAATCGCCAAACGGTTCGATCGCTTTCCGAATTTCAATGTGGACACGGCCGCGCGCATCCGCTACCTGATGGCGCAGCCCAACCCCAAGGTGCGCGCCTTCCTGATCAAGTACCAGGACCGCATCTGCTACGGAACAGATGGCGGAATCCGCCATGGCAGCGATGTCAGCCAGGTCATCAAACATTGGAAATATCAGTACGCGATGAGCTGGAAATACTTCGCGACAAATGAAACGTTTGAATATGAGGGTCTCACCGTCCACGGGCTGGCCCTGCCGATGAGCGTTGTCAGAAAAATTTATCACGCCAACGCCGCACGGCTGTTCCCTGGCCTGATGGAATAAGCGGGCCGGCGGAAAGTCCTGGCAGCAAGGGGCGTGTTGCGCTTGCACGAGGCAAGGCACCACACCCTTGTCAGGCTCACGATGAAAGCTGGGAAGGACGTAACAGCTAAGGGCTGGATCTGTCCGTTTCGGGAAGCGGCGAGTATATCACCGCTTCACGAACCGGAAAGAAAGTGCGAGTAATCTTCCGAGTGGATTTCGGCTTGCCCGGAAATCCACGTTAGCAGGCCTGCGTTGGATTCGAGCGCGCCGGCCAGGAACAGAATCATGACGCGGTTCGCGCTCTAATCGGGCAGGCAGGGACGGGCGGCTCTACTTGCTGAGTTCCGCTCGATTGTGTCTTGCCCATGCGCTGTTGGCAGGGACTTCCTTCATATTATCCGTTCCGCACGGACACTTGCCTTCCTTCTTCGACATGGCCATGCAAGGGCAGGATTTTGTTCCCGCGCAAGCACAGACGTAAACGGACTTGGCTTTCGAAGTTTGGGCCGCGCTTGGAACAGCACTTCCCACCTGTGTAAATCCGAGGCACAGCGCCAGCGCCATGCCGAGTAAGACTGCTTTACCGGTAAACCTGATTTTACCCCACATTGGTCCCGCCCTCCTTCAAAGGAAAGAATTTTACCCCGATTCGCCAATGCTACGCCGCGCCGAAAAACAAGTCAAGCAGGTATTTGAAACCAGCCGGATGGCCGGCGCGCGCGGCGCCAGACGCGCCGTGAAATATCCCGACCCGGCTACATTCCGGCTGAAAAGTTCCCGGGCTCGTTTCGGGTTCGTTTTTTGACGGGTGCGAATTTAAAGGACTTCTCGGGTTCGTTTTCGGGTTCGTTTTTTACACAGGTTCAAATCTAAAGGACTTCTCGGGTTCGTTTTCGGGTTCGTTTCGGCTAACATATGTAGCCTTTCCCTTTGTTTTCAACAACTTCTCGGCTTCGTTTTCCAAAATAAGATATCTTTTTTATTTTCCCGCCCCGAAGTCGTCCTCAACAGGCAAAGTCAGACTACCATACTAGGCCAGTGCTTGTCAAGCGAAATCGGCAAAGCTGGCAGATCTTTCATCCGGGTTCTCTGCTCAGGCCTCTCCTCAGCGCCGCTGCTGCCCTGCCCCAACCCATGGCATCCATGGACGGCCGGCGGCGTTCGTCTCGATGATGTTTTTCGGAAATAGGACACTGGTGTTCAAAAGCCGCCGCTGGGGTGTTATGCTGTTCGGGCTAAAGGCGGGCCCGCAAGGCGGTCGTGATGCCAGGCGGTGAGAATCAGTCGCGGAGGGCTGACCGATTATCCATGAACAACAAAATTAAAGGGAACAGCACGAAAAGATTTTTTGGACTGATAAGTTTAATGGCAATACTTCTGGCCACGACCGGCGCCTGCACCCCCGGAAAGCAGCCAGTGACTGAAACTGCAAATCATGAAAATGGAATCAAAAGGAGCGTGTTTGGAACCATGCCCGACGGACAAGAAGTTCATCTTTATACGCTGACCAATGCGAATGGCCTGCAGGTGGCCATCACTAATTACGGCGGAAGGATTGTTTCGATCCTGGCGCCGGACCGCAACGGCAAGATGGCCGATGTTGTGCTCGGTTTTGACAACCTGCCGGACTACATGAAATACAACACCTATTTCGGCGCCCTGGTGGGCCGCTATGCCAACCGGATTGGCGGCGCCAGGTTCACCCTGGACGGCAAAGTTTATCACCTGCCGGTCAACAACGGCCCCAATAGCCTGCACGGCGGCCTCAAGGGTTTTGACAAGCAAGCTTGGACAGCCAAAGAGGTTCCGGGAAGCGAGCCCGCGCTGGAATTATCTTACCTGAGCAAGGGCGGCGAGGAAGGCTACCCCGGCAACCTGCACGCGAAGGTCGTCTATACCCTGACGAAAGACAACGGCCTCAAGATCGACTACAGCGCCACCACCGACAAAGATACCGTCATCAACCTCACCAATCACTCTTACTTCAACCTGGCCGGTGATGGAAACGGAGACGTTCTGAAGCAGGTGATGTGGATTAATTCCGACGAAATTACGCCCGCGGATTCCACGCAGATTCCCACGGGAAAAATCATGAAGGTTGACGGCACGCCGTTTGACTTCCGCAAGCCGACGCCGATCGGCGCGCGCATCAATGAGGATAATCCGCAATTGAAGATCGGGAAGGGGTACGACATCAACTACATTCTGGACCGCAAAGGTTCCGGCCTGGAACTGGCGGCGCGCGTGTACGATCCTGGATCCGGCCGCGAGCTGGAAGTCTACACCACGGAACCGGGCATCCAGTTTTACAGCGCGAACTTTCTGGACGGATCGGTCCCCGGCAAAGGCGGCGTAAAATACGGCTTCCGGTCGGCGTTTTGCCTGGAAACGCAGCACTATCCCGATTCGCCGAACCACCCGAATTTCCCGACCACCGAACTCAAACCGGGAGAGACTTTCCATCAGGTTACCGAGTTTAAGTTCACAACCACGAACAAATAGCCGCCAGTGTGATGCGTCACAAATCCTGTCACCTTTCAGAACGCGCTTCCCGGGATGCGGTAGCGCCAGCTACCGCCCTGGACTGCGGCAGGGCACCTGCCGCCTTTTCATTCTTCAATGGCGGCAGCACGCGGACACGCGAAAGGCGGCAGCCTTGCTGCCGCACTCCATGAGCTTCGCCATTATTCACAAAGCGCCTGGCACACCACACCGGATGCCGGCGCCGGCGATTGCCGGAAGACAACAATTGCCACAAATCCTGGCGCGGTTCAGTCAAAGACCAGGCCGGCCGCTTTGGGCGTCGCCATGCCGGCGAGTTGCCGCGCGGCACGCGTCTCCTTGATTAAAAGCTACGAAGAACAGCTTTCATCCCCTGGAAAGCAGACATTCAGGTCTTTTACCTAATTGAAAATTTGGCGCAAATTTTAGATCAACCTTGGGGCGAGATTTGCGTCTAATCTGCAGCGCTCGTGTCCGTATTTTCCGGCAGAGCCGGAGCGGGGTCACGCCCAGGAACAGGACGCAAGCGCAGGAGGAAATCGAAAGATGATGAAGAAGCTGAATTTGCTTGTGATGTTGGTTGCCTTGGGTGTGATTGCATGGGCGGTGCCGGCAGCAAAAGTGCAAGCTGCCGGCCACAATGCTGTTCTGAGCGCGCAACAAGACGAGCCGGCGGAACCCGCAGCCCAGGAAGCTGAGACTCAGTCGTTCACCGGGAAAATTATGAGCAGCGACGGCAAATACACCCTCCAGGGCGAGGACGGAAAGACCTATCAGCTCGACGATCAGGATAAGGCCAAGGAATTTGACGGAAAGAGCGTAAAGGTCACTGGGGCCCTCGACGAGGAAAACATGACGATTCATGTAAAAGAGATTGAGGAGGCTGAGGCTTAAGACAAACCCACACCGATCTGAAATTAACCGTGAGGCCAGCCGCTGCGCTGGCCTCTCTGGTTTTAAGTGGATAAATTGCCGGGACAGCAGCGCCACGGCAGCAGCGGCGAGTCTGACGCCTGCAATTTCTGCAAAACGGTGCGTGGTTGCGCAGGCAGTTGCGCGGGATGGCAAGCGCGTGCGGGGTGAGATTGGGGCCGGAGAGCGCCGGATCCCCCCGAGCGGCAGCACATCATAAGAGTAACGGGTTTCAGGGGAAAGCTTTATGCCGGATCAGGAAATTTTCTTAGATTTTCGGGCCGGCGGTTGCGCCTAGAAAAGCCAAGTCCCGGCCTGCGGGGCGGGCAATTTCGCTTGCCTTTTGCCTTTCTCCAAGCTACGATGGGGCGATTTTCTGGCCCTTTTATGATGGCCCATCAAGGAAATATTGACGTCTATCTGATCATCGGGTTCGGATTCGGGCTCGTTCTTTTCTTTCGCGGGCTGCGGGTCTTTCGCAAGAGCCTGGTGGTGGCCGACACTCCAATCATTCCCGTCCGCAGCGTTGCCATGGGCCTCGCGCAGGTGCACGGCCACGCGGGCGGCGACACGCCGTTTCCGGGCCCTGTAAGTGGCACTCCATGCTATGCCTTTCATGTGAAGATTGAACGCTATGATCAGCGGAACGGCTGGCAGCACTATCGCACTGACCAGAACGGCATGCGCTTCTACCTGACCGACGATTCGGGCCGCATCCACGTGGACCCGAAAGAGGCCGAACTGGATGTGCCGGTCAGCGGGCGGCGGATTGTGGGCGACCCGCCGATGAGGTTTTCCCTGGTCGGACTGCTGGGCCGGGGCAGTCGGAATGACATGTCGGATGATTCCCTGGGCGGCAAGACCGATGACGAGCTGCTGGAATACGCTGCCGCCAGTTACGATTACTCAAATTCCTATCGATTTACGGAGCAATGCATTGAGCCGGACCAGGAATATGACGTGCTGGGGACCTGCGTTGAGAACCCCCGGCCCGAAGACGATAACGACAGGAATCTAATAACCAAGGGCGAGCATAACGGCACTTTTCTCATATCTTCAAAGTCGGCGGAGGATTTGAAGTCCGGCATGGGCTGGCGTTCGACGATGATGGTGATCGGCGGAGCGGCCCTGACGGTCTTCTGCGCGGCGCTTTTTATGGCCAGGAATGGCCTGCTGTAAATCTCCATCAGGAGGCTGACAATGGGGCTGAGCATTCTGATTCTACTGGTTTTGCTGCTGGCCGTGATTGCCATCGTTGCCTACACGATCAGCATTTACAACAGTCTGGTGCGGCTGAAAAATGACATCGACAAGGCCTGGGCCAACATCGACGTTCTGCTCAAGCAGCGGCACGACGAACTGCCCAAGTTGATCGATACCTGCAAGGGCTATATGCAGTATGAGCAGAAAACCTTTGAGATGGTGACCGAAGCGCGCAGCGCCTACCAGAAAGCCAGCACGGCGCCCGAAAAAGCCCAGGCCGACAACATGATGACCGGGGCGCTCAAAACCCTGTTTGCCGTAGCGGAAAATTATCCCGAACTGAAAGCCAACAACGACTTTATGCAGTTGCAGTCGCGCATCACGGAGATCGAGGAAAGGATCGCCGACCGGCGCGAGTTCCTGAACGACAGCGTCAACACCTACAACATTCGCATTCAGCAATTCCCCGACATGATTCTGGCCGGATTGATGAACCTGCAGCAACGGGAATTTTTCAAAGCCGCGGAAGAAGACCGGCAGGACGTGAAGGTGAGTTTCGCCTGAGAGAGGCCCAGTTCAGAACCTGCGAAGCCTCCCGCATCTACTTGAAAACACATGCCGAGGCCCTTCCCCTGCGATGTGGGACCGGAATGACGGAGGGAAGGGCCTCCCCCGAACGACCCCTAGGCCAGAGAACTGATACCAATATGTGACATTTTGGGGCCACCCAGGTGACGAACCGGAAATAGTTTTCCTGCGCAGGGAAAGTGCGGAATTTCCTGAGAAAGAGCGGCCATTGAATCAAAAGAAGTTATTGCCGGAAGAATCAACAGAGTTTATTGTAGAGATTGGAACGCTGCTTGCACGTAACGGCTGCGTGAGGGAGGGGGAGGCTGGCCATGATGAGCAGAGAAGAACTTCACAAGCTGCAGGAAGAGCAGGCAGTGATGGAGACATGGCGGAAAGTCTCACGCCATGTCGTAGCTGACCTGCTGGAAGGATGCTCCGTCTGCAACACGCTCCGTGAGAGGCAGCTTCTCCTGCGTTGCCCGTGGTGCGAAGACGTCTATTTGTGCCCGGGAGATTGCATGAACGAGCACAACATCCACCTGCATCCCACGGTTTCTTTCTGGTCGCATTAGTTTGATCAGGCTGTTGCTTCAGGGCCGCGCCGCGTTCTCCACTCAGAAGACTGAGGGAGGCCGGTAGCTGGCGGAAGTGGTATCGGTTTCCCACACGGTCACGTTATTCACGTTCAATCCCTGGTCCTTGATTTTCCTTTGCAATTCATTCCCCAGGTAGCAAGCCAGGTTTTCGGCGGAAGGGTTGGTTTCCCTGAACGGTTCAACTTCGTTCAGGAAATGATGGTCAAACCGCTCCACTAATCCTTTCAGCGCCGCGCGCAGGTCGGAGAAATCCACGAGCAGGCCGATGGAATTCAGCCTTTCGCCCTCCACCGTCACCCGCACTTTGTAATTGTGCCCGTGAACGTTCTCGCACTTTCCCTTGTAACCGCGCAGCGCGTGGCCCGCGGCAAAGGAATATTCAACCGAAACCTCAAACATGGAACCTCCGGCGTTGTGGAAACCCGCAGCAAGGTAGCGCATCAGAGTTGTCCCGCCGTGCGGGATTACTCTGCGGTTCGTCCCGTCAAAACCAAAAGCCGCACAGTTACAGAACAACTGTGGGCTACCCGCCCGTCTACAGGCATTCTTGCATAAATTCGCTGACCTCTTCCAGCCGGCCGGCGCGACGGTAAGGCGGAAGGCTATCAAAAAAGATCTTGCCGTAATGCTTCTTCACGATGCGATGGTCCAGAATGCCGAGCACTCCGCGGTCGGTCTCGCTGCGGATCAGCCGGCCGAAACCCTGCTTGAGCGCGATGACGGCCTCGGGAATCTGATATTCGACAAAGGCGTTTCCGCCCTCCTCATTGATCTGCCGGATGCGGGCTGCCACGACCGGATCGGAAGGAACAGAAAACGGCAGGCGGTCTACGATGACGGCGCTCAATTGCTGGCCCTGCACGTCCACGCCCTGCCAGAACGAACTGGTGGCAAAAAGCACGGCGTGAGGAGTGGAACGGAACTTATCCAGCAGCGCGTTGCGCGGCATGGAACCCTGCATCATCAGCGGATAGCGCAGCCGCCGGCGGACGAGTTCGTAAACGGCCCGCATCTGCTGATAGGAGGTGAAGAGCACAAAGGCGCGGCCTTCGGTGGCCTTCAGCAGGCTCACTATTTCACCGGCGGCACGGGATGAGAACTCCGCGTGGCGCGGGTCCGGAAGGTGCAGCGGCGTGTAGAGGATCGCCTGGCGGGCAAAATCGAAATGCGATTCCAGGATCTTTTCGCGCGCCGTCTCGACACCCAGGCGGCGCTTGAGGAAATCAAACTTTCCGCCCACGGCCAGCGTGGCGGAGGTGAGGATAACGGTCCGCACCTTCCCGAACAGGCGTTCGCGCAGGATGGGCGAAACGTCGATGGGCGAGGCCTCGATGAATACTCCCCTGCCGCGCCGCTCCCACCAATAAACCAGGCTGCGGTCGCGGCTCTCCATGATCACATCAAGCGCCTTGCGGATTTCCGCCGCCCGCCGCGCCAGGTTGTTGATCTCTTCCGGGCGGTCCTTTACGCCGAGCAGTTCGGTCTCCAGCCGGATCAGGGAATTCACGAAGGCCGAGTAAGTGCCGCGGCGGACCTCCAGAAAACTTTCGCGGTTATCGAAATTCGTCCGCCCGTCGCCGGTCGGGAACAGCTCAAAGAAAAGCTCGCTGCGCCGCCGCAGCTCGCGAACGGCGCTCAAAACTTCGCCGCTTTCAATCGCCTTTGCTTTCAGCGTGGCCTCGGTGTCGCGCGCCAGCTCTTCGATCTGGTAGTTCGAGACCTTCTGGCCGAAATACTGTGTGGCAACATCTTCGATCTCGTGGGCTTCGTCAAAAACCACGGCCGTATAGTCGGGAAGCAGGCTGGCGTAATCCGTCTGCTTGAGGGCGAGGTCGGCAAAGAAGAGATGATGATTCACGATGATCAGGTCAGACTCGGCGGCGCGTTGGTGCATCCAGGTGATAAAGCAGCGCTCGAATTGCGGGCATTTCTGGCCCGTACAGGTTTCGCGGCGGGCGTCCACGCGCTGCCACAGCTCGCTTGAATCGCGAAGCCCCGCCACTTCCGTGCGGTCGCCGGTTTCCGTGCGGCGTTCCCACTCGCGAAGCTGCTGATAAAGATCAACCTCTTCCAGGCCGTTCAGCACCGGCTGCCTTTCAATGTCGTAGAGTTTCTGCCGGCAAAGGTAGTTCTGGCGGCCCTTCATCAGGGTGGCGCGCAGCTTTGGAAACAACTTCTGGATGAAAGGAATGTCCTTGTAAAAGAGCTGCTCCTGCAGGTTTTTGGTCCCGGTCGAGATGACTACTCGCTGCCCGCTGCGGACCAGCGGCGCCAGATAGGCCAGTGTCTTCCCTGTTCCCGTGCCGGCTTCCACAATCAGGTGCTGGCCGCTCTGGAGGGAGGATTCAACGGCCTCAGCCATTTCCAACTGACCGGGCCGGTATTCGAAGCTGGGATGATGCCGGGCCAGCCAGCCCGAGGCGCCAAAGATGCGCTCGAGCGAGGCATGTTCCGTTGTTTTCTGGCTCTTGACAACCATGTGTATGCTGCAACGTAGCCGCGAGTTTACCTCGTCCTGCACCGTCTGGTGCAGGACTTCGCCATCAGCCTGCTTTTTTAATGCGTGGCGGCATAAAGCCGCCGCTACACATTTCTCACCAACCTGGTCGAGCGTGCCAGGGTCCGTCTGGCGGGAATCTGCAACCTCCGTTAGACTGGAAATCCGAGCCGCGGGCTCATTGGCAAGAATAGCACAGATGCTTTCGGGCCGAATGCCACCGCCGCGACGATTGAGTTTTCTATGCCCAAATTGCCACTGATTGTGATTCTGGGACGCCCTAATGTGGGCAAGTCCACTCTGTTCAACCGGATTGTGGGCAGCCGCCGCGCGCTGGTGGGCAATGAGCCGGGCATGACGCGCGACCGCATTGAGGACACGGCCGAGTGGCAGGGCGCGCGCTTCAGGCTGGTGGATACGGGCGGAATCGTTCCTCAGGACCGCGACACGATTCCGGTTGAAATCCTGCGGCACGCGCAGATGGCCATCGAGAAGGCCGCGCACCTGGTCCTGGTGGTGGACGGGCGCGAAGGCCTGCTGCCGCTCGACGAGGAGCTTTGCCACCTGCTGCGGCGGACGGGCAAACCCTTGTCCGTGGCCGTCAACAAAATCGACCTCCCTATGCACTCGCCGCTGGCGGCGGAGTTTGCCCGACTGGGCGTGGAAAACACTTTCGCTGTTTCAGCCGAACATGGCCTGGGAGTGGATCAACTTCTCGAGCACATCACCGCCGGCATGCCGGCGCCGGGAGAGCCGGCTGCCAGCCAGGAGTCGAGCGTCAGGATCGCCATCATCGGGCGGCCCAACGTGGGCAAATCGACGCTGCTCAACCGCCTGGCCGGGCAGGAACGTTCCATCGTGACGCCTATTGCCGGCACCACGCGCGACGCCGTGGATGTAGAGGTGGAACACGCCGGCGTGCCATACGTTTTTGTGGACACGGCAGGCATCCGGCGCAAGGGGAAAACGAAGCTGCTGGCCGAAAAGCTGAGCGTGATCCAGGCGCGCAAGCACCTGGAGCAGGCCGATGTCGCCCTTTTTATCATCGCCGCTGAAGAAGGCGTGACTGCCCTGGACACCCACATTGCAGGCTACGCGCATGAGAGCCGCCGCTCCGTGATCCTGGTGGTGAATAAATACGATGCCATCCAAAAAGGGCCCACCGTAACACTCGATTACACGCAGGAGTTAAGGCAGCGCATGAAGTTTCTGGATTACGCGCCCATCGCTTTTATTTCTGCGCTGAAAGGACAGCGGCTGGAGAGCCTGTGGAAGCTGATCGCAGAGGTGGCGGCGGCCCGGAAGGTCCGCATACCCACCGCCCGGATGAATGCCTTCGTCCAGGGACTCGATCTCCGGCGTCTGCCCAGCCACCATGGCCGCCCCCTGCGCATTTATTATCTCACCCAGGCCGCGGCTTCCCCGCCCACCTTCATTGCCTTCACCAACCGCAAGGGAAAACTCCATTTTTCCGTCGAACGTTATCTGGAGAATCGCATCCGGGAGGAGTTTGGCTTTGTAGGGACGCCCATCATCATCAAATCACGCTCTCACCAGTAACCTCATAAGAGCCCTAAAACCCTCAAAATCAAGGTGGAATCTGATTTGTCAAATTATTGCAAATTGAGGCATCTCTTCATTGACCTTTGCCGACATAGTAATGCTATACTGAGCCGCAGCGATGGTGTGCTTGCCCCCTCCCGGGTCAACATACTGGCCAACAACCATTATGGAATTATACAGAAGGGAGCTCGGATTAAATGTCATGGGAGATGGCGTCACTTCGAGCAATATTCATCCTGTCGGTGATTACCGCTGCTTACCATTTGCAGCCTTTTCATTGGTCTTCCTGGGTCTCTGCGCTGGTCGGCGCAGCGCTGGCATGCGCGTTCGTCTTTATCGAAATGCGCTTGCGCAAGGCCAGCCTTAAGCGTCTGATCGGCGCGGTAGTGGGGGGGATTTTCGGCGTCACAGGCGCGCTGGTTATCAGCCACCTGCTGAGCCTGACTTCACTCGAGCGGGCCTCCATTTCGTACGTCCAGATCACCCTGCTCCTGCTGCTGGGGTACGTCGGCCTAGTGGTGGGCGCCTCCAAAGGCGACCTGCTGAATCTCGGAGCGATGGGCGGCATTTTTTCCGCCGAGCGGCAGAGCCGGAAGAGCAGCAAGATCCTCGATACCAGCGTGATTATCGACGGCCGTATCGCCGACATCTGCGAAACGGGATTTATTGAAGGCCCTCTCATCCTTCCGCAGTTCGTGCTTCGCGAACTGCAACTGGTGGCCGACTCGACCGACCCGCAAAAACGCAACCGCGGCCGGAGGGGTCTGGATGTGATGCAGCGCATCCAGAAAATAACTTCCGTCCAGGTGCAGATTGTGGAGGAGGATTTCCCCCAGGTTCGAGAGGTGGACCTGAAGCTGATAGAGCTGGCCAAGAAGTTTGAAGGAAAAATCCTGACCAACGATTTCAACCTGAACAAGGTGGCCCAGCTCCAGCACGTTCCGGTGCTGAACATCAATGAACTGGCCAACGCCTTGAAGCCCGTGGTGCTTCCCGGAGAAGTGATGCGGGTGTTTATCCTCAAGGAAGGCAAGGAATACAACCAGGGTGTCGCCTACCTCGATGACGGCACGATGGTGGTGGTGGACAACGCTAAGAAAATGATTTCAAAAACCATCGATATTTCAGTCACCAGCGTGCTGCAGACCACGGCCGGGAAAATGATTTTCGGAAAATACGAGAACAATAAACAGCGTGCCGAGGTGGTCCAGTCCTAGGTTCCGGTTCGAGGGGCGGTACAGGTTCCTGCTATGAAAGTGTTGGCCATCATTCCTGCTGCCGGTGCGGGTGTCCGCATGGGTGGCGATACGCCCAAGCAGTTTCTTTCTCTTGAAGGCGTGCCGATCGTGGTCCACACCCTGCGCAAGTTCAACGAAGCCGATTCGATTGACGAAATCTACCTGGGTCTGCGCCCTGAAGACATGGAGCGTGCCCATGAGCAAATCCAGCTCGAGCAGTTCTCAAAGCCCGTGCGGCTGGTCCCGGGCGGGTCGACCCGGCAGCAGACCGTTTTTCTGGCGCTTCGGGAAGCTCCACCGACCACGGAGATTGTGGTGGTGCATGATGCCGTGCGGCCTTTTGTAACCACGGAATTGATCCACCTGTCGGTGGAAGCAGCGCGCAAGACGGGCGCGGCCATTCTGGGCATTCCCAGCGTTGACACGGTGAAGCAGGTGGAGCGGCAGACGATTCTGGGGACCATCCCGCGCGAGCGTATTGTGCTGGCACAGACGCCACAGGCCTTTCAGTTCGGCATCCTCAAAGAAGCTTGCGACCGCGCTGAAGCCGACGGCTATGAAGGCACAGATGAGGCCAGCCTGGTGGAACGGCTGGGCGGCGCTGTCACCGTGCTAATGGGTTCCGACCGGAACATCAAGATTACCAAGCCTTCCGATCT
>DATEKC010000234.1:0-21834 GCA_035277665.1 Terriglobia bacterium
AGCCCAGGGAATTGAAACCGGCACGCAGCACCCGCCTGTGCCACGGACGGAGAAGCACGAGCTGATAGGGACTGAATTCAAGCCCCACACCCGCTCCTTCCTCAATGCTTGTTGCTTTGCCCCGGTTGTCACACAGACTCCAAGGGAGAGGGCCTGGTTTTTGGGGGACGCTTAGCGGCACGACTGAAAGTCGTGCCCCTTCGCGAAACCCGGCGGATAGGCTCGTGCTCTTCCGCGAAATATGCGCCCTTTTCCTGAGCTCTTTGTTGTGATGGGGGTCGACGGGGCTAATTCATCATTCCTTTGAGGCGGCCGAGCATCTGCAGGACTTCCTGCACTTCAGGATCATCTCCTCCAGCCAGCTTCAAATAGGCCTTCAGCTCCCGGGCCGAATCGGCGTAGCGGCGCATGGCGAAGTAAACCATTCCGCGGTCGCGCACGTCGGTGAGGACGTCCTCGCGCGTGGCCAGGGAGAGCTCGATCATGGTGAGGACCTTGGAATAATTTCCGCGGCGGTGGAACGACCCTTTCAGATTATTGAGCATGCGGGCGAGGATCTGCTTCTTGGTGGAAGAGGCAAAATATTCCGATTTGAGTTCGGCCTCGGACCCGAAATTCTTTTTCAGCAATGCCAGGCAATCAGCGGGCGCCAGCACGGCCCCGCGGTGGAAAGGATCAACCAAAATCTCCGCCGGCGGGCCGGGATGCTTCACCAGAAAATGGCCCGGGAAGCCCACTCCTTCGAGAGGCACGCCTTTCCGCCGGGCAACTTCTGTGTAGACGAGCGAGAGGGTGATGGGGATTCCCGTTTTGCGCCCGATCACATCATTCAGATAGCTGTTGCGGGGATCGTCGTATTCGCTGGTGTTGCCCGCGAAATTCTCTTCTTCAAATAAAACCTTGTTGATGGCCGCAATGTTGGCCAGGGCGGAATGTGTGGGGCCGGCCTCGACGCGGGCGGCCAGGCGGTCGAGGAAGCGGATCGAAGGCGCTGGGTCCAGGCCGGGGTATTCGGTGGCGGCAATGGCGAGGGCCGCTTCCGCCAGATCAATCTCGACGGCGGGCCGATCGGTCAGTTCCTGAAACTTCCGGACGGGATCGAACTGAGAAAAAGCGCGCTCGGCGCTTCCCTCTGCGCTGATTCTTGCGTGAGCAATTTCAGGTGGTACCTGGGGCGTTTTCCTATGCGTCATAGAGGTCAACTTCAGTCAGGAAACTTGCAAGGCCGCATGCCGGACACGGCCGCCCTGCCAGAAACTCACACGCAGGCTCCGCGCCGCGGAAGGCGGTCCCTTCAGGGCCCAAGGGCATCAGATTGTCCGGCTTCCGGCGGAAGAGCAGCTGCGGACCCTTGTCGTGTCGATCTAAATCATATAACGAATTTGGCCGGCAGGGAATTGACTTTCTTGCCAATAGATTCAGGGAGCGCATTCGACCTGCCGTTCAGGCCGTGAAGCGCAGCAAAGTTGCAACCTGCCGCGGCGCGGTCCCGGTCCTCGACTGCCCGCGTGCGCTCATTTTTCGTGGGAACTTTCAGCCAGGAACCTTTCCGCATCGATGGCCGCCATGCAACCCGTGCCCGCCGCGGTCACAGCCTGCCGGTAGACGTGGTCGCGGCAGTCGCCCGCTGCAAAAACTCCGGGAACGTTGGTCTTTGCCCCGTCGTGGGTCAGCAGGTAGCCGACCTCATTCATTTCCAGCTGGCCTTTGAAGAGCCCGGTGTTCGGCGAATGGCCGATGGCGATAAAGACTCCATCGGTCTCCTTCACCGATTCTTTGCCCGTCTCGATATTCTTCAATCGCACGCCCGTCACTTCTTCCTTGCCGGGGTCCAGGACATCCGTGACCACGGTGTTCCAAACCATGTCGATGGCTTTGTTGTCGAGCATGCGCTTCTGCATGATCTTGGAGGCCCGCAGCTCATCGCGGCGGTGGACCACGTTCACCTTTTTTGCATAGCGGGTGAGAAACAGGGCGTCTTCGGCCGCCGTGTCACCGCCTCCCACCACCACGACGTCCTTGCCGCGATAGAAATAGCCGTCGCAGGTGGCGCAGGTTGAAACGCCATGGCCCAGCAGCTTGCGCTCGGAATCGAGCCCCAGCAATTTGGCCGACGCTCCCGTGGCCACGATAAGCGCCAGCGTCTCGAGCTTCTCATTGCCCATTTCCAGAGTGAACGGGCGCTTTGCGAGATCGACGCGCGTAACGTCACCTTCCTGGAACTCCGCTCCGAACTCTTCCGCCTGTTTTTGCATCAGTTCGATCAACTCGGGCCCCTGGACGCCCTTGGGGAAGCCGGGATAATTTTCAACCAGCGTGGTGAGCGTGAGCTGGCCTCCCGCCTCATGCCCGCGAACCACCAGGGGGCTCAGGTTGGCGCGGGCCGCATAGATAGCGGCTGTCAACCCCGCGCAACCTGATCCTATAATGACAACATTTCGCATTCTGTCAGGTCCCTTCCTCATTGTTTAAATTTTAGCAAACGGGTTATCTTATCCTATGCGACAATCTTCGTACAGCCGCCCAGCCCGGGGAGGTTGTAACGAGCAGGCCCGGCATGGCAGGCCATGATTGAGTTCTTGCGCTCTATTTCAATTTGATGCTACAAGACCTCTTCGGTTTCTTTCCGCCCGCCAGAGCCCAGGAGCCGGGGACAAAGGAAAGTTCGGCAAAATATGGATGCAGTCAGCCTCGAAAATGTCAAAAAGCGCTACGATTCCTTCGACGCGGTGAGCAGCCTGACGATGGAAATCAAGGAGGGCGCTGTCTTTGGGCTGCTGGGGCCGAACGGCGCCGGAAAAACCACCACCTTGCGCATGATTGTGCGCATCCTGATTCCGGATGAGGGCTCGATCCAGGTGCTGGGCAAGCCGCTCAGCGACCGGACGCAGGAACAGATCGGATATCTGCCGGAAGAGCGGGGTCTCTACCGGCATATGCGGCTGCTGGAAATCCTGCGTTTTCTGGGAGCGCTTAAAGGTTTGCCTGAAGCAGAGGCGGAACGCCGGGCGCGGATGTGGCTGGAACGCCTGGGCCTGTCGGACCGGATCAACGATGAGGTCCACAACCTGTCACGCGGCATGCAGCAGAAAATCCAGTTTATCGCCGCGATCATCCACCGGCCGGCCCTGGTGATTCTGGATGAGCCCTTCACAGGGCTCGACCCCGTCAACGCCGCCGTCATCAAAGACGTGATGCTGGAGCTTCGCAAGCAGGGGGCTACCATCATTCTCTCCACCCATCGCATGGACCAGGTGGAGCAGATGTGCGACTCGATCTGCCTGATGAACAAGGGCCAGAAGCTGCTGGACGGCGACCTGAAGGCGATCAAGAAATCTTACGGCAACAACACAGTGCGAATGGAGTTTGTGGGCGACCCGGCTTTTATGCAGCTACCTGATGTTATTGAACGGACCAACTCCTACGGCGAGATGGTGGACATCACCCTGCGGCCAGGGGGCGACGCCCAGCGGATTCTGAAGAGCGCCGTCGAGCGCGGCGTTCTGGTCCGCCGCTTTGAACTCATCGAGCCTCCATTGAACGACATCTTTATTCAGAAGATTTCGGAGCGCCATGCGTAAGATCTGGCTCATCGTCAAACGCGAATACATCACCCGAGTGCGGACCAAGGCCTTTATCCTGGGGACCCTGGCACTGCCTCTGCTCTCCGGAGCGATCCTGGTGGTTTCCATTTTTGCTTCAGGCGGGACTTCCAGATATTCCGTGAGGATCACGATTCTGGATGAAGTTGGGGGACTCGGCAGCGGGGTTCAGAAGGCATTGGCGCAGAACAGATCAGCGGTCCATCCGCCGCCTCAGGTAATTCGCATTGTGGAACACCCTTCCGCGCAAGACGAGATGTATTTCGATGCCCAGGTTGCGTCCGACGACCTTGATGGGGTGCTGGTGCTGCCGAAAGGCCTGGTGGACGGGACGGTGTCGGCTAAATTCCACGCCACGCGCATGCAGGCGCTGGCCCTGCTGGGGCCCATCGAGCGGGCCGTGAGCGATGCCGTTATTGCCCGCCGGCTGAGCGCAGAAGGAAAAAAGTCCCGCGCGATGGAAAACGTATTCAAGCTGGCGCAGGTCCAGTTGGTGACGCCTGCCTCCGACAAGAAGGAAGAGGACCCGAGCGAAACCAATTTCGCCATCGCCATCATCGCTGGCATGGTGTTGTATATGACGCTGATTGTCTACGGGATGTCGACCATGCACTCCGTGATGGAAGAGAAATCCACGCGCATGATTGAAATCCTTGTTTCTTCCATCAGGCCATTCGATCTGCTGGCGGGTAAGATTCTGAGTGTGGGGGCCGTGGCACTCACCCAGTACCTGGTGTGGGCTGTGACGGTAGGGGTGCTGTTTGCCTCAGCCGCCAGCGTCACGGCAATGGTGCGTCCGGGCGCCGCCGTGCCCGGCATCAGCATCTCGCCCTCGCTTCTGGTCTATCTGGTGATTTTTTTTCTGGCAGGATACTTTCTTTACTCCGCGCTCTACGCGGCGGCGGGCGCTATTGTTTCAACCGACGAGGAAGCGCGCCAGGTGCAGATGCCCCTGACGCTAATGATTCTCTGCAGTTTCATGCTTTTCAACGTCATCCTGAACAATCCCAACTCCACGCTTTCCATCATCCTTTCGATGACGCCGTTCCTCTCGCCCATCCTGATGACCCTTCGCGTGGCCATGGAAACTCCGCCTCTTTGGCAGATCGTCCTGGCGCTGGCGTTTTCCATTGCCACTACCATCTATGTGGTCCGCATCTCCGCCAAAATCTACCGGGTTGGCATCCTGATGTACGGGAAGCGCCCCTCGATTAAAGAAATGCGCCGATGGCTGCGGTATTCCTGAGAGGCAGAGGAAACTTCTTCACCGCATGCAGCAGCACACGCCCGGCGGGATCGGCGAACCGTGCGGGCAGGTCTGGGGATGCCTGAGGAAGATGCAGAGCTTTTCCGTGACTTCCGCGCTCAGGCTGTGCTCAATCTTGCAGGCATTCTCATCCAGCAGATCTTCGTGAATCTGGAACATCTCATAGAACAGCCGCTCGGAAAGACGGTGGCGGCGGATCACCTGCGTGGCGCGCTGCCTTCCGTGCGGGGTGAATGAAATACTATCGTCGTGGCCAAACAGCACCAGTTCCTCCTGGGCCATCAGCAGGAAGGTGGCGCGGTTCTGGGCAAACTCCGGCAGGGCGGAGGAAGGGAAAACCTCCTTGCCCGAATCTTCCTCATAGTGCCAGACGGCCTTGAGCAGGTTCTCGATCAGCTCCTCTTCGTAGGCCGGGAAGACGGAAACCTCCGAAAGCTTTCCATGATGGAGCTCGATGCGGCGCTCGGCCATGCGGCCGATTTCGGGGTCGTGCGTCACCATCACAATGGTGTGGCCTTCGCGGTGCAACTCGGTGAAAAGGCCCATCACCAGCGTTTCATTCACCTCATCCAGGTTTCCAGTAGGCTCGTCGGCCAGAATCAGGTTGGGCTGGTTGATCAGTGCGCGCGCCACGCACACCCGCTGCTGCTCGCCGCCCGACAGTTGCGAGGGCAGGTGATGGATGCGGTCGCCCAGGCCCACCCGCACCAGCGCTTCGCAGGCTTCCGATTCTTCCGCCAGGCTGTGGAAATATTGCGCCAGCATCACGTTTTCCAGCGCCGTGAGATAAGGCACCAGATGGAACTGCTGGAAGACAAAGCCGATTTTCTCCGCGCGAAAACGCGCGAGATCGGTGGACGACATCCGGCAGATCTCCTCGCCGTCAATCCGGACGCAACCGCTGCTGGGCGAATCGAGCCCGCCCAGAATATTCATCAGGGTGCTCTTGCCGGACCCGGAGGGCCCCATCACGGCAATCCATTCTCCCTTGTCGACGGAGAAGGACACGTCCCGCAAGGCCGCCACGGAGGCGCCGTATTGCCGGGTCAGATTGTCGACTTCGATAAAGGTCAACGGATTACTCTCCTTTAAGCACCGTGGCGGGCTGAATCCGGCGCATGATGCCCACGGGAAAAAAAGTAGCCAGCGCTGCCAGCAAAATGGTGGCGCCCCACACCAGCGGCAGCGTCCACCACACCACGCTCAGGCTTACTCCAAAAATTCGTGCGCCCACCTGAGCGGCCAGGAAACCTCCTACCGCAAATCCCACAACGCCGGCCACCAGTCCCAGGCTTGCGCCTTCCACCAGGAACAGGCGCGTCACGTCCCGGTTGCTGGCTCCCAGCGCTTTCATCACCGCGATGTCTTTCCGGCGCTCCAGCACGATAGCTGTCATGGTGGCCATGACGCACAGAGCGATAATCACCAGAATCAGGCTCATTAATGAAATGAGGAGCCCGCGGATCGTGTTCAGGACCTTCCCCTGAGAATACACGATCTGGCGGATGGGCCGCACATCCAGCCCGGGGAAAGCGGCAGCCAGTTGATGAACGCCGCGCTCGATTTCCTCGGTCTGGCCGGGAATGTTCATCTGGATCACGCTGATTTTGTCCCCGACGCCGCCCAGTTTCTGCAACTCGCCCAGGGGAACAAAAACCTGGTCATCTTCCGAGGAGCCGGTGGAAATCACCCGCGCCACCTGGAAGGTTTCAGAAGCCGCGGGACTGCCAGCCGCGCCGTTGGCGGCAGTAGAAGAGAGCTTGACGGTATCGCCCGGCAGCAGCCGGAAAACGCGGGCAAGATGCGCTCCCACGGCGCAGGAGCGGTCTCCCAGCGGGCCGTCGCCGGCGCCAGCCGTGACCCGCCAGCCCGGCACCAGGGCTTTCAGCGCGGCGAAGTCGGAACCCACGGCAACGACGTTCTCGAAATCCGGCAAGCGGGGATTCGACGGCTCCCGCGAAATGTGCGTCACCAGGTAAAGCACCGGGGCTGCCACAAGGCCATTCACCTTCGTTCGCAATGATTCCACTTGCTGGAAGGCCGTGCCGTCCATCAGTCCGCCTGTGCCCGCTTGGCCGGCCGAAGCCGCGCCCTCGCTGCTGAGAATGACATTGGCCCCGTAGGACCGGAATTCCTGGGTCATCTTGCGGTGCACGTCGCTATAAAGGTTGAGGAGCATGGACGCGAGCGATGCTCCTACCAGCAGAGAAATCACCGCCAGCGCGGCCTGCGGGCGCCTCACCACCAGCGAGCGTACCCAGAGCCGCCAGAAAAGCGAGCGGCGTTTGCCGGTTTGTTCAACCCTTTCACTCATTCCGCAGCACCGCAACAGGCGATACTTTCAATCCCCTGGCGAGGGGAACGGCGCTTCCTGCCAGGGCCACCAGCAGGGCCAGCGCCAGGACCGAGGGCAGAATAACCCAGTGAATTCCGCTGGGAACGCCAAAAACCGCCATCGAAAGCCGGCTCGCCATCCAGCTTCCCAATCCATAGCCCACTATGCCGCCCACAATCCCCACAGCAAAAGCTTCCAGAAGGAAAATCGAGGCCACCCGGCCGTTGGTAGCGCCCAGTGATTTGAACAGCCCGATTTCCGCGCGACGCTCCAGAACAATGGCGAACATGAGGGAGGCCATCGCCAGGGCGGCCGTCACCAGCGCCGCGATGGCCAGAAGCGTCATCAGAAGGCTGATATTTTTGACGATCGAGCCCTCGGTGGCGGCCACGCGGTAAACGGGCCTGGCCTCGGACCCGGGAATGGCCTGTTGAATCTGATAGGCAATCGAGCTGACGTAGGGCGTGCAGTACCAGCGCTCGTAGTCGGGCGCGCTCAGTTTGGTGACGTCAGACCGGCCGAAATCGTCTTCGGGCTTGGTGAGGGCGCTCACTTCCACGCGCCGCACTTTTCCTTCCAGGCCGGTAAATTTCTGCACCGTCGAGAGCGGCGCCAGAACTTCGTCGTCCTCTTCGCCCCCGGTGTGTAGAATTCCGCTCACCCTGAGTTCCATTGTTGAGGCGGCAGGACTGCCGCTCTGGAATGTCAGATTGTCGCCGGGGTTGACGCCCAGATTGGTGGCGAGCGCCGCTCCCACCAGGCACTCGCGCGAGGCATCGCGCGGCCAGGCGCCCTGGACCCGCCAGGCCGGATGAAGTTTCTCCAGCCCCGTCTGGAAAACGTCTCCACGCTGCACCTGCAGAGCATGATCAAACCAGCTTCCGATCACTACCGTGTGGCGGCCCTTGACCGTCGCGGGGGCATAGAGATAGGGCGCAAAGGCCATGATGTTGTTGCGCCAGAAAATCTTCCTCAGGTTGGCCAGCTCGGATTCAGGGAGGAAAGCTCCAGCGCCCGCAGGCCGGTAATCCACCCCACCCACAGCGATGGAAAGGCTGTCGGCGGCAGGGGTAACGGAAATATTGGCCCCGAAGGAGCGCAACTCGCGCGTCATGCGGTCACCCACGCTGAGAGAAAGCGTGGCCACGGCTGTGGTGACGCCAATTCCCAGAGCGACCGCGGCCACTCCCAGGAGTTTTCGCCTTCGCTTGCGTGTGAGCGACCTACCGACAATTCTGCTAAGCATATGCCTCAGTGGAAATAGCGGGCCGCCTGGGCAAGATTGGCCCTGGAAATCACCAGCATGTTGTTCTGGACCAGATAGTCAATATGAATGGGGTTGCAGCCGCCGGCCGACCCGATGGTCGGGACATAAATCGCCGAACCGCAGAGCCGGCAAATCACGTTCTGGCCCTGCTGGTAGTAGCCCTGATCGCCGCATATCTGGCACGCGTCAAGCCCTACGCGGACCGTGTCCGATGAATCGATGATGGCAATGAACCGGACCTCCTTGCCCCCGGCTGCGACCTGGTAGGTGTGGAGCTTATGGTCCTTCAACTGGTCCACGGGCGCCTCGACGACGCTATCACTGGTGAAAGTCAGTTGCACCGGCGGCTTGACGGCGCGGGCCACTCGGGAATAAACAAAGTCCCCGCTGATCAGCACAATCACAATCAACCCCACGGAGCTGGCAGCCAGTTTCCAGAACCGCTCACGCTGTTGCCCGGCAAGTACCTTGCGGCGTTCGGGCGCGGGCATCCGGGCCAGATCAACTTCCGCGGCCGAACCGGAACGTATTTTTTGCGCCAGGACCAGGAACAGGCAGAGAGCGATGACGGCGACGAAAAAGAAGACGTCGCTGTTAACGATAGGGCCGATAATGGCCATTTCGCTGCGGCTGGAAGGAATCACCCGCGACTCGGAAAGCTCGTGCAAACCGGAAACGAGCAATTGCACCGCAACCACCAGAAGCACCAGGCTGGTGATGCTGAAAAACCTGCGGAGATTGACCTTCAGGCTGCCTTTGAAGAACGCCACGCCCAGGCCGATGGCCAGCGCCAGGCCCAGCACGGCCCCCATCAGGTTCATCAGCTCGGTGGTGCGCAATGAAACGGCGCCCAGAAAAATTGCGGTTTCAGCGCCCTCGCGGGACACCATCAGGAGGACGAAGGCGAAAATGCCCCACGCGCCCGAGCGGGTGGGCTTGATGGAGATGTCTGATATCCTGCTCTCGATCTCTTTCTTGAGTCCCCTCGAGGCGCGCATCATCCAGACCACCACCGAGGCCACAAAAACCGCGCCCACGAGCATCATCCAGCCTTCATAGGCATCTTCGCTGATGGCCAGCTTCTCCAGAAAGTAGGCGGCAGCGGCGCTGACCGCGACAGCCGCGCCCACTCCCCACCAGACGTAGCGGGTCCATTCGCTACGCCCGGCCTTCTTGAGATAGCCGAGAACGATGCCGACGATGAGAGCGGCTTCAACACCCTCACGCAGCGTGATGACTAATGAATCAAACATGCTCCATTCCTATGGGGTCCCGCCGCTTGCCTGCCAAACGGCGCACTGCTGTTCCGCTCGCCTGGCCTCAGGCGGAAGCTGCCTGCTTCTTTCCTTCCACTTTGGCCTTGGCCGTGCATTTTTCGCAGTAACCGCCCAGCTCCAGCCGGGCTACCCGCAGGGTAAACCCGTGCCTGCTCACGATCTGGCCTTTCAGCGTTTCAAACAAGGGGTCCTGAATCTCAAACACGGTGCGACAGCGCTGGCAGGTGAAGTGCATGTGGTCCTTGCTGGTCCGGGCCTCGTAATAATGCCCGTGCCCGTTCACATGCATCAGGTCAAGCTCGTCAATAATGCCGAGTTTCTTGAGAGATTCCAGAGCGCGATAGACGGTGGCCAGGTGCAGTCCCGGCAATTGCAGGCGAGCGCGGCGCAAGACTTCAGGCGCATCGAGGTGCTCGCCGGCCTGCTGGAGAACGTCCGCTATCACCCTGCGCTGGCGGGTCATGCGGAGGCCATGCTCACGAAGCTGGGTGGTGACGGAGCGGCGTTGGCTGAGGTGTTTTGCGAGGACCATTTTTAGTTGCGAGACTCTCGCGATTGGGCAGCGTGCTTATTCCCTGGTGCTAATATCCACCGGGCACTCAGTTGCGAACAGGTCGCAGATGGCAATTATCCCAAATCTGTACTTTTCTGTCAACAATTATCTCATGGGAATCTTCTGGAAGTTCTGCCCGACCGGATACGGGATTGCGCGGACCTCCACGCAGTGGCGCGCCCCATACGCGCCCCGGCCTGGCCCGCATTACCGCACTGGGGGCGCCCCGGAACTGCCGGGGAATCCTTTCGCCGGGTTGCCGGTTGCAGGCGCTCCTTTCAGACATCCATCATTTGAGCCGCCGGGCGCCTGCGCTTTGGTCCCTACGCCGCGACTTCCTTCTCATCCGCGGGCGCATTGATGGCGGCCGCGAACTCCACAAAATTTGTCGCCTCAAGCGCCTGCTCAACGGTTTCCCGGCGCCGGAATATCCTTGCCGCGTCGCGGATCAGTTCAATTTGGGACCGCGTGTCTCCGCTGACGATCAGCAGGACCAGGGGTGCGGGGTCGTCATCCCTGGAATCAAAATGAACACCCCGTTTTTGCAATCCGGCAACGACGAAGGGCTTTTGAAGGCCCGGCGCCCGGGCATGGAGCACAGCCGTTCCATTGAAGAGCCAGGTGCGTGAGTTTCTCTCGTGGTGCCAAACAGGGAGGAAGAGGCTGTCGACGGGAACGGCGGCGGCCTCGCCCGCGACCTCGCACATCTGCCGGATAACATCCGTGGAATTGCGGGAGTGGAGTTCCGGAATGAAGAGCTTGGCGGAAAGCGACTCCCGGAGAGTGACTGCGCGTCCCGACTGGATCATGTGGCCGACCACCGGCGCCGCGAGCAGAGAAGTGAGCAGCGATACGAGCACTAAGGCGACGAACATGCGGTCCTGGATGAGGCCGGTTTGAATCGCCAGCAGCCCCAGGATGATCTCCATGGCGCCTCGCGCGTTCATGGCGAATGCGACCAGCCATGATGTGCGCTGGTCGAGGCCTGCCAGCCGTCCTCCGAGGCCGATGCCCAGAAGTTTGCCCGCGCAGGCCACCATGAGGAGCGAGGTGAGCAAGGTCAAGCTGAAGTTCTGCACGAAATTGACTTGCAGGCCAATACTGACAAAGAAGAAAGGGGCAAAGACATGAGTCACGACCTCGTGAATGTGTTCGCGCGTTTTTCTTCGCAAATGGCGCGAGTCACCGACCACAATCCCCGCAACGAAGGCGCCGAATACCGCGTGGATTCCCGCGTGCTCTGTAAACGCCGCAGAAGCCAGAGTGAAAGTGAAGATAAACGCCAGCACTCCCCCCGGCCACGTGCTGTGTGCCTGAATGAAGGGGATTATTTTATTTACCAGCCAGCGGCCCAGAGTCAGGGCGCCACCAACAAACAGAGTTGTCAGCAGGATGGTGTGCTTGAGCGCCGAAGGATTCAGTGAATGGGTCTCCATCATTCCCAGAAGCAGGGAGAAGAGAATCCATCCGGTGAGGTCGTCACCCATGGCGCAACTGAGAATCAGCATTCCGACGTCGCTGTGGAGCAAATGCAGGTCCATCAGGATCTTGGCGATGACCGGCAGGGCGGAGATTGAAAGAGCTACACCCACAAAAAGGGCGAAAATGGCGGGGCTGGCGCCTTTCTCCATGCCCATGAAATCAGGAGCGGCCACTGCCGCTGCCGCCCCAACCGCAAAGGGCACCACGATACCCAGAGCGCTTACCACGACAGAGTGTTTTCCCTGGCGGAACACGCTGCTAAGATCAACTTCGATTCCGGCTGTGAGAAGGAAAAAAACGACCCCGATGTTGGAGACGACGCCCAAGACAAGCGGGAAAGACCCCTTCGCGGGAAACAAGACCGCGTAGAGGTTCGGGGTGAGTCCCCCCAGGATACCCGGCCCGAGTAGAATTCCAGCGAGGATTTCACCGATGACCGAAGGTTGGCCCAACTTCTGGCACAGTTCACCCAGCAGTTTGGCGCTGCCCAGCAGTACGGCCAGCGCCAGAAACATCGTGGTGATGTCTTGCGGAGAGATTTGTCGCATGCGAACTCCCTTCCCGGTCGTCTCTTGATCGAGTCACGTGATCCCCCCGCGCGACGCGCCGTTGATTCCTTCGGCGCTGTCCGCCAGCACGTTATTTTGTGATTGCTGCCCCGTTTCAACCCTACAGTGCAATTTTGGCACAGGACGGGCCAGCACGACAGAACCAGCGTGAGTGCGGCTTCTGCGCACCGCCGCTGACTGCGTTGGCGGCCGCCGGAGACGGCGTTTAACCAGTGCAAGCCGGGGTTTAGTAGGGAATATCGTGAGCGCTTACTATCTGCAGGCCCTGCGGTGTGATCTTATACGTTTGCTGATGCCTGGGTGGCATGTGTCCTTGCTGCGTCTGGCGGACGTATTCGTCCCGGTCCACGTAGCTGATGACCACCGTATTGGCGGTCGCGCTGAGCTTTCCGTCGAACAGGTTCTCCTCTTTCCATTGCGATTGGAGCGTTTCCCCGTCGAAGCTATAGAGAACGGCTGACATCCGGGCATGGCTCATCCCCAGCCTCCAGCCATAAGCCAAAAATCGAAAATTGCCCGCGGGTGAGGGTGCCATGATGGCGTAATGCAAATCAGTCTGGGGAACAAAGCTTGTGGTCGTGACCTCGCGAGTGTGGCCGTTCTGGTTCTCGTAGATCACCAGCACGTTAACGCGCCAGATGTTGCTCCAGCCAAGGGTATAGCCCGAGCCGATCAGGGTGACGTTCTTCCAGGGTGCAACAAAAATGGCGGGCGTTCCCTCCGCCGGATATTTCAGTTTTGAAAACACCCGCTCGAGTTCCTGCCGCACCTCGACAATGTCCGGTGTGCGATTGGCAATCCAGGTGTTCAAATGGCCCACCACGAGCTTCTGGATTTCATCCGTGACGGGTTTGGCATCGTCAATGTCCTGCCCGTAGAGTTGCTTTCCGAGGGTGGCGATATGGTCCGGCAGGTCGGGCTTAGCCTTGGATTGCTTCTTGCGCGCCTGCGCCATTCCGGCGCTGAAAGCAATGGCGGCAGCCAGCATGGCCGCCAGGATTCCCGCAGATCGAACCTTGCGCAATGCGCCTTTTTGCTCAGTCACTTTGCCCTTGGCCTCCCCACAACTCACTCCCTGAATTGGGATTGAATTCCCCTTGTCCCATTGGATGCAAAAAAGTTGGCTCCAAGCTGCATCAGGGAATGGAGGGTTTATTGCCCTCCCTGGCAGCAGTATCGTCGAGCTTCCGCAACAGGCAGCCCTGTAGCGGCGAGTTTATCCTGCCACCGCCTGTTATCACGCAAGCCGCTCGAATGCCCGCAGGATCTCCGCTTCCTGTTCGTCAAAAACCGTCCGCAGGTCGAGCAGCAACCGGTCGCGTTCCACGCGCGCGATAACGGGGGGATGGTTGCGCCGGAGCGCCGCTTCCAGTTCCTGCGCGCTGAGCCTGCTGTGCTGGACGGCTACCAGCCTGGCAGGCAGCGAATGCCCGGGCGTAGAGCCGCCGCCAATCACCGACTGGCCTTCTTCCGCACGGGCGAAAATGGCGGGAATCTCCGCGAGCTTCGCCACCAGCAATTCGGCGCGCTCGGATAGTTGCTGCAACGGCAGCCTCATCATGCGCAGCGCCGGGATGGCGTCGAGGTTTCCGTCGAGATAAAGCCGGATGGTTGCTTCCAGCGCCGCGATGGTCAGCTTGCCCACACGCAGGGCGCGGAACAGCGGGTTCCGGCGGATGCGGTCCAGGAATTCCCTTTTTCCACAAATCAGGCCTGCCTGCGCTCCTCCCAGCAGTTTGTCCCCGCTGAAGGTCACAACGTCAGCGCCCTCCTTCAGGCTCGCACCCACGGGAGGCTCGTCCGGAATGCCCAGGGGCTTGAGATCGATGAGGCACCCGCTGCCCAGGTCTTCAATCAGGGGAAGATGATGCTGGTGGGCCAGGCCGGCCAGTTCGGCCAGTTCCGGGCGTTCGGCAAAACCCACAACGCGGAAGTTGCTGGGGTGGACGCGCAGCAGCGCTTTGGTGCTTTCATTGATGGCCGCGGCGTAGTCGGCAAGGCGGGTGCGGTTGGTGGTGCCCACCTCTTTCAGTCTGGCGCCGCTCTTGGCGCAGATGTCCGGAATGCGGAACGACCCGCCAATCTCTATCAACTCACCGCGCGAGACGATGACTTCGCCGCCCTCGGCGAGCGCGTTCAGAGTGAGGAACACGGCGGCGGCGTTGTTGTTCACCACCAGCGTCCGCTCTGCGCCCACGAGTTCGGCAAAAAGGCGGTCGGTGTGCGTATCGCGCTTTCCGCGCTTTCCTTCGCCAAGATCGTATTCCAGGTTTGAATAGCAGCCGGCGATTTCCACGATGTGCTCGACGGCCCGCCGGGCCAGGGGAGCACGGCCCAGGTTGGTGTGGAGAATCACGCCCGTGGCATTGATGACGGGTTCGAGCGAATATGCGGCGATATCCCGCGCGGCTGTAGCGATACTTTCCGCAAGCGCGGCCGGTGAGAAACCTTTAAGCATTCCGTTCGTGATCCTTTCCCGCACGTTTTGCAGGACGGTTCGGGCTGCCTGCACCACAACCCGGTGGCCAAGCTCCGCTTCAAGCCGCCGCAGAGCCTCACTGCCCAGCAGGTCGTCGACGGAAGGGATCTGCCGCAGCAGCTCCGTCACGGCGTTTGCGCGGCTTTTGGTTTCCATCAGCTTTGCTCCAGGCCCGTATGTTGCTTGGCAGTCTGCTGAACAGGATGTAGCGGCGGCTTTATGCCGCCATCCGTGTACCAAAAATATTGGATCTATGGCGAGGTAAACTCGCCGCTACGGCCTCCTTCATCAGGCTGTTAGACACGCTGCATGGCCATTTCAACATAAGTGGCGTGGAGGGGTCAAATTGCGCCAAGCTGGCATGGCCATTCTTGCCGTATGCTTCAAGCGCCTCAAGGGCGAGGATGCCCGTGGCACGAACCAAATCGAGCCAAGCTTCGGATCGCGGAAATTGGCCGAATCATCGCTTTTCAGCCTCTCTCCAGCATTTGCGGCCCTGGCGGACTCAAGCCCCGGCTTGCATGGCCGAAATGAATGGTTGACCGCCATACAGAACTTGCAATTGGCTGTCGATTCCATTTGTCGTGGTGCTTCACGCCTTCGGGGGTTTATAATGGCGTATCTGGCACTCCTGCGTGAGGGTTCCCGGTGACGGTTGACGAGGAACTGTCCAGGCTCGAGGAAAACATCCGCCGTCTCAAGATCGAATATGAGGCTTATTTCAACGGAGGGAATCCTCGCCCGCCTAGTGACACGCTTTACCGGGTTGAGCAGGCCATCAAAAGGTATTCGAATGACATGGCCCGGCTGAGCGCCGGCCAGCGCTTCCGGTTCAACCAGCTCTGGCAGCGTTATGCCGTTTACAACGACCTCTGGCGGAAAAAATTGCGCAGCCGGGAGGAAGGCCGGGAGTTTGGGCCGCACAGGCGCGCAACGGATACGCCCCCGGCCACGCAAATTGTTTTCCGCGATCCTGACCGCGAGCAGGACAAGGTGGACCGGTTGCTTCAGGCGCTGGTCGAAGCCAAGCAATTTGCGGGCGAACGCACCGACGACATTGATCCTGCAAAGTTTCAGAAATTCGTTCGTGAAAAGACCCGGCAGCTCAAGCGGGAACTGGGATGCGACGGCGTTCAGTTTTCCGTCACCGTTAAAGAAGGCAGAGTCCGGTTCACCGCTGTGAAAGCTGATTCGTGAACGCCGGAAATCCGGTCGCCATTGAGCTGTTGTTTTGCCCGACGGCAAATGCGGGCGCAGTTGTTCCGGCGAACTAAAGACATCAGCCTATCGCCAGCCGTGGCTGCGGCCTTCGGCTGAACAACCGGCTTGCTTTTTCCACCTCGCCTGTGAGCCCCTGTGTTCACGTCGCGCTGCCGTGGCGGGACGCGGGCGGTCATCAGAAGAGCTGAAGAGCGAACACATTTTTCCCATGTTGAATCCAAGTCAAAATTTCAGGAGTATTCATGAAACCCATCACTCGTGCATTGCTTAGCGTCAGCGACAAGGCAGGAATTGTCGACTTTGCGGCGGGATTGTCAAAGCTGGGCGTCGAAATTATCTCAACGGGCGGCACGGCAAAGCTACTCCGCGAGAAAGGCGTGAAGGCGCGCGATGTTTCGGAGCTGACCGGCTTTCCCGAAATGCTCGACGGCCGCGTCAAAACGCTGCATCCCAAAGTCCACGGCGGTATTCTGGCCATCCGGTCGAACCCAAGCCACGTGGCGGCCCTGAAAGAGCACCAGATCAGCGTGATTGACCTGGTGGCCGTCAATCTTTATCCCTTTGAAAAGACCGCCGCCAAGCCCGGCGTGGAATTCGAAGAGCTGATTGAGAACATCGACATCGGCGGGCCCACGATGATCCGCTCGGCCGCCAAAAATTTTGAGGACGTCGCCGTGGTGGTTGACCCGGCCGACTATGGCAGGATCCTTGAAGAACTCGGCAGGAGCAAAGGGCTGGAACGCGAAACGCGACTGGCCCTGGCGCGCAAAGCGTTTGCCACCACCGCCGCTTACGATGGATTCATCTCCACCACCCTGCAGCAGCGCGCGGAGCCCGGCCTGCCGAAAACTTTCCATCTGAATTTTGAAAAAGCCATGGACCTGCGCTACGGGGAAAACCCGCACCAGAGCGCGGCACTCTATCGCAACAGCGCCGTCGCCGGGCGGGGACTCGCGTACGCTCCGCAGCTCCACGGTAAGGAACTTTCATACAACAACCTGGTAGACCTGGAAGCGGCGTGGCGACTGGCGCAGGAATTTACGGAGCCGGTGACCGCCATCATCAAGCACACCAATCCTTGCGGCATCGCGGTGGGCAAGACGCTGGCGGAAAGTTACAAGGCTGCGCTTTCAGGCGATCCGGTATCATCCTTTGGCTCGGTGATTGCCGTCAATCGCAAGCTTGACCTGGCGACGGCCGAGGAGATGTCGAAACTATTTGTTGAAGCCATCATCGCCCCGGGATTTGAAGCCGATGCGCTCGAAAAGCTGAAGGCCAAGAAAAATCTGCGCCTGATTGATATGGCGGCGACCGCCGGCGATGAATACGGGCCGCAACTGAAGAGCGTGGGCGGCGGGTTGCTGGTGCAAACTCCTGACACCATGGGCGCCAAACCCGAGGACTGGAAATGCGCCACCAAACGCCGGCCGACCGAGGAAGAGATGCGCGGGCTGGTATTTACCTGGCGCGTGGTGAAGCACGTCAAGTCCAACGCCATCGTTTTCGGGCGCGAAAACTTGGTTGTAGGAGTCGGCGCCGGGCAGATGAGCCGGGTGGATTCGGCGAAGCTCGCGGCCATGAAAGCGCGGGACCTGAAGCACGATCTGAAGGGAACCGTAGTGGCGTCCGACGCTTTCTTCCCCTTCCCGGATGGAGTAGAAGAGATTGCGAAACAGGGCGCTACGGCAATTGTCCAGCCGGGCGGATCCGTCCGCGACAATGAAGTGGTTGAAGCCGCCGACCGTCTGGGCATGGCGATGATGATGACCGGCATCCGGCACTTCAGGCACTAAACTGCTTGAGGGAAAGTTGAGGGGACCCCGGCCGGACGTCCGCGCCGGCCGCGGGAGCCTGGTCTGAGATGTGCTCGGCTTGCCGGCTGTAGAAGGGTTCTATGCCTTGGGCGCGTAGTAGCCTTCGCGGGCGCCCACGCGGTACTTGATCTTCTTGCCTTTTTTATTGGTGATGACCAGGGGGCTTCCCTGCGGGTCCACCAGTTCCACTTTCAGCTGGTGGTACTTGCCGTTCCTGGTGCTGTCAGTCGGAATGAAGCCCAGACTGTACTGGTGGCGAAGCTGTCCGGCGATCTGCTGGTAGATGTCCGGCAAAGCGCCCTCGAAGCGGGGGAAAAAAGCTTCACCGCCCGAATACCGGGCGATGGAAGTAAGCGCGTTCCGGGCCTGGAGCGTGTCAATCGAATCCCCGTAACGGATGGAGACCCATTCCAGAATGCTGACCGGATAAATGGGCGTGTTGGACCCTTTGGCGATCTTCAGCATTTGGCCGTAGGTGAGTTTGCTGAAAGTGTCAAAGCCGGTAACGATCGCCACGATCGCCTTGCGTCCGCCCACATTCTTCATGCGGTCAATGGTGAACGAAAGAGCGTCGTACAGGTTGGTTTCGCTGAACCCTGGAAACCGTAGCGTATCCAGCGCCGACCGTACCTGATAGCGGTCATGCGTGAAATCCTGCAGGATGTGCGGCTGCATATCGAAATCGACTGCGGCCACCCAGTCATTCGGCTCCATGAAGTTCAGAAACTGGTAGGCGTCTTCAAGGGCGAGATAGAGAAAACCCCACCACTTGTTGCTGAACTCGATCAGCATGGTTACCGTCATGGGCGCTTCCGCCGTGGAAAAGTTGGTGACGGATTGCGGGACACCATCGTCCAGAATTTTGAAATTCTGCTTGCCCAGCCCTGTGATCGGGCTGCCATTATTGTCCGTGACCAGCACGTCCACGTTCACCAGATTGGACTGGGTGGAGAGAGTGTAAACCTGGTTGGGGTTGATCTTTTCCGGCTTCGGTTCCTGGGGCGCCGGCTGGCCGGGCTCCTGGGGAATTTTTTCAGGCTGCTCGTTAGGCTGGTTTTGCGGCTGCTGCTCCAGGTTCGGCTTGGCCGACTTCTTGGGCGCGTAAACCGTCTCACCAGTGTTCGGCGAGGGTCCCGGTTGCTGGGCGCGGGCGGCCGGGTTTGAACACAGAATCCACAGCCCGACGGCTATGCACGCTACCACAGCAGCGCAGATCACCTTGCTCCGTGTGCTCTTCATAGCAGGTCTTTCCCCCCTGCGAATATGATGCCATCGCCTCGCAATGCGGTCAACAGAAGGGCAAGCGAGTCGCGCAGCCTCCGTATGGTTATTTGTAACCACGCACGGTAAGCCAAGATGAAGTATCGTAGTGGGCGAGGTCTAGCGATTTTTTATCGATGCGGATTCACATCATCCAGCACGTTGCGTTTGAGGGGCCTGGGGTGATTGCCGAGTGGGCTTGCGAGCGCGGGCACTCGACGACCGTCACCGAGCAATTCAGCGGCGGAAAGTTGCCGTCCGCCGCCGACCTCGATTTTCTGGTTGTGATGGGCGGGCCGATGAGCGCCGGTGACGATGCGAAGTTTCCCTGGCTGGCTGCGGAAAAGCAATTGATTGCGGAAGCGCTGAAACGCCAGAAGGCGATCCTGGGCGTATGCCTGGGTGCCCAGCTCCTGGCGCTGGCGCTGGGCGCGCGGGTTTACCAGAACCGCGAGCGGGAAATTGGATGGTTTCCTGTGCGCTCGACCCCGCAAGCGGCAGCAAGCAGACTGTTCTCAGGGTTGCCGGCAGAGATGACGGTTCTGCACTGGCATGGTGACACGTTTGACCTGCCGCCGGGCGCCGTGCATCTGGCGGGAAGCGACTTTTGCCGCAACCAGGCCTTTGAGCTTGAAGGAAGGGTGCTTGGATTGCAGTTCCACCTGGAAGTGCAGCCGGAAGGGCTGGACCGACTGATTGCGAACTCGGCGGCTGAGCTTGCAGTGCCCGGGCCGGCCGTGCAAACGGCGGACCGGATGCGGGCCGCGGCGCACCTTGCGCAAGCGCTGCGCCCCACGCTTTACACGATTCTCGATCGCCTGGGTAATGTTGCGTCCTGAAGAAACATTGTGGCCGCTGTCCTTGCAATCCACAGTGGTTTCCTCTTAAAGTTGTGCTTTGTGGCCAGTTTGTGCTCGCGTACTGAGATTGCGGCGGGCAGGAACTGCGCCCAATCCCTGCAATCGAAAGGACAGGCGGCTCATGACGGCAGAATGGAGCGGCCCGCTGAAGGTTCGGCCGGCCCGCGTTGACGACGCAAAGGAAATTGCCAGAATTTATAACCAGGGCGTGCAGGACCGCGCCGCAACTTTTGAGAACGCTTACGTCACTCCCGAGGAGCGGTATCTGTGGCTGGCCGCGCGGCCGGACCGTTACCCGGTGCTGGTGGCGGAGGTGAAGCATACGCTGATGGGCTGGGCGGCGCTCAATCCTTACAGCCCGCGAAAGTGCTTCGACGGCGTGGCAGAACTGTCCATTTTTATCGAACGAAGCCTGCGCGGGCACGGCGTGGCGCAGGAACTGATCAAGGCGATGCAGGACGCGGCGCGGGAAAGAGGTTTCTACAAACTGATGGGCCGCATCGTGGCGGACAACGCACCGGCGCGCAAGATCTGTGAACTTGCGGGCTGGCGGGAAGTGGGCGTCTATGAAAAGCACGGCCGCCTGGGAAACGAGTGGCACGACCTGGTGCTGGTGGAACACCTCATCCCCGAGAATATGAAATAGCGGTGATCTTGCCGTGGGTGAAAATCAAGCTGACAAATCGCCGCTCGAAGCCTTTGAGGAGATGGCCGCCAAGGCGCCTGACAACGTGATGGTCCGCTACAGCCTGGGGCGGGAATACCTGAGGGTGAAGCGCTATGCCGAGGCGGAAGGCGAGTTCCGCGAGGCCCTGCGGCTGAAGGCGGACTATTCGGCGGCCTACCGCGAACTCGGCAAATCGCTGGTGGGCCTGGGGCGTCTGGACGAGGCCCGCGACATTTATACGAAGGGCGCTCGCGTTGCTTGCGAAAAAGGCGACCTACAAACTCAGCGCGAAATTGAGGTTTTCCTGCGGCGCCTGGAAATAGCCGGGCGATGAGATCGCCTGCCGTCCCGCCCGCAAAATTCTCCGTCCCGATGAACCGTCCCGCTCAATAGAAGGGGTGGCGTAGCACCTGTTTCAACCGCAGTTGGCGGGAGAGCGCGGATTTGAGGGTTTCAAACGCCTCGCGCGGGCTGTCCACAAAGCGGATCAGCTTTGATTCTTCGGCGCTCACAGTCCCCGCCTCTCTCAGCCAGTCAAAATTCACAGCTTTCTTCCAGAACCTTGATCCATAAAGAAGGATGGTATTGCGATGGCCCATTTTGTGGGTCTGGATCAGCGTCAGGAACTCCCACATCTCGTCCATGGTGCCAAAGCCGCCGGGAAAGACGACCACGGCGCGTGAAGGCTGGGCAAACCACAGTTTGCGCATAAAAAAGTAGCGGAACAGGAAACAAAGCTCCGGCGTGATGTAGGGATTGGCGTCCTGCTCCATGGGCAGGCGGATGTTGAAGCCGATGGAGACGCCTCCGGCCTCATGAGCGCCCCGGTTGGCGGCTTCCATAATACCCGGTCCACCCCCTGAACACACGACAAGAAAGTGCTTGCCGTTCTTGAGCCCCAACGACCAGGTGGTAAGCAGATGGGCCAGTTCGCGCGCCTGCTCGTAATACTTTGACATCTTCATTGCCATGCGCGCAGCGCGCAATTCCTCTTTGGTGGGAGGCGGGCCGCCGCATTTGGCGCGAGTCAGCACTTCCCGGAGTTTTTCGCGCGCCTCGTCATGGGGCAGCACCCGCGACGATCCAAAAAAAACCACCGTGTTCTGCACGCCGGCGCGGCGCAGTCGCACCTGGGGTTCCAGGTATTCGGCTGCGATGCGCAAGGTGCGGGCATCGCTGCT
>DATEKC010000235.1:0-4998 GCA_035277665.1 Terriglobia bacterium
GGTGGGGACAGCGTCGCCTACGGTATAACATCGCCCTTATTGTCGCAGGTTTGCTCGCATTCGCCGTTTATCTCGCAGTTGTTGACCGAGGCATTTCCAAAGGTACGATGCCAGGTGCTGAAATCACCCTTTTTACCTCCGCGTTCCAAGCCTTCGTGTATCTGGTGATGATGCTGGTAGCGAATCTTTGCTACAACTTGGGGCGGTGGTCGGAGTCAGTCATTAAGCCGAAGAACGTTCAAAATTACCGTCGTGTGACTTACTGGCTGGGCTTTTGGTTTTCGGTGCTGCTCCCGTTTACGATTCCTGCACTCGTCGCTTGGTCGTACATCCTTCACCCCGGCAGCGCTACCATGCCTGAGCCGTAACTGTTGTGAAATTCCCTTCACATACTTTCAGAATCAAATGCGTGCATTTCCAAAGCCGCTGGCAAAGTTCAGAGACATCGTGAATAAGCGTGGCGTGGGCCTGCGGAAAATGTCATTTGAAGAATTGAAGCAGTTGGGGGATTCCCCAATCGAGCACTTGGATGTGGATTCGCGTCCAGCAACCATCGGCATTATCGTGCAATCGTTGCCAAGCGGCGGCATCCGTGTGGTCGTGCAGGGATTCATGAAGGCGAGGATTTTGGGAAAGCACGTCGCCCTCGATGGCTTTTACAAATATCCAGACGAGACTGTTGCACCGATGCCGGATGGCGAGTTTTACGAATTTGACTGAACCGTGCTGGTCGGAATAACGAGCGTGAAATCGCCATATCACTAGTTACGAGTGGCGTTTATTTCGGTTGTACGCTGCTATTCGTGTCATCGTTAGAGCAGGCTAAAAGCGTTGGGAGGGGTTTCGGCACAGGGCATGAGGCCCCCGTGAGATCCAGATCTTTGTGCATCGGTATCCTGTATTTGTCGCGGTAATACATGTCCATACTTACCGGGACATAAGCTCTTGAGGGGTGCGCGGTACAGCGGTCGAGCGACCTGCGCCAGCTGAGATCGGGAACGCCTGCCATTGCGTTGGCAATCTGGCGACTGGGGAACTGATTGGCTGCACGATGGCGCTTCTCATTATTCAGAGGCAGATTGAGAGCGTCCATCGCAGTAGCCTCTGGCAGGGTCTTCCCAAAGCGCTCGGTGCCAAGAAATTCATGGAGGGCAGCGATGTTCTCCAGCAGGCGCTTTTGCCACTCTGGCCTTAATTCTGGCTCCTCAGCAACCGCTTCAAAGAGTGTCCTTACTTGCTCAATACTGCTGGCCGCCAGAAGACGGTCCTCCAACCAAGACCAAAAGCGCTCCAGCCAGAGAACCAACCCGTCGCGGTAGTGGAATAGAACTTCGTCACTGATCTTTTCCTTCGGCCCCGGCTTTTTCCTGCGCTCCGGCTCTTCGCTTTCGTCCGCAAAGACGGGCCATCCCGAGAACTGCTTTAGCAGCGCCACATCTCTCCTCAATTCCGAAACCTGATGCTCCAGCTCTGAGATGCGGTCCCACGGATCATTCTCCAAAACCTTGTCAAGGGGTCCTTGCGAAGTTTTCTTGCGTGCATTCATCGCAATGTTCCTGTTGTGCCCGCGAATAAAATCCCAAATCCCCCGCTTTACCCGCACATTGAAAATTAGCTAAATCAGCTCCCAGAGCCTGTTTCGAGCGACACACCCTTATGATGGCGCCAGCCGGTACCAAATGTCTTCTCATTCTATTCCCGAGCCGCAGGAGAACGCACCATCTGCGCCGGCTACTCCTGCGATTACTCCAGATCCAGAGATTAGCCAGGATGCTTTGGCGCTCTTGCGGGAGTTCTTTCTGCTTTTGGATGAATGGGACCGAACCTCGCCCGAAGGGGGCACAACATAACGTTATGGAAATTGACGATTTTAAAGGAAAACCATTTCCCTGTCCGGTGTGCAATATGGGCTTGCACCTTAAGATTTCCTGCAAGGGAAAACCTTATTGCACGTGCCTGGATTGCGGAATTCAGATATTCTTTCGCGGGCAGACAGGTATCAAGCGGCTCTGGGACATGATTTGGTCAGAAGAGGCTGTGGCGGCGGAATTCAATGGCCCTGCCCGCGCTATTTACCTGTTCAACCGCTTGCAAGCCCTGAAGAGGCAGAGAGAACGTCTGGAGGATAAACAGGGCTTTATCTTCCGTGACTCTGACCGAGATAGAGTGATTGAAGCTTTGGATGCGGAAATCGAGCGGATTAGGAAAGAGTTGGAGAAAGAAGCACATAAAGAAGAAGCACATAAAGATGACGGGGAGGAAACATGAAAAAAGCAGTTCTTTATGCCCGAGTATCGAGTAAGGACCAGGAACGGGAAGGATATTCCATCCCCGCACAACTGAAAGTGTTGCGCGAATACGCAGCCCGAAACGAAATGGCCCTTGTGCAGGAATTTGTAGATGTCGAAACCGCCAAAACCACTGGCCGGAAGCGATTTGGAGAAATGGTGCGTTTCTTTGAGCAGAATCCCAACTGCCGCCGCGTTATTGTCGAAAAAACCGACCGGCTCTACCGCAATTTCCGCGATTGCGTGACGCTGGAAGACCTGGAAGTCGAGATCCATCTAGTCAAGGAAGGCCAAATCATTGAAAAGAATGCCCGTTCTCAAGCCAAGCTGATTCACGGAATGCAAACCGTGATTGCGCGCCACTACATTGATAATTTACGGGAGGAAGTGCGCAAGGGGATGCGGGAAAAAGCTGAGGAGGGCATTTATCCCAGTCGGCCACCCCTGGGGTATAGAAACAACAAACTTGAGCACACCATTGAGGTGGATCCACGAAATGTCCCCCTGGCCAAACGCATTTTTGAGCTCCATGCAACCGGAAGATATTCTTTAGCCGCTTTGCGGAAGCAAATCCAGGCAGAATTTGGCAAGAAGCTGGCCAAGGGGTATTTGCACCGCCTGTTAAGAAGTCCTTTTTACAACGGCTTTTTTATTTGGGAAGGGAAGAAATACCGCGGAACGCACGCAATTTTCATTGATCCTTTAATTTTTCAAAGAACGCAGGAAATTTTAAATAGTTGGAATCGCCCTAAACAGCAAAAGCATGGGTTTGCTTTTTCGGGATTACTTACCTGCGCCTTTGACAAGTGCGCCGTAACAGCAGAAATGAAGAAGGAAAAATACGTTTATTACCACTGCACCGGATATCGCGGTAAATGTGGTCTGCCCTATATGCGGGAAGAGGCCCTTGGTGAACATTTGGGCCAGATTCTCAAGCATATTCAAATTCCAGACCATGTTCTGGCCCAGCTGCAGAATTCGCTAATACAGGACTCCAAGCAAACGCAGCAAGAAAGGGCAGCCCAGCGCATTCGTCTGGAGCAGCGTCTTTCTGCAGTGCAGCGCCGGATTGAGCAGGCCTATGTTGACAAGCTGGACGGCAAGATTAGCGAAGACTTCTGGTTGCAAAGGAATGCCGAATGGCAGGAAGAAGGGAACGGGATCAAGCTCGCGCTGCAGGCCCTCCAGACCGCCAGTCCCGACCGGTTGCTGACAGCCAACCGCATTTTAGAACTCGCGAACAAGGCCTATTCTCTGTACCTTAGCCAGAATGCGGCAGAACGGGGCAAGCTGCTCCGAATGGTGCTTTCGAACTGCGCCACGGATGGCGTAAGTCTTTTTCCAGCCTACAGAAAACCCTTCGATCTTATCTTCGAGAGGGCGAAAAATGAGGAATGGCGCGCCCGGAGGGACTCGAACCCCCAACCTACAGCTCCGGAGGCTGGCGCTCTATCCAATTGAGCTACGGGCGCGCGCGCCGGTACCTACAGTTTACCAAGCCGCAGGCCGGCTGTCGCGCGTATGCGCTTAGTGGCGACATCAGGGTTCTCGGAAAAGCGACGGCGTCTTAACCAACATCTTTCCCAGTCATTTCGGCGCCACCTGGAAGGTGCCGGCAACGCCTTTAGCCCCTGCGTTGGGGGCCACCCAGATGTCATAAGTGCCGGCAGGTATCACCCGTTTCATTTTCGGATCATAGGTCGCCAACATCTCAGCCGTCTCATCGAATACCACCGTCTTGCTCTGCGCTGGCCGCAGCGTAACCCGGACAATACCCTTCAGTTGGCGCACGCGCGGCGAGGTGGGGCCCACCCGTTCATGAATGTAGAGCTGCACCACATCCGTAGCGATAGCCTGGCCAGTGTTCTGCACGGTAAAGCGCACGCGCAAGACGCCGTCGGGCGTTACTTTTGGGGTCACGGTCAAATTGCTATAGCTAAAGGTCGTGTAGCTGAGCCCGTAGCCGAAGGGAAACAGCGGATCCTTGCTCTCATCCAGGTAGCCGGTGTGCCAGCGGTCTTTGGAAGAGGGCCGGCCGGTGTTCTTGTGGTTGTAGTAAACGGGAATCTGGCCCACGCTACGGGGCCAGCTGACGGGCAGGCGGCCGCTGGGAGCCACATACCCGAACAGCACGTCGGCGATGGCGTTGCCCGCTTCGGTTCCGGGATACCAGGCCTGGATGATAGCGGGCACATGGTCCGCCGCCCAGCGGATATCCAGAGGACGCCCGCTCTCCAGCACCAGCACCACCGGTTTGCCGGTGGCGGCCACCGCTTTCAACAGTTGCTCCTGTTTTCCGGGAAGGTCGAGGAAGGCTCGCGAACTGGCTTCACCGGTCATACCGCCGGGTTCGCCCAAAAACATGACCACCACATCCGCCTGTTGCGCCACCTGTACCGCGTGTTCAATGGTGGCCGGACCGGTTTCGCGAGCGGCAGCAGCCGCGCCGGTTGCGCCGGGGGGAGCAGGCGCCGCTCCAGTCGCTCCCGAAATCTCCTGCGCTTCCAGGGAGGAGATGTCAACGCCGCGCGCGTGCAGCACCGAGCCCTGCGGCAGCTTGGACTCAATGCCCTGCAAAGGGGTGATCACGTCGGTGGCCTGGCCACGCCCCACCCAGGAACCCAACTGGTTGGCCTGGTCGTCGGCGAGCGGCCCGATGACGGCGATCTTCTTGCCGCTTCTGGGGAGGGGAAGCAGGTTGTCGTCATTT
>DATEKC010000236.1:0-6291 GCA_035277665.1 Terriglobia bacterium
GACGGGCTCGGCGCCTTCAGTTTTTACAATCATTCAGATTTCAAGCAGGGCGAACTGAAGGATCCGTCGGGAGGCGGGGGATACAGCAACGGCGCGTCCGCGCAAGCCGTTAAAATTCTTAACCAGTACCTTTCTTCAGAGGAACCATCAATCGCCCACAGTGACATCGGAGGAAACAAAAGGTCCGGCGGCTTCGCAGGTTCTGACGAAGGGGCTCTGGAACGTGCGGGACGCATGATGCTAGCGAAGCAGAACTACGCAGAGTCCATAAAGGTATTCGAGAAGGCGACGGATCTTTATCCACGTTCGGAACGTCTGCGGATGGGGCTGGGCCTCTCGCTATATGGGGCGGGGAAATACCCGGAGTCCGCTGTCGCTTTAGGGGAAGCCGCCCGGCTGGCGCCCGACGATTCCGCGCCGATCGCCATGCTTGCTGAGACGCTGCAATTCGTGCAGGATCCGGCCGCGGAAAGGCTACTGGAACGGTTTTCGAAGCGTCATCCAGAAAACGCCAGAGGCCATTACGCTTATGGCCTCGCATTGTGGCGAGCTTTCCGCATGCACCGAAGCGCGGAAAAGCTCGCGGGCGCTCAAAGCGAATTCGAAACGGCGGTCTTGCTGGATCCCAAGGATGCAGACGCGCACCTGCAACTCGGCATGGTTTACGATGAGCAAAAAGCGCCAGCTCGCGCCGTCGCGGAATATCTGGCAGCCCTCCATGTGAATCCCGGACTGGCTACCGCCCATTATCGTCTCGCGCTGGATTATGAACGCCTGGGAGAAAAAGAAAAGGCTGCGGACGAACTCTCGGTCTACCAACGTTTGGCTGGGCATCAGGGAGCCAGCGTCCCTGCGCCTTAAGCGGAAATCATCAGCTAGCTGGAGGTGCCGTAGTCAGTCCCATTCAGGAAATCGACCGAGTCAAGATCGTTGTCAAGGTTATCGAGCACATAGTTATCCTGGGCAGGATTCAACGCAGACGGCCGACTCCCTCGCGGCAAAGTAAGTTTCCCGTTCTCCGCTGCCTTCAAACCCATCTGGGCGAGCAGTCCATTCATGTCAATGGGTGTGTCAGATTCCGTATTGCGGGGGAGGATCGGGGAGATGGCCATCGCTTCATTGTGATCTTCGAACCAGGCCAGAAACGACGCCTGCTCCGCTCCTGTAAGCCGCTGCTGGTCAACCCAGGTGAGAAACGCTCCCATATCTGCGTCGATCAAGGACCCCATGGGATCGGGTTCCGGGTTGGTGTCCTTCCCGGAAAGAAGTTCGCTCATCGGCCGCTGACGCTGGCGGGGAGTATAACGCGCGACAAGAGTGAGCGGATGAACCCGACGCAACACTTCACGAGCCGTCCATTGCACAAAGGTGGTACTGAATATCTGCGTGCCCTGGCCTTGGGTAAAAATATTGGTTTCAAGATGGCCCAGGATTTCGTCCTCGGGCTTCGCGCTCAGGCCCACCTGCTCCGGCCTGAGTTTGAAGAGCATGCTGGTCAACGCTTCGGGGCCGCCGATGCCTCCACGGATCGCTTTGGTGATCCTCTGCAGAATCGCCTCTCGAGCGGGTTCCAGAGCCGTGTAGGAAATCGAGATGAGATTGTTGTTCGGAAGCGTCTCCGCCTGACCGCCATCGATATACCAATGGCCAAACTGGAGTGGGTGGGCTGCCGCGCGCTCTGCAGCGATTCCCAGCAGGATGCGAAGCCCATTGGAAGGATCCACTCTCGTGAAATGCGTTCCGTATGGGCGGAGCTTGCGGAACAGGGTATATTGAGTCGCTTTCACACCTTTCCCGATGACGACAATTCCCAGCCTTGGCGCTGCAAGCTGCTCGGGCGGCAGTGAGGCATTGACTTTCTCCATAAAAACTTCTGCGGCGGCGCGGAATCTGTCAATCTGGTGGGTAGCCCAGAGGTAAGCAGAGAGTTGCTCGGAGAAACTGCCAGGCGAATTGACCCAGTCAAATTGCTCAAGCTGGGGCGAAAGTTTCAGTTGTTCAAAATTAGACAGCAGACCGCTCATTTCAGGTTCGGAAAGCGAAGACAGGTACGAAAGCTGGTGGTCAATTTCACGCCGTTCGGCCGGAAATTTCCAGTCGTACTGTTCGAGCTGCTGGAGGATGAGTGGAGCAAAGGCCAGCGGAAGTTTTCGAATCAGTTCAATGTGGCTCGTCGCTACCAGCCTGGCCTGCGGCGGGTAGTTCTTAAACTGGCTGGCTTTGATCTCAGAAGGTAGCATGGCGCTTACGTAACCTCCGCCAGAGGTCTGCCTGCTCCCACCGTGGGCGAAAAGCCAAGTATCGCGCCGAGCGTCGGCACAAGGTCCACCGGTTCGACGGCCCGCTCCACCACGGTATTTTGGCGTATCCCGGGACCGAGCGCCATCATCCAGGTTGTGCGGGAAAGCGCGTCGCCCGTGCGGTGGTGCTGAAAGCCGTTACCGCCAGCATCAAGATCAGAGTCGCGACCGAAGTCCGGCAGAATAATCAATGTTGTCTTTCCAGCATATTCGGGCTGTTGCTGAATCTCCTGCCAGACTTCAGCGCAAAGCCGGTCTGTGCGCTGGATTCCTTCGATATACAGCGAATAGGAGCCTGAATGTGCGACGTCCATATCATGCAGCGTAATCCACAGCAGGCTGGGAGCATATCGCCGCATCAACTGGCGGGCAATGTATACCGAAAGCTCATCCGGGCTTGAAAGAGTCAGGGCGTGGGCTACAAAATCTGAAACTGAAAGCTTCATCAGATGCGAAAACAGATGAAGGTCGATTCTATTTCCACTGACTTCGGGCGCCAGCAGGGGAGTCTCATAATTGTCCACCAGCAGGTGTTCGTATCTTGCATCGCTGGTTGAGGAAAGAGCCTTTTTCAGCAAACGCTTGGGAAGAATGACGTTGGCTGCAAAGTTCGGACCGAAAAGACGCGCGTTGCTGCCACCAATCCGGTTGAAGCCGTTGGCAGGCGCTACAACCCATGCGTCATCGAACGGACGCTTCAGGTCCCTGCGAAAATACTCGAAAATCGTCGGGTGATCAGGAGGCACCGCTGCAAAGTTGTCAAAGGTTTCATAGACGCCTGTCGCCAGACTTGCCGTCGCGACATAGTGCCCCAGAATGCCACGGTTGATCACTCGCGTGAAAAAGGTAGATTGAGGAATGAGTTCTTTCAGAAGGTGCGGTATGTTTTCCTGGCCTTCCGGCATGAAGGTCTCCTCGTCCCGGCACCCTCCTCCAAAAGTTACGACGACGGCTTTCCGTTTTGACCTCCTGGGAGAGGCCAAGGATTTGCCGGACGAAAGCGCAAACAGGCTTGCTGTCGCCGTAGCTCCCGTAACAACCCCTAGAAAATCCCGCCGGTTGCAGGAGATGGCTTCTGTGACGCCGAGAGGACTCAATTGGCGCATGTTCGGAAAAAATAATGGCCGCATGGATTTACTTGCCCTACTTCAAATTCAAAGTGTAAACGTCCCCAAAGGGCCGACTGCTAAGCTTCTTGCCGGTCAGGTGAGCCCGCGCAAAATCGAACCTCCGGATTCCAGCACTCCATCGGAAACAGGTGATATCCAGGCGAGCATTGTTTGACCTCGCGTTACTGTTGCGCGCCACACGCGGATGCTCGTTGGTGGACGCCAGGTAGTGACCGTTTCTCTCTTCCACCTCGCCCAGCAGATTGTGAAGTTCGGCTGAGTCTTCTCTCCTGATCAGACCCTTAAACTGAGGTCGCGCTGCATTAAACTACCAGGTCTTTTCATAAGCCAAGCGGCGCCCTAAGTCCGAAAGTCGCAGTGCGCCGGGCCTGATTCTGTTTATTCGAATGGCGCCACCTGCTGGCTCACATTGTAGCCCTCCACTCTGAAATGGGGCTCTTGACCGCCCAAATCTACTGTCTTGAACCTGGCCCCAAGTGTTCTCGACTCTCCTGGAAAGAGAGTGATGTAGTTGTCTTCATAGGTTATAGGCAGCACCTCATCGCCGCGAGAGCCTTTCACCACTTCCGCGCGCATAAAGAAGGCGATGTGGCTGGAGTCGTTTCTTAGCGTGAGCGCGGCCTTCGATTGGCCGCCCACGTGGGTCAACGCACCGGAGATGGCAACTGCTGCTTTCGGCATCGTATTAAGAGCGGTAAAGTCGGCCCAGCTCACTTGGTTCAGAATGAACGCTCTGTCATTCTCCGGGCCACCCAAATCATCGTCAGTTGTGGATTGCCAATATACGTTGTCAACGACCAAAGCACCAGAGGCGTTGGCAAGCTGGCAGCGAACAAAATAAGTCGGGCTGACGCCGTGAATTCGCGGAATGGAAAGCACGCATTCGCGCCCTAGCGGCCCGATATTCAGGCCGGGTAATTCTCTGGAGAATTTCGTGCTGCCGTCCAGACTGTAATACCGAATTCGCGCCTTCAGCCCTCGATGTGTTTTGAGTGTCTGATTCACGAGGTAAATGTGAGCTGTTTTCCGGTCGCTCGTGGCATAGTAATCAAAAACGATACTCAGTGGGTGCATGCCCTTTTTCGCCCCAAAGTACGCGCCTCCGGGCTTAAGGTAAGCATCGATCAAATGTCCAAAAAATGATGGCCACTGACTATCGAGCATCCAATAAAGCGTCATTTTGTGGGTTGCCCAGGGATTGGCGGCGAAGTCTTCGAATTGCGCCCGCGTGTTCTCATAATGGGCCAGTTGGGCCTTTCTGCAGAAGTCTTCAGCGCCTGAGGGCGGGCCATATCGTTTTTCAATAACCTTCTGGATGGTCTCGAGGGTGCTATTCCCGCGGTTGGCGCCGGAATGGTAGAACCAGTAGTCATTGATCGGCCAGAGCTTGTCCTCGGGGATGAATTTTCTCAGACTTTCAAACGGTGGGATTGATTCGTTATCACCCTGTTCGGCGCATGATCCCTGGCTGGCGGGATACTGAGGATCGAACCAGTAGGAAGGAGGTCGCCATGAGTAGGGCCCCAGCATGTGGATCCCATCCCAGATTGTGTGGCCCTGGGCGTCTTTCTTGAAGTTGGACACGGTATCGACCACTGCGTTCTGCCAATGCAGTTCTTTCAGAATCCGGTGGTACTCATTACGTATGGACTCTGGCGGAAGTCCGTCGCTTCCGTCCGCCCAGATGAATGCCGCCGGGTGGTGGCGAAGATTCCGAATCCGCGCGCGAAGGCTGGCGAGCGCCACCCAATGATCTTCTGCATCCCACTGGTTCCATTTTTCCCATTGCATGCAACACATCCAGCCCTGCATCACCGGCATGCCCTCGTGATCGGCGAGGTCGAGCATAGTGTCGTCTGCAATTTTCAACTCCCAGCGGAGCATATTCATTCCCATATCTTTGGCATAAGTGGCAATGGCGCTGTCGCGGCCGGAGTCAGTCTTGAACAGCAAATCGGGTGCGTAGCAGCCCCCGCGCAGCAGGAAGTTTTTCCCGTTGACCTTCAGATAAAAATTGCCGCCTGTGCCTACCTTGGGGAAATCGTTGTCTGAGTCCCGGTGTTGCGTGACTTTGCGGATACCAAAGTCGATGGTTGATGAATCCGATATGCCATCGTTATGCTTGAACTCAAGATTCAAGTGATAAAGTGCAGGTTCGCCCCACTGGTAAGGCCACCAAAGCTCAGGATTATGAACCAAGAGTTGGGAGTAGGATTCCGGTGTGAAGGCCACCTCTTTTGTTTGATTTGCAGCAAGGCTCACCTTCTGTTGGAAATGAATTGCAGGCTTGCCGGAGCGAGAGATTTCACCCTGAAGAGTTCCGGAAACCGGGGTGGAAGCGCAGTTCGTAAGGTCGCAATACACAGTCAGTTGAGCGGGGCTGGTTTCGGAGAGCGGAAGGTCCGTCACAACATAGGGATGGCGGATCATGACCTTGCCCGTCGTACAGAGAAACACTTTTTTCCAGACTCCGGCGTTGCGGTCGGGCACAAAAGAAATATCGATGTGCCGCTTGGGATCCTGATAACCAATATATTTCCAATTGATCCAGTCCAGCCAGCTGTCCGCAAGCTCCACGCCGTCGATATTCGGAAGTTTCTGTTCCGGAGTCACTTTGATAGCCAGTACGTTCTTCTGGTTCGGCTTGATGTGTTGAGTAACAATGAACTCAAAGCTGTTGTACATTCCGACCACATGTTGCTTGTCTGCGACAAGATGGCCATTTAGCCAGATGTCAGCGCGGTAATTAATTCCGTCGAAAAGCAGTGAGTAAACTTCGGATTGCGGAGCATCAAAGACGGTCCGGTACCACCAATCCTGTTTCCAGAGGTCTGGCGGCACCGCCCCGGTGAGGTTCTTTC